>JAPNUX010000002.1 GCA_026626905.1 Desulfurococcus sp.
AGTTAAAGCAACCAGCGGCTTTGTAAAGCATGTCAAAGAGACTTACGCTGTACTACTGTCTCGTCCATGGTGGACTTATGGTGCTGAAATGGGAGTTAATGAGCATGGAGTAGTAATGGGTAACGTAGCGGTTTTCACTAGGGAACCCTATAAGGATAGCGGCTTGCTTGGAATGGATATACTTAGATTAACTCTCGAGAGAAGCCGTAGCGCTAGAGAGGCCTTAGAAGTAGTAATTGAGTTAACTGAGAGTCCCGGACAGGGTGGAAACTATAGCTATGAGAAGCCTTTTAGATACCACAACTCCTACCTGATAGTGGACTCTAGTGAAGCATGGATTATTGAGTCTGCCGGTGAGTTCTGGGCTGCTAAAAGAGTAAGCGATGTATACTCCGCTTCCAACGCGTTAACGATCAGCGATGACTAGGATCTATCCCCCCGGAGCTAGTAAAGCATGGAGTAGAAAAATACAATTGCAGTAAGGAGGGCTTCAACTTTTCAATAATGTTATAGTGATAGACTCTACACCTGGCTTGCCCGTGGAAGAGAGAGAAGAAGGTTCACGTACACGAAGCTCTTAGAGAAGAAGGGGGAACTCACAGTAGAGGACTTCATGAGTATATTGAGAAGTCATAGCAGGGAACCCTACCATCCAGCACGAGGATCCACGAGGGATATATGCATGCATTACGGAGGTCTCCTGCGGCCCTCTCATACTGCTGCATCAATGATCGTGGCATTGAAACCCGGCTGTAAACCATTAATCCTAGCATCTATTTCACCGTACCCATGTCTCTCAGCGTATAAGCCCATACCCTTCGGCTTTAATCCTCCCGTAAGCTTCAAGGAGACGAGTAACAAGTATAATCCTGAAAACTACTGGTGGGTGCATAGAAGGCTTAAATCACTCCTGCAGTCATGCTATTACAGCCAGGTAGTACGAGAGTATATTAATGGAGTACGAGGGATCGAGGAAGAATATTTGAAGCCGTTGATACTAGAGTATAGTGAGGGAAAATGCGTAGAAGACGAATCATACAGTATTCTAGAAAGCATGATAGAAGCTGAAAACAAGCTACTAACAAAGGCTTCTAAAGCTATTAGCGGGAAGTATTGCTGGAGGCATCCATTCCACACGCTTATACTCAAGAAGTCTGATGGGAAAGCAGGCTTCTAGCTGGAATACTCTCACGCCGGCTGATGTCTCCACACGGCTGCTTTCAACTAGTAGAGCAACCTTAATAATTACTCAGCATTAGACTTTGTTTTAAGGGGAGTCTAGCGTGAAGTTCCATGGTAATGCAGTTACATTAATATTGATTGCAGCTCTCCTTACCTCCTCGCTCGTAATAGCACCGTCGTCCCTAACACCTGCATCAGCTAGTGGAGTAGGAGGTAGAGTTAAATTCGCTGAGAAAGTCGTCTTGTTAAGCATAGATGCTGCCCGCATAGATTATACCATGAAGCTTGCAGAGGAGGGACTGCTACCCGGATTCAAGAAGGTTATGGAGAATGTTGTTGTAGCAGCAGGCATGATTGTAAGCTTCCCCTCTGAGACATCAGTATCACATGCAGTTATATCTACAGGTGCTCCACCAGGTACAACCGGTATTACAGGCAATAATATTCACTTGCCGGGTACAGCAGTCAACAAGGTGGTATCCGGGTTCGATGGAAGCAATCTTCAAGCTGAACCACTATGGGCTACTCTCGAACGTCAAGGCTTAAAGGCAGTTGTAGCTGCATTTCCTCAAAGTACTCCATCATACTGGGCTAGTAGAGTTAACACTTCAATACTATTCAATCCCTATGATAGCTTCATACCAGTATCCTACTCCACGCTGTACACAAGCAACTCCAGCGTGAAGGCTGCCAGAGTAGTTAACTTCAAGGAAGCGGTGAACTGGAGTGGCGTCAGCGATGTACTCGGTGGAGTAAGCCTTGCACTTGAAGCGGAAATACCTATGGGCGACGACAAGTGGTATCTGTATCTAGCCGATATCAATGGTGACGGGTACCCTGATAAAGTAGCTATTGTGCCATTAGAGAAAGATCTACGTAAAGCTGTAGCTGTACTTGGCGAGGGCGAGTGGAGTAAGCCTGTAAATACAACCATAACTGTGGGAAGCGTAAAGTATATTGTGGCTCCACTGTTTAAAGCATTGAACTTGAGTCTCGAGAACTTCAGATTGTATAGAAGCCTCATGAGGCCGTTCAACGGCAGCTGGTTCAACAACTACGAGCTAGCATGGAAGGTCTGGAATAACGTGGTCGTGAAAACCGGGATGATCACGGATGGAGATTGGTTCGGCCTTGTAAACGAGTGGTTTGATCCAGAGACATACATGGAGACAGTTCACTACACTAACGAGTTCTTCAAGGAGTTCACGCTATACCTGCTGAAGAATACGGAGTGGGATTTACTAATGAGCTACACCCCTATAGTAGACAATGTCTACCATCAATTCCTAGGCCTAGTTGACCCTAGCATGCCCTACTACGATGAAAGCAAGGCTAGCTTATACTGGAGCTATATAGTAAGAGCCCACCAGTGGGCAGATGAGATCCTGAAGGCAATACTTGAAAACGTCGACCTCAGTAAAACCGTGGTGGTAGTAGTCTCAGATCACGGGCAGTGGCCGGTTAAAAAGCTGGTTAACATTAACAGTATACTGTATAATGCAGGATTGATAAGCGTTGATGAAAAAGGCAATATACTCTGGAGTGCCGTGAAAGCATACTACACAGGTTCAAACCAGATCTTCGTGAACTTGAAGGATAGAGAAGAAAATAGGGTCGTAGGGCAGTCGGAGTACGAGGATGTTGTCAGAAAAGTAATGTCTGCTCTGGCGAGTATTAGAGACCCGGAAACCGGGGAACCAGTATTCGGGTTAATCATGAGGAGAGAGGAGGCAAGGATACTAGGACTCTACGGTGACCGCGTAGGCGACGTGGTGTTCAGCCTGAGACCAGGCTATTCTGCCTCTACAAGCCTTGTAATCAATAAGAGTAGTGGTGAAGGCATAATATTCTCGCCTGCTATTCCACTTAAAACTATAACTGGAACACATGCAGACTTACCATTCTACCCTCAACTACTCGCAGTATTTAGTGCGATAGGATCCTCCATTACTCCTGGACGCTTAGGCTATATAAGCTCGACGAGTATAGCCCCAACGATAGCATATATCCTAGGGATTGCACCACCCCTTAATGCTACAGGCATTGTTCTCCCTATAGTAGGGCCAAGGCTAGTGACTACAACTACTACAGAAGTATTTACTGAGACGGCAACAAAAACTTTAGTGGAGACTAGAGTATCGACTACTACGTTAACTTCAACGAATACTGTAAAGGTAACCGAGGTTAGAACCGAAACCTTAATGGAGACTGAAACCACGACGCTAACTGTTAAAACTATTGATACTAGCTCGCTTATACTAGTAGTTGTGCTAGCACTAGTAGTCGGGGCTATTCTAGGAGGACTGCTATTAAGGAAACGCTAATCCTATTATTCTATTCCAGCTTTTTTTACTCACGTTAACTTTCTAGTTTCATGTGGTTAAATGACTGTAGTCTCTTAGATTATGCTTGGTGGATGAGTTGAGTAAGGCTACCAGTGGAGGAGACTTGGTCTCAGTGCTAACTAAGGAGAAGAAGATAAGGATAGTGCCCGATACGTCGCTCGACTCTCTGATTGCTGCAAGCATTCTCTTGAAGACTCTTAGAGAGCATAATAAGTCGCCTAGGGTTTCCCTGGATCCCAAGTTGCTCCTAGATGACAGGGATGAACCATCAATTCTCTTGAATCTACCGCCTGTCAGCGGGAGCAGGCAGGTCTCGCTAGTTTTTACGGGGGAGAGCTCTATTACAGGTATTATTGCCAGCTTGCTCGACGACTTATTTGTGATCGAGTGGTGGGATAAAGTACTAGCTATAATTGCTGGCTTATACAGGAATCTATACGTCTTTAGGGAAGGTAAGTTCAAGGGTGTTGAAGACAGGATTCTAAGAGAGCTGATTAGCAGTAAAAAGCTTGTAGAAGTCCCGTCAATGCTGAGGGCGTGGGGAGTTGATAGACTAGGGTTAGCGCGCTCGCTTAAAAGAACTCTTATTCCATTCATGCCTGGCTTAACAGGTAATATTGAACCCATAAAAGAGATCACCCAGAGGATCTTCAAGAGGAATCCCGAGGAGCTCAGGGTGCTTGATGCCTCCAACGAGAAGGAGATGATACTGCTACTTGAGTTTCTGCGAGAGCTGGCTAGAGTCCTAAACGTGAATGTAGGAGAGCTTTCAAACAAGCTGCTAGGCGACTTCATAGTATCCAGCGAGGTCTTCGAGGGTTTAAAGCTACAGTTAAGTGAAGCTATGGGAGCCCTCTTAGTCTTCAACAGCTTAGAGAAACGCAACCCACTATATGTTATCGGGGTCAGTGTTGATTCAAGCTTAATACCCTCCATGCTTACAGTCTACGAAGAACACATTGAGGAAGCATCTAGCTTGCTCGGAATAACAATACCGAAGTGGCTGGCTGATAGAAGCGAGTATATTGATGTAGAAGAGTTCTTCGAGAGACCGGGGATAGTTGCAGATATCCTAGGTAATCTTAACGCTCTACCACAGGGAAGGCCCGTTCTAATACTACATGAAGGAGTAAAGGTGACAGAGCTGAGAGAGCTCTTGAGAATCGGTGTTAAACCAGAAGATGCTTACGCTAGGTGCGATGAGGTGCAGTTATGCGTAGTAAAGTAGAAGACCGGCATTCCTGCATAGCATGCTTAACTATTAGCGGTCCTCGAGAGTTCGTTGAAGCAGTATACTCCTCACTACACCCAGATAACCTGGAGGCTGGAGAGGAGATCAGGATCTCGGAGACTATCAGCAGCAACCTGTACAAGGTTGAAGTAAGCGTCAAGGGTGGACTCTCCAGTGCCTTTAAAACAGCACGCTCTACAATCAGCGAGATACTAAACCTGCTGGCAATGCTTGAATCTGTAATTGAGGGGACTGCCTGAGAATTTAAATATCCCTTTAAGGCATTACTCCGCCTGATTTAGATGGTTAGAGGCTGACTAAAATGTCTTCAGGGCGTAGAGCTGTAGTGAGAGATAAATGGAAGCTTAAGAAGTGGTATGATGTAGTAGTCCCACAATCACTCGGCGGCATAGTAGTAGCTACAACCCCCGCCGACACCCCTGAGAAACTGATCGGGAGAGTTGTTGAGACAACACTCTACGATATAACCGGTGATATAACACAAGTCCACGTTAAATTATACTTCCAGGTCACGAGTGTGGAAGGGAACAAGGCTTTAACAAGGTTTAAAGGACACGAGCTAGCGAGAGACTACATTAAGAGCCTAGTGAGAAGGAAGAGCAGCAAGATCCAGGGGATAGTTGACGTGACAACCAAGGATGGATACAAGCTACGTGTAACTATAATAGCGCTGACAAGTTATAGGTGCAAGACAACCCAGAAGAAGGCTATCAGAAAGATTATGAGGGAGTACATACTCAAGAAGGCGAGCGAGCTGACACTAGACGAATTCCTCCAGGAGATACTAAGCTACAAGATCTCGAGTGAGATAGCTGAGCTAGCGAGAAAAATATACCCGATTAGAAGAGTTGAAGTATATAAGTCGAAGCTGCTAGCAGCGCCGCCAGTATCCGTGGAGCCTAAGCCTGCTGCTACACCACAGCTAGGCTGAAAGCCTCACGCCCGCTCCTCGGGTAGCTGGGTTTTTCCATAAGCATGAAGACTATTTGAATCGGGTAGTCTGGTTCTACAGTTAGTAGTAGATTTACTTGAATACTACTATTTGATAGTTTAGCGTTAAGTATATTTTATCGAGCAGCAGGAACATACTAGCTGAGGGAGGATTTTTGAAGGCAGTTATACTAGCTGCTGGAAACGGTGTTAGACTGAAGCCTGTGACCGAGACTCGCCCCAAACCCTTAGTCCCAGTCCTCTGTAAACCCCTACTACTCTGGCATCTAGAGAGACTCGCCTCAGTTAGAGAGATAGATGAAGTTGTAATCGTTGTTGGATACATGGATACCGCTATTAGAACCCTAGTTGAAAGCTACAAGCATCCATTCAAAGTAAGGTTTGTTAAGCAGGAGAAGCCCTTAGGTACTGGAGACGCTGTTATAAAGGGGATTGAAGGCTTGGATCACGATGAGGATGTAGTTATAGTATACTCCGACATCTACTCCTCTGTAAACGTAATACCAGAGATCGCCAGAATTGAAGGAAGTGTTCTCGTCGCCGCCGAGGTAAGCGATCCAGAGAAATACGGTGTTATAGTCGAGGAGAATGGGTTCCTGAAGACCATAGTGGAAAAACCGCTTCAACCACCATCACGGTTAGTTAATAGCGGCATATACAAGTTGAAGGTGAGAGATATCGTGGAGAACAGTGATATACAGCCCAGCCCGCGAGGCGAGCTAGAGTTCACTGATATCGTAAATAACATGAGTCGAAGAGGTATTAGAGTGAGAGTAGCCAAGCTACCCGAGTCAACTTGGATAGATGTCGGCAGGCCATGGCACATTATTGAAGCTAACAAGATGGCTCTAAAGGAATTAAAAGGAAGGATCATAAAGGGATCAATCGTGGAGCCTGTATACATTACTGGAGATGTATACATAGGGGAGGATGCGGTAGTAAAACCCTTCACGATAATAGAGGGGCCGGCATACATTGATAGAAACGTTGAACTAGGCCCGAGTGCTAGGATAAGACCTTGGACCGTAGTCTGCAGCGGCTCGAAGATAGGATTCAGTGTTGAAGTCAAGGAGAGCGTGATACTAGAGAACGTAAAAGCAAAACACCTCGCCTACATAGGAGACAGCATTATATGCGAGGAGGTTAACATAGCTGCTGGGACAATCATAGCTAACCTTAGATTTGATAGAGCTACAATTAAAATGAACATAGAGAACCACATCGAGGACACGGGTAGAGTTAAAATGGGAGCTGTAATAGGGGCCCGTGCATCAATAGGAGTCAACGTATCGATCTCACCAGGCGTTAAGATTGGAAGTGGCGCCTGGATCATGCCGGGTACAGTAGTCTACAGGGATGTTGAATCTAACACCATATACTATGGTAGCGGGGAGAGTAGGAATAAAAGCCGGGATTAATTAGATTAAAGTGTAGTGGAGGAGAGATGACGAGAACATACAGAATAGAGGATTTCAAAGAGAAGTACCCGAATCTAGCTAGAGAGATACTTGACGGTGAAGGCGAAGGAGACTTGAAGATAATCTTTGATGCAAGCTACATTGACCCGTGGAAGGGGTATCTACCTTCAGCAATAGACTACATAAGACGCTGTAAAACTGTAGAGGAAGCCCTAGAAGTCCTCGACTACCTTGTTAAACACGAAGAGCTGAGCGTAGAAGAGGGAGTAAGGCTTAGGAGAATTCTAGAAGAGAAAGGGTTAGAATACTTCGGGAGGAGAAAAGAGGACGACTACTACTACAAGGAGGCTAGGAAGTTCTGGAGGACACTGAATAGACTCCTCAGGGGTAATGCAGGCCTGGAAGCACGCGTCGAGGAGAAGGATTAAACTAGCCTGGAGTCCTTGGCTGGCGGGATATCCTGGAGCATAAAGTAGCTCTCAAATAAGTTAGATTCTAGCCTGCATTCTCAGAGTGGGCTCTGGGTTTAGACTTAGCTGCTACAATTTTCACTACATCTCCATCTCCCAGGATGTGGTTTTCCCCAATTCTCCTCTTACTCCTTGCATCTATAGCGTAGAGGAAGCTCTCGCCGAGCTCTGTGTGCACCATGTAAGCTAGTTTTCTAGCAGTAATACCCTTGGGGACTAAGTATGCGTCTGGAAGCACGTTTCCATAGTGATCAGTATACTTGTTCTCGTCTTCAACAGGGTATACTACGATAAACCCGAGCTTCCTGAAGACAGCTGTGTTAAGAAGCTCTTGAACACCTGTTGAACCGTAGCGCTTGAGGACGTTATTCTCTACAAGTCGTAGTGCCTTCAATTGCTCGCTTGTTAGCTTTGATCCATCTTTAACTGTGAAGGATGAGTCCCCTGGAAGGTACTCGATTACCCCGCTAGAAGCAGCCTTTCTTAGAATGTACTCTCCTAGCGCGCTCACAGGTACAACATTCTCCTCACCAAACCTCTTTTTAAGCTCCCCTACGTATTCGAAGGCTACTGGTATGTCTACTTTATTAGCTGCTATGATGATCGGCTTACTAACTTCTCTCAGCTTAACTGCGAAGTCCTCTACATCTCTTGTACTCCACGCTTTAGGCGGCTTATCCTCAAGCCCCGCCCTCTTTACAGCTTCAGCTACGTGATGCCTTCCAATGCTCAGCCCAGAGAGGTTCTGAGCTATTAAGTCCAAGGGGGCTTGAGCTGAGAGAAGAGATCTAGAGATCTTAGACTCCCATACACGTATAACCGTGTTCTTGAACCACTCATTTATCTCGTTGACTATGCTCTCAGCTTCCTCAACCGGATTCTGGGTTCCAGGGGGCTGGGGATTACCCTCTAGATCAGTTGAGCCGGATGCATCTACAACATGTATTAGCACGTCAGCCTGCCTTAAGTCATCCATAAACTTGTTACCGAGCCCTCTTCCCTTGCTTGCTCCTGGTATGAGGCCAGCTACATCTATTATTTTAACAGGAATGAATCTGTTACCAGCGATACAGAAGCCTGAACGCGGGTTGCACGCTGGCAGCCCTAAGTCGACGTGGGCGCAGCGGACTCTCACATATCCTACACCGATATTAGGCTCTATAGTTGTGAAAGGGTGGTCTGCAATCTTAACTGGTATCATTGTTAGAGCTGCAAAGAGAGTTGACTTGCCGACATTAGTCTTACCTACAATACCTACCAGGATCTCTGGTGGCGGCATCTGGCTTCAACCCTATACACGATACTAGCTGAATGGAAATATTTATAATCAGCAGTTGCTATTTGAGGGCACCAGTGCTGGCAACGCATGCGCCACTAGTAGTGGTGTTTGATTATGAGTAGAAGCATGTACCACTATATAGCTGAGGCCTGGAGGAAGGCTTGGAGTGGAGAGGATAGAGAGCTTAGAGACCTCTTAAGAGAGAAGTTAGTAGAGTGGAGGAGAGAGCCATCTGTAGTTAGAGTGGAGAAGCCTTCAAGACTAGATAGAGCGAGATCCCTAGGGTATAAGGCTAAGGTAGGCTTCGTCATAGCGAGAGTTAGAATTAGAAAAGGAGGTTTGAACAGGCCTAGACCTGATAGTGGTAGAAGACCTAAGAGAATGGGTGTCTACGGCTACTCTCCAGCTAAGAGCGCAAGGCTTATAGCTGAGGAGAGAGCGGCTAGAAAATTCCCCGGCCTCGAAGTCCTCAACAGCTACTATGTTGCCGAGGATGGAAGATACATTTGGTATGAAGTAATACTAGTAGACCCCCACCACCCATCAATCTGCAACGATCCTGATGTAGGCTGGATATGTGAGCCTCAGCATAGAGGTAGAGTGTTCAGAGGGCTTACAAGCGCAGGCAAGAAGATGAGAGGATTGAGAAAGAGCCGTGGACTTAAAGGCACGGTTAAATACAAGTGGAAGCGTAAGCAGAAGGAGAGAGAGCTGAAGAAGCGCCACGAAGCCAGTAGAGGAGCCCGCGAGCCATGGCAGGTAGTAGAGAGAAAGCAGGAGGAGTAGCACCACATGTTGTTGAGCTCTCAGCATTCTGCCATGCAACAGAGGATTGCGGGAGGGTACGCTCCTCTATACTGAATCTTCTACCCCCGAGTCTACGCGATGGGGTTATACTCACTGAGGAAACAACTACAGGATACTATGGGAACAGGATAACAGTTTTTAGAGCGAGAATACTAGAGCAGTGCGAGGAGGTTTTACGTTATATTTCATCGATAATGGATGAAACCAGCAAGTCTATTCTAAGAGTTTCAATACACTTACGCTTCGACCAAAAAGCAAGAAGGTTAACGTTGAGGTTCAGCAAGCAAGATGCCTTCATGGGTAAAGCGAGACTACTAGACTCCGATGATGTAGTTAAAATAGTAGTCCACTTCAAGGGAGTTAGAGATACTGGAAGACTACTCGAGTACCTGGAGGAACTAGGCGTGGCTTCAAGCCCCTCGAAGTCTCCTTAACAACACGGGTTGAAATATACGAGGGTGGTTTAGTGTTCATCGATGTAAATGTTGCCAAGTGTAACGAGCAGATTTTAAGAGTAGCTGAGAGGCTTGGATACAGCTACTTAGCGTGTAGTAGCATGCATAACGGCTTCACGGGGAGAGTTAAAGCAGTAGGGAGGGTAGTAGTTAAGGCTGAAAGTGTCAGTGAACTCAAGAGGGTACTTGCAGGAGACCTTCAAGGCTACGTTTCAATAGTGCCGTTAACAGTCAGCACTGCGAGATGGAGTTCTCACGATGGAAGGATAGATTCAATTATGATGACTGGTGAGAACTTAGAGCTATTCGATAAGAAGCAGTTTAGAACCATGAAGATCTATAGGAAGCCGCTTGAAGTATCCATGAGGGATCTTACTTCTCTCAGTGGGAGTGAAGGCGGTAGATTCTATAGGAGGCTGAATCTAGCTGTTAGAATGGGCGTGCAACTAGTAGTAGGCTCCGGAGCTGAGGACTGGTGGGATCTTCTCCATCCTCGTGTAATAGTAAGCTTCCTTAAAGTAGCCTACGATATACCGGAAACCAAGGCTTTAATGTCCATTACAGCCACGCCAGC
The DNA here is from genome assembly GCA_026626905.1 of Desulfurococcus sp. Taxonomy (NCBI): domain Archaea; kingdom Thermoproteati; phylum Thermoproteota; class Thermoprotei; order Desulfurococcales; family Desulfurococcaceae; genus Desulfurococcus; species Desulfurococcus sp. The sequence continues at coordinate 10,734 of JAPNUX010000002.1, forward strand.
CCAGATCATGGCTTCCAAGACTACTATCCGCAATAATACTGTTCGGTAGAGCCATCGAGGTATTTAATATACTAGTCTCTTACATGATTAATGATGGCTCCATAAATCTCTATCCGCTAATATTGATTCTAGTTAATACAGGTGGACTGGACTCCATGGACACTCTAGAAGGACTAGTAATTGCAGTGCTCGCCTTATCCCTCTTCTCGCTAGTCTTAGCTATTAAAGCGTACAGGAAGGCCGGCAGCGTGCTGAAAGCCAGCCGCGCGCTTGCTGAGGCTGAGAGAGAGGGGAAGCCTATTAAATTGAGGAAACGCTATATAGCCTTCACGCTGTCATGTAGTAAGCCTGTTAGTAGGAGAGCCTTCGAGAAAACTTTCACTGAAGTCTTCGCTAGGTACTTCGGTGAAAGCACTCTCAGCAAGGCTTCACCCCAGCTAATCTTATTCTTGGAGGAAGAGCAGAGAGGAATAGTAAGAGTTAGCCATCTCTACCGAGATCACGCTGTAGCAGTACTAGGCTTGCTCAAATCGATCGGTGATGCAAAATGCATTGTGATACCGTTAAGGACTTGTGGAACACTAAAGAAGTGTAGAGAAGCCGTTGAAGCCGGGTGATACAGCTAGCAACCGTAGTGAGGTGCGGGGGGTGGGATTTGAACCCACGCAGGCCTACGCCAGCGGATCTTAAGTCCGCCCCCTTTGGCCAAGCTCGGGCACCCCCGCATTCGTATCAAATCATACTTGGATCAGGGCATTAAATTTTTACTCCTGGTTTAAGACCACGGGTCTAGATTAACAATATATTCATTCTTGTAGGGTTAGTGCACTCTAGCTGTAGCGGGCTTCGAGCCTGCAGTTAAAGTCAGATCGTCGCGAAGCAATCACAGGTCATTCTGGAGCGGCTTCATCATCAAGGTCTTAGTGATTACTAGACTCCCTTAATTAATGTGCCTGCATCTTTCTCAAGGTTAAAAATGCCTGGCTGCATTAAGGAGATGCTAGGAACTGGAGAGTGGTGTAGAAGCATGGGTTTCTCCATGGCTGCAGCGTATGATAGGGCGATAACAATATTCTCGCCTGACGGGAGAATATACCAGGTAGAATATGCGTTCGAGGCTGTAAGGAGAGGGTGGACTACTATAGGCTTGAGAACTAAGAGTGCTGCGATCGTAGCAGCCGAGAAGAGGAAGATCACATCGCTTGTAGATGAAAAGACTGTCCAGAAGATCTTCAAGGTGGATGACCACATAGGAGCCAGCTACGCTGGGATGGCTGGTGATGGAAGAATCCTTGTAAGTTATGCTATAAGCCAGGCACTACTACATAGATTCTACTATGATGAGCCGGCACCTGTGGAGTACATTACGAAGCTGGTATGTGATTTCAAGCAGGCTTACACTCAGCATGCTGGTGTAAGACCTTTCGGAGTTGCAATGATCTTCGCTGGAGTAGATGACGGGGGGACACAGCTCTATATGACTGAGCCTAGTGGCAGGTATCTCAGCTACTATGCTACAGCAATAGGAGAGAAGAGTAATGTAGTACTTGAATTCCTCGAGAAGAACTACTCGTACAATCTTGACACCCGTGAATCCCTGAAGCTTGCCGTCCAGACTCTAGCAGGAATAGTTGAGGCTAGACCCTACGAGAGCTACATGGAGATCGGGTATGTCGACGTTGAATCTAAACAATTCAAGATACTCTCGGAGAAAGATATTAGGATGCTCATAGAGGAGCTCGAAAAAGAAGGCAAATTAAAGAGCCAGTAGGAAACTTACCGCTTACATTTACTCATAGGGGGATTTTAAACCGTGAAAGATAAACTTGTCATCGCACGCTACGAGTCTAAAGGGCATAGATTCGAGGTCCTCGTGGATCCAGAGCTAGCCCTCAAGATTAAGGAGGGGAAGCAGGTTAACATTGACGATGTGCTTGCAGGAGACTTCGTCTACAAAGATGTAAGAAAAGGGTTGAAGGCATCCCCGGAATCCATGAGAGAAGTCTTTGGAACAGATGACCCTAGAGTAGTCGCCCTAGAAGTCATAAAGCATGGTGAGCTGCAGTTAACAGCTGAGCAGAGAAGAAGGATTATAGAAGAGAAGAAGATGCAGGTACTCAACCTGATCGCTAGAAACGCTATTGACCCTAAAACAAAGCTTCCAATCCCAGTGAAGAGATTGGAGCTAGCCATGGAGCAGGCTAGAGTATCCATAGATCCATACAAGCCTGCTGAACAACAGTTAGAGCACGTGGTCTCCCAGCTAGCTAGAGTAATACCAATAAAGATCGCGAAGGCCTATGTAGCTGTGAGAATACCTGGAGAGTACGCTTCTAGAGCATTCAGGCAGCTTCAATCCATTGGAGTCGTGAAGAAGACTCAGTGGCGTGAGGATGGCAGCCTGTACGCTGAGATAGAGATACCTGCAGGACTGCAACAGGAGCTGATAGATAAAGTTAACGCTTTAAGTAAGGGTAGTGGTGAAGTCAAGATACTAAGCGTCGGGTGAATAGTTTTAATGCTTCAAGCAGTAATATCAACAATTAGAGAAGCATGGGTAAGAGTAGCCGTGTTTTCTTCAAGCTTAATGATAACTCTACTACTGCTGGTAAGTGAAGTAGTCGCACAGCTCTGCTTAACAGGATTAAAGCCTCTTCACACTAAATACACTTATGGGATTTAAATGGTGGTTTCCATTGAAGATCCTAGTAGCTGATAGACAGCTAGTGCGGCCCGGCGACTGCCTCGCCATACTTAATGAAAGCGTTAGCGAGTTAAAGAGGTATCCCGAGAAGCACGTATATGTGATCGGTAATAAAGTGATAAGCGATGTCCTCGGCATAGTCTACGTTGAAAACGAGGATTTAAACGTGATACCTCTTGAAGGCGTATATTACCCTAGAAAAGATGACCTAGTCATTGGAGTTATAAGCGGGATAGGCGTGACAGCATGGAGTGTTGATATAAGAGCCCCCTACAAGGCTGTTCTCCCAGGACAGGATGTCGTAGAGGGGTTCAATCCTATAATCCACAACTTAAAGAACTATCTAGATATAGGCGACTACGTTCTAGCTAAAATAGCCGTATTCGATAGAACGAGAGACCCTGTTTTAACCACTAGGGGGAAAGGTTTAGGGAAGATCACAGAGGGTGTTGTCGTTGAGGTTAAACCAAGCAAGGTAGCACGTTTAATTGGGAGGAGGGGTAGCATGTATAATATTCTCACCTCTACAACAGGTTGTGATATAACAATAGCTCAGAATGGTTATGTATGGTTGAAGTGTAAGGATGAATACACTACTAAGGTTTTAATAGACACGATAAAGCTTATTGAGTTAAAGGCGCATATACGTGGTCTCACCGAGGAGGTGCGGTCTACTCTAGAGTCTAAGTTGAGGGGGTAGTATGAGCGGTAAGCCAGTACTAATTAGAGAGGATGGTTTAAGAATTGATGGGAGGAGACCAGACGAGCTCCGCCCCATAAGAATAGCGATCGGAGTGTTAAGAAACGCTAATGGAAGTGCTCTCGTCGAGTACGGTGGTACAAAGGCTTTAGCAGCCGTTTATGGTCCACGGGAGGCTTTACCCAAGCATATAAGCCTACCTGATAGAGCAGTACTGAGAGTAAGATACCATATGGCTCCATTCTCAACAACCGAGCGTAAGTCACCAGCGCCAACTAGAAGGGAGATAGAGCTATCTAAGGTTATACGTGAAGCCCTTGAATCCCTTGTATTTACATCCCAGTTCCCGAGGGCCAGCATAGATGTATTCATAGAGATACTGCAGGCTGATGGAGGCACGAGGACAGCCGGGCTAACAGCAGCGTCACTCGCTCTAGCCGATGCAGGGATACCAATGAAGGATCTAGCGATAGGTGTCGCAGTGGGTAAGGTTAACGGCGTGCTAGTCTTAGATATCAACGAGGTAGAAGACGAGTACGGGGAGGCTGATCTACCAGTGGGTATAGCTCCCAACTTAGGTGAAATAGTATTATTCCAGCTGAATGGTGTTTTAACGAGAGATGAACTTAAGCAGGCTTTGGATATGGCTTTCAAAGGAGTAGAGGAAATATACAAGGTTGCCAAGGAGGCTATTTCCAGCAGGTATTTAAAGATGCTTGAAGCAGTAAGCTGAACACTCCATGGTGGTTTAAATGAGTGTCACACCAAGCAGGGAACCCCTATTACCGCGGTCGCAGGTTGAAAACATACTGAGATCCCTGAGGAAGGGTGAGAGAGTAGATGGGAGAGGGTTAAGCGACTACAGGCGGATAGATGTAATATTAAACCCAATACCTAAGGCTTCAGGTAGCTCCCTGGTAAGACTCGGCGGCACCCAAGTACTAGTAGGCGTTAAACTAGAGCTGGGAGAACCCTTCGAGGACCGGCCGAACGAGGGAGTCCTCCAGGTGCACGCGGAGTTTGTTCCACTAGCATCATCATCCTTCGAGCCCGGGCCTCCGGACGAGAACTCGATTGAAGTAGCTAGAGTAATCGATAGATCCCTAAGAGAACCGAAGGCTGTGAAACTAGAAGATCTAGTCTTAGAGGCAGGGAGAACAGTGTGGGTTATCTTCAACGATATATACCTGCTAGATCATCAAGGCAATATTATTGATGCAAGCATGCTGGCATCTATGCTGGCCTTAGCATCTGCTAGAATACCTAAAGCTATCAAAACTGAAGACGGCTACCGAGTTGACTATAATGAGACAACTGGTAAGCTACCAGTAAACACTCTTGTTGCAACAGTAACAATGGGGATCTATGGTGACACCGTGGTAGTAGACCCCTTACTAGAAGAGGAGGCTGTCCTTGACTCGTTCATCACAATAGCTGTAGATGAAGCTGGAAGGATCTGTGGGATACAGAAGAGGGGTTTAACTGGTTTATCGAGGAGGGTTCTCGAGAATGCTGTAGATACAGCGGTATCCAAGGGTAGGGAGCTCATAGATTTAATGAGGAAAGTATTAAATAACCCTGAGGAATACATGAAGCCATTAGCATTCGAGTAGGGTGGTGCTTAAATGGGTAGAACAAAGATTGTAGGTATTGCGGGAAGATATGGAACTCGGTATGGTTCAACACTCAGGAAGAAAGTACGTGATATACTAGAGAAGAGGTATGCTGATCACACGTGCCCGTTCTGCGGGCATTCAGGCAGAGTTGTAAGAGTATCAACCGGTGTATGGATGTGTAAGAAGTGTGGTGCTAAATGGGCTGGAGGAGCATACCTACCGAAAACTGAGGCCGCGAAACTATTCCCAAGTGTTATTGTAAGGGAGTAACATTCTTGCTACTAATATCGACATCCCATAGGCCATCCCAGAGGACTAGGTCTTTTACTAAGGATCTCGCTTCACTAATACCGTACTCTGCAAGGATTACACGGGGTAAAATGAGGCTCAGCGATCTCGCTGCAGAAGCCTATCGGCGTGGCCTCCAGTATATTCTAATCGTATGTGAGAGCCGTGGAAACCCCTCACAGCTATTAGTCTACAGGATTGAAGCATCTACAGGATTGTTCCAGGTGAGTAGGTATGCAGTCATCAAGTTAAAGGGAGTAAGGCTCTCCAGGGAGAATCCCTTGTCGACTAGAGTGTATAATCCTAGAAGCATTGGTATTGATTATGAGAATTGCACGACCGACTTATGTTTTACTCTAGCAGACCTACTACTAGCTATATTCTTTAAGGTGCTCGGGAACCAGCCTGACGTTAAAGTCGTTTTAGAGGATGGTGAGGCTGTTACTATGAGATTCTATAGTTCTGTAAACCGTCAAGTCGGCCCTTTAATCAAGGTTAGAGAGGTGACTGTATATAAGTAAGCGTATTGAAGTCGAGTACACTCTAGCAGTAGAAAGTAGTATTGGTGAAACAGTAGCCTCCTCCATTAAGCCTGAACTAAGCGAGATCCCAGGAAACTGTAGCAGCGAGATAGTAATTGAGGAGAAAGCGCTAAAGCTTAAACTAGCATGCGATAACGCCAGTGACCTAAAAGCCTTAAATAACAGCTTCACCAATATGATACTCATGCTAGTAGAGCTACTGGAGGTGCTTAAGGTTGAGCGAGAAGAGTCTTCCACCAGAGATCCAGCAGATGCTAGTCCAGTATCAAACCCTCCGTGAACACCAGGTTAGAATAGATGCAGAGTTAAAGCTTGTTGAAGCAGAGTTAAGCGACATAGAGAGCATTCTGGATACACTGAAAAACACGAGCGATGACGTTGAGCTTTACAAGGCACTCGGCCACGTGATCATAAAGAAGAGTAAGGCTGAAGTAGTAAAAGAACTTGAGGATAGAAAAGAGCTCTTAATAGTGAAGAGAGATAAGTACCGTAAGCAACTAGACTTCGTTAACAAGCAGGTCAGCGAGCTCGAAGCTAAGATAAAGGAGGCTTTAAGTAAGCATGGCCTCACAGCCAGCCGGTAGACAGCTGGGTAGAATACGTCTTAATGAAGTAAGCCTGGATGTAATGGAGAGCATAGTATTAAGACTAGATAACGAGGTATTCGAGTACATTTCATCGAAGCTCCCGAAAGGATCCAACGTGAATACTGTTATCAGTATAGAGCTTGAAGGAGACCACTTAAACCTAAAGCTGGATCTAGAGGCGTCAGGCCCGTTCGGCGACCTATACGATTACGAGCAGATACTACAGGATGCAATCAATCATGCTAGGGTAGTTTTCGAGAAGCTGATTGAGAAGTACCGATCCTAGATGTTTAATTAGTGTAATCAAGCCTCCATGAACCGCAATGATACTCAAGTTTTATAACAGCATATTCTTGATCGAGAATGCTAGGTGTAGAGGTGGTGTTTAATGGTTAGATACAAGCAGACAGCTGAAGTGTTAAGGCTCATGAAGAACGTTGAGCAGATTAGGAATATAGGTATAACCGCTCACGTAGACCACGGTAAGACAACTCTATCCGACTCTCTGTTAAGTGCTGCAGGACTACTCTCCGAGAAGGTGGCTGGTCAAGCACTAGCCCTCGACTACCTTGATGTAGAGCAGAAGAGGCAGATGACTGTTAAAGCAGCTAACGTTAGCCTCTACCACGAGTACAAGGGTAAACCATACCTTGTAAACCTGATAGATACGCCGGGACACGTGGACTTCCAGTCGAAGACTATCAGAGCCCTTCGCGTTATAGATGGAGCAATAGTAGTAGTAGACGCTGTGGAAGGTGTTATGACTCAGACAGAAATGTATCTACGTGTAGCTTTAGAGGAGAGGGTTCGCCCAATACTCTTCATAAACAAGATTGATAGGTTAATTAAGGAGCTACGGCTCTCACCAAGCGAGATACAACAAAGACTAGTTCAGATAGTTAAGGATATCAATACGCTTATAGCTAACTACGCGGACAAGGAGTTCCAGAAGACATGGCTACTAGACCCCATGAAGGGCCAGGTAGCATTTGGTTCGGCGAGAGACCGCTGGGGTCTCACAATACCCCTGGTACAGCAGAAGGGGATTAAATTCTCCGATATAATTGATACCTACAATAGAGGCAAGGATGCTATTGCAGAGCTACAGAAGGTCGCGCCTCTTCACGAGGCAATACTCGACATGGTAGTTAAGTACGTGCCTAACCCAAGGGAGGCTCAGAGATACAGGATCCAGAAGATATGGCATGGAGACCTCAACCATGAAGTAGCAAAGTACATGATTGAAGCTGACCCGAATGGCCCGCTAGTAATGCTTGTAAACGATATTAGAGTTGACCCGCACGCCGGCTTAGTTGCCACTGGGAGAATATACTCGGGTACTCTTAGAGCTGGGGATGAAGTATGGCTGGTTAATGCTAGATCCCCTCAGAGGGTTCTCCAAGTAAGCTTGTACATGGGGCCCTACAGAGAGCTGGCTGATGAGATCGCAGCAGGCAACATAGCTGCAGCACTAGGCTTAGATAAAGCGAGGTCAGGTGAAACCGTTGTCTCGCTAAAGTACAAGGATTCCATGACGCCATTCGAGAGGCTGAGAATGATCACGGAGTCTGTTGTCACAGTAGCAATAGAACCAAAGAACCCGCAGCAGCTGACTAAGCTCATTGACTCACTATACAAGCTACACCTAGAGGATCCAAGCTTAATCGTTAAGATTAACGAAGAGACAGGCGAGTACCTCCTCAGCGGTGTCGGCACGCTACACATTGAGATCGCGCTCACCCTACTAAAAGATCTCTACGGGCTGGACGTCGTGGCTTCACCACCCGTCATAGTGTACAGGGAGACCATAAGAGAAGCTAGCAGAATATTCGAGGGTAAGTCACCTAACAAGCATAACAGGTTCTATATTAGCGTCTCACCACTAAACGAGGAAACCATTAGATTAATGAGTGAAGGCATAGTCACCGAGGACATGGATGCACGCGAGAGAGCAAAGATCCTGAGGGATCAAGCAGGCTGGGATGCTGATGAAGCAAGAAGAATTATGGCTATTGATGAAAACCTCAACATCCTGATTGATCTAACCACTGGTGTACAGTACCTGAGGGAGGTTAGAGATACAGTAATCCAGGGCTTCAGGCTAGCGATGAGGGAGGGCCCGCTGGCAATGGAGCCAGTACGCGGTGTTAAAGTAATACTCCACGATGCAGTAATACACGAGGACCCGGCGCACAGGGGTCCAGCTCAGATATTCCCAGCTGTAAGAAACGCTATATTCGTAGGCTTCCTGACAGCTAGGCCAACAATACTTGAGCCAATACTAAAGCTGGATATAAGAACCCCAGTTGAATACATAGGTAATGTTTCAACAGTAATCACTAAGAAGAGAGGAAAACTCATAGAGGTCCAGCAGATGGAGGCAGGGGCGAGAATAGTAGCTGAGATACCAGTCTCAGAGTCCTTCGATATAGCTGACATGCTGAGGAATGTAACAGCTGGTAAAGCGATATGGGGTCAGGACTTTAGCAGGTGGGCTCCAGTACCTGAAAGCATGCTAGCTGATCTAATAGCGAAGATTAGGACTAGGAAAGGATTAAAGCCTGAGCCACCGAAACCCGAGGACTTCATGTCGCCGTAAAACACCGTGCTAGCTTAATCTAGATGCAGCTATTTTCTCGAGGACTAAATGGTTTATTAATCCCCCTACCTCCTCTATTGAATTCATGGAGCCGGGGTAGCTCAGCTTGGTAGAGCGCCGGGCTGTTAACCGCTTAAAGGATAGAAGCCTGGTGCGGAAACCCGGTGGTCCGGGGTTCGAGTCCCCGCCCCGGCGTTCCACTACACTACTATCTCGCTGCCTACACTAGGAGTATATACGTTTATATCGCTATCCAGTTTTTCGATTATGGTGTTCTTTAAGCTTTCAGCCTCCTCTGGTTCCCCATGGACTATTACAATGTTCCCTACTACACTCTTATACTTGGATAGTATTCTCAGAAGCCCTTCCCGCCCAGCGTGACTCGAGAAGTCCAGCCATTCAACCCTAGCCTCAATTCTCCCAGTGTTGAGCTCAGGGATTTCTCCAGCCTCCAGTATTTTATGCCCGTTACTGCTGGGGGCTTGATAGCTGACTAGTACTATCGAGTTACGCGGGTTCTGATAGAGCTTCTTAAAGTAGTAGAGGCTGGGGCCACCCTTCAGCATTCCAGCTGAAGCTATTATCACGCAGGGAGTGTTCACGATTCTCTTTCTATCCTTGAAGCTTGCCACGAAGTTCACGGTCTCATATGTCTTCTTGAATGCTACTGGATCCCTCAGGAACCTTGCATGTCTAAGGTATACGTCGGTGACATCTTTAACCATCCCATCTACGTATACTTCAACGTACGGTGCCTTGTGAGCTATTATGGATGCGATCTCCTGGCTACGCCCTACGCTAAAAGCTGGTATAAGCACAGTACCCTTTTTATCAAGGGTTTCCTCGATTATCTCAATCAGCTTCTCTTCGACAGCATAGCGTGGTGGATGGCTTCTACCCCCGTACGTTGACTCTATTATTATTGTATCAACCCTTGTATCCAGTATTTCAGCGCCTCCGAGAGTCCATGTATCTACGTCGTTTACATCCCCGGTGTACATTAATCTACGTCCACTACTAGTTTCAAGGTAAGTCATGCTACTACCTATTATGTGCCCTGCACTAGAGAAGACTAGCTTAAATCCCTCCTCCTCATAGCTCTCCCCGTAGTCGAGGAACACTGTGTTATTGTATAGGTTTTCAAACTCCCTCATATCGTACTCTATTACAGCTGCATTCAGTTTCAGGAAGTCCATAGTTAGCAGTCTAGCGACATCGAGTGTCGGCCTGGTTGAAAAAGCCTTAGGCCTCCCAGTTATGTAGAGGTATGGTGCTGCAGCCGTGTGATCAAGATGTGCGTGCGATAATACGAGTGCTGTGATCTCAGCAGGCCTTACGTGGAGTGGAAGTCTAGGCATATCTTTCTCGTCAAGGTTTATTCCGTAGTCTAGGAGGAATTTTTGCTGGCCGTCCTCGACGAGGAAGGCGGCTCTACCGACTTCTCCTCCACCACCAAGAACCCTGATCTTCAATATTCACCACCATACTTGACGACCAGATCACGCTGTGGAAACCCTAATTAAACGGATGCTTAATTCTAAGCACCTAGATACCACGATTCAAAACAGGGATTTTAATAGCTTGGGTGCCTAGAGATGTTTGCATCGAACCCACGTGAATTGAAGAGGCTTCTCAAGAGGATGGGAGTAGAGGTTGAAGAACTAGAGGATGCCAGGCAGGTTGAGATAGTCTTAAAGGATAAGAGGATAGTATTAAGGAATCCTCAAATACTAGTATTTAAGGCTGGAGGGCAAGTCTTCTACCAGGTTACAGGTGCACAGGAGGTAGTCGAGGAAGCCGGAAAGCCAGCTGAGCCTCTAGCAACAGAAATCCCTGAAGATGATATTAGATTCGTAATGGAGCAGACAGGCGCATCATACGAGAAGGCTAGGGAGGCACTAGTCAAGAGTCGAGGCGACATACTACAAGCTATCATGATGCTTAAAGGCGAGTGAGGTAGCCCTACAATGCAGGATACCAGCAGAATTCAACTTGAAGTAAGCACCAGTTTAAGAGACATCTACAAAGCTCTCAGTAAGCCACACTACCTTTTAGGAGTATACTATGATGGGAAGCTGGGGAAAGCAGTCCTCGAATTCCTTAGCGAGAGCGGAGATAAGCTCATAAAGATAGCGGACCCCACAGGCCATAAGCCATACCTCCTCACTGATGCAGGCGTAAAGAACCCGAGCATCCTAGAGGAAGTACTCAAAGATGAAGCTGTTGACCACGTAGAGGAGGTATTTAAAGTCAACCCTTTAACCATGGAGAGCATTAGAGTCACTAAAATTGTGACAAAGGATCCACTAGCAGTGAGAAAGCTGAGAAACAAGATTACTGGTAAGGCATCAGCTTGGGAGGCGAAGATAAAGTACCATAACAACTACATATTCGATAATCAGTTGATACCTGGAATGAGGTATGTTCTAGAAAACAATGGACAGCAGTACAGACTTGTACTGGTTAAACCCGAGATACCCCTACCTCTCAAGCAAGCCGTCACCGAGTTATTCAGGGGGGAGCCTCGTGAAACAATTGAGCTGGCTGAAGAATACCTCGTGCTCTTCGAGGAGGCTCCCCCCAGAGCGCTGAGAGCAGCACTAGATATAGAAGTCTACACTCCGTTTAAAGGTAGGGTGCCAAACCCCCATCAAGGCGAGTACCCTATCATAAGCGTGGCCATCTCAGCTAGCAACGGCTTCAGAAAAGTATACCTGCTGGAGAGGAACTTTAAACACGACTTCGACTACATGTCCGACGAGTACCCTGCTGATGTAGAAGTCGAGATATACGACTCCGAGAAAGCATTAATCCTAGAGGTTCTTGACGCATTATCCAGGTACCCAGTTGTACTCACATATAACGGCGATAAATTCGACCTGCTATACATTTACTCTAGAGCTATAAGGCTAGGTATACCAGGATACCTTGTACCAATATCCATAGGAGAAGACATGATTAGACTTAAGAACAGCATCCACCTGGACTTGTATAAATTCTTCTCGAATAACGCGGTGAAGAACTATGCTTTTGGAGGCCGCTACAGAGAGGAGAAGCTTGATGCTGTATCCTCAGCGCTGCTAGGTGTATCTAAGATAGGCTTCGAGGAGGCTATCAGCGATGTCTCAGCTTCACTACTCGTAGCATACAACGTGAGGGATGCTGATATAACACTCCAGCTGACACTATTTGATAACGAGCTTGTGTGGAGACTAATGGTGCTTCTCAGCCGTGTATCAAAGACGAGTATCGAGGATGTGTGTAGAAGGCGGATCTCAAACTGGATTCAAAACCAGTTCTTCTGGGAGCATAGAAGGCTAGGATACTTGATACCTAACAACGAGGATATACTTAGGTACGCTGGTAAAGCAGGTACTAAAGCTGTAATCGAAGGCAAGAAGTACGCTGGCGCACTAGTCATCGAGCCTCCTAGAGGAGTATTCTTCAATGTTGCTGTATTCGATATAGCCTCACTATACCCTAGCATAATTAAAAAGTACAATTTAAGTTATGAGACCGTTGATACATCGTGGTGTAAGTCAACAATCGATATTGTAGATGAGACAGGCAGGAAGCTTCACTCAGTCTGCACTGATAAGCCCGGGCTGACGGCTCAGATAATAGGGATACTCAGGGATTTCAGGGTTGGAGTCTACAAGAAGAGAGCTAAGGATAAATCACTTCCAAGAGAAGTGCTAACATGGTATGACGTTGTTCAACGAGCCATAAAAGTATTCATTAACGCCAGCTACGGCGTCTTCGGTGACAGCAGGTTCCCCTTGTTCTCGCCGGCTGTAGCTGAAAGTGTTACAGCCATGGGCAGGAAGTCCCTGATGACAATAGTGCTCAAGGCAGCAGAGCTAGGTATTAAACCCCTCTACGGGGATACAGATTCAATCTTCGTATGGAATCCTACGAGAAGCCAGGTTGAGGCTCTCCAGAAGTGGATTCTAGAGAACCTTGGGCTTGAAATCGAGCTAGATAAAGAATTTACATATGTTGTTTTCACAGGATTGAAGAAGAATTATTTAGGCCGAGGTAAGAGCGGCGAGGTGGAAATAAAGGGGCTGGTAGCGAAGAAGAGGAATACACCTGAATTTCTCAAGGAGTTCTTCCAGGAGATGCTAGATAAAATGAGAGAGATTGATACACCAGAGAGATTCATGGAGTTCGTTGAATGGCTTGAACACGCGCTGGAAGAATACTACACGAAGCTTAAGCGTAAGGAGATACCATTGGATCAACTAGCAATTAAGGTAGCTTTAACGAAACCACCATCAACCTATACTAAGACTAAGCCTCCCCACGTAAGGGCTGCAATGCAGCTCGCTAACTACGGTATTAGTGTAGCAGAAGGCGATGTGATAACATTCATTAAAGTTAAAGGTAAGGAAGGGTATAAGGCGATACAACTGGCTAGACTGCACGAAGTAGACCCAGATAAGTACATTGAACTATTGAAGAGCAGCTTAGAGCAGCTGCTTACAGCACTATCAATAAAATGGGAGGATGTAGTTGGGGGAGGGCTCAATAGAGAGATGCGCGTAGCCAGCGGGAGAAAGCCTCCTAGCTACGGCGAGGTCTAAGTAAAATGAGGCATGCAGCCGCTTTAACCTTAACTGTAACAGTGGTCCTGCTCCTAGTATCTATGGTACTCCACATGCCCACCGAAGTTCAATCCACGCTCTTCGGTAGAAGGCTACTTGAAGCAGGTTCAATCATATACTGCGATGTATACAGCCAGCTCCACGACACCCTAGTTGAATCGTATAGTAAACCCCCGTGGAGAGTGATCGCGGATTTAAAGCCTACCCAGCCTCCTCTAGCTTGGATTACAGTGCTCCTGGCTACAGCTTTAAGCAGGTTTTTAGCGTCAAGTGCCAGCGACTTTCTTGTCTACTTCTATCTAATTTACTCGGCTATCTCAACTGCCGCTGTATCCTACGGTATCTACAGGCTTGTGAGGGCTCGCAGCATATACTTGTATCCTGTCTACGCTACTACCCTATTAGTCTACGGAGTATACAGCTATGATTCCCTCGCACTCCCCCTCATAGCTGAAGCAGTAGTTAGTATTAGGGAGGGTGAGGTTAAGCGGGCACTATTCTACTCGACACTTTCATTCACAACGAGCTTCTACTCTATAGTTGTCCTGGGGCTACTAGTATATCTCCTACTGAGAGATCCTAACTTAGATGAATCCATTTACACTGGGATGCTCTACGGATTGATACCATTACTCCTAGTTCTCGCAGTGGATCCAAGCTACATTAAACGCGTTGTGAGCAGTGTAATTCAAGCTGGCTTTAATAACGGTCTCCTCCAAGTGCTTACACCATGGCTTTCAGTTGAAGCAGCCTATGGGTTGAACATGGGTTTATGGATACTGCTGCTTCTCACCTTATACGCTGTTAGTCCTTCTTTAAACGAGAGAGAACGTCTCACCATGTACATACCTGTAGTAATGCTACTACTTTACTCGCTGCACCCGCAGCCTGTACCTCAGACACTCCTCTTGATACTACCACTGATTCCAACTCTATTTGTTAGGAGAGATGCACGGCTGTTACTGACTGTGGAGTTCTTGAATGCATTGATAATAATACTCTGGTTTAAAGCCGGCGTGATAGCTGAAGCCTTAAGGAGCATTGGGCTGGATGCATCGCCTAATCCATTATCGCTTGAGAACCCTATTCAATGGATATCTATAACCAGGGACTCCATGCTAGCTGTGTACGCTCTCCAAGCACTAAAAGAGGTTATGGAAGCTGACGCCGGGGGCGGGATTTGAACCCGCGCGGGGAACCCCCCACCGGCTTAGCAGGCCGGCGCCCTACCAGGCTAGGCGACCCCGGCTTCTGAGTGAGTGGATAAGGTTTGAGACTTAATAACTCTTTCCAGCTGAGTAATTCTTGTTGACCCCAGCTTGGTGATAAGTGGAGTGGTAAAAGGTAGAAGCATTCTAAGGGAGGTGCTGATAGCCGTAGTAATAGGTATGGCTGCATTTACAGTCTTCGCTTTAAGCGCCCTTCAATTCCAAGAGTTAGAGTCTTCGAGGAATGGGAGGGGATACGTGTCTGATGAGGTATGGTATGTGGGCTCTGCAAGAATACTCCTTGTCAAGGTTTTCGGCTTAGAGCCCCGGATGGCTAGTGGAAGCTACGGATACACAGTTATATACGAGGGCAACTTGGATCTCGAGCTACTTAAGGATACTGCAGCTGCATATGGACTTGAACTTCGAAGCGATTACTCTAAGCTTAAAGCCTTCTATGTATACGGTGATAGAGAAAATGTTCTACGCTTTATGAGCGAGATCCAGGGCTCTGTAAAAGTGGTTGACGCTATACCAGGATGGATGCTACCTGACAACGAGGGTATTAATAGATACCTTAACCTCGAGCACCCGCCTCTAGGTAAGTACCTGATAGCTCTCTCAATCTATGCTTTAGGGGATGAACCATTCACGTGGCGAATTCCATTAATTCTCGCAGGGTCTCTAACCGTGGTACTAGTATACCTCTCTGTGAGAAAGCTCTCAGGGAGCACTCTTATAGCCTTAACCTCAGCAGTACTGCTTGTAGCTGAACCCTTATCCAGAGTAATGTTCTCTCTAGCCTTACTCGACGGATTTGTAGCTTTTACTTCAATGCTTTCATTCTACCTCGCAGTACATGGAAGGTACAAGGGGGCACTGTTAGCAGGGATTCTAGGCGGGTTGTTCAAGCTCTCAGGACTCTTCTCTCTAATACCATTAGCACTAATATACCTGAGGCAGTGGGCTAGGAGGAATCCCTCCACCCTGTTTCTAGCATATAACCTGCTTGCACTAGCATTCACAGCCCTAGTACTCTACCTAGCCCTGCTTACTCTCATATCTCTACCATTAATAAGCTATCTCGGCACAGTTAGATGGATTAGAGACTCCCTGCTAAACCCCTTGAAGTGGCATACAAGTGTTAAGTGCATGGGGGCTGGATGCCCTGTTAGCTCATCCCCATGGGACTGGTTTCTTGGAGCTAATGCATTCCCCGTGTACTTGAATCCAGACGTCTACGCTGAAGGATTCACTCCATTCTGGTCCACTGTGTTCATCTCTATATTAGTGTTTGCCCCCCTCGCCTTCAGGGATAAGAAGCACGGGTTGCTCTGGCTATACCTGCTGGGCTCGTGGAGCGGCTATGTTCTCCTATGGCTGGCGGGAGGGAGAACACAGTACAGCTTCTATAGTATTCAGCTAGCTCCATTCGTATACATGTACCTAGTCTACACTGTCACTTATGTTGTGAATAAGGCTAACATCTCCTACTTGATAAGCTTGTACAGGCTTGCTGAATCCAGGCTAAAGGGAGTTGTCATCAGGGTTCTAACAAGCTGAACTATAGGTGACGGGTAGCCGAAAACATCATATTTAGTTAGCAGCATGGTTTAACCAAGGGCTTTTAATCTTTTCTCCAGTGCCATGAAACCCACAGGGTTTAGAGATGGCTGGCGTAATACCTAGAATGAAGTTGATAACAGTTAAGATGCCTGAATTCTACATTGAAGGAATAGATGAGCTGGTGAGAATGGGGAGGTATAGTAGTAGAAGTGAGGTTATCAGGATTGCAGTCAGGGATCTATTGAAGAAGGAGCTCTGGCTTAAGAGAGCTGAAACGTGAACCCAAGGCGCCTGGATGAATACAGGTGGCTTGAATACTACCAGCGTCTTCTAGATGCGTCAACTGCTTTATTGAGTAGTAACTCAACAACCGGGTCGAAGGGATCCAGTTCCCTCATGCTCATAGGTGGATTAAAATCAGGGAATATTCTTCTTATAGTGCGTAGTGGAATAGGCTGCTTGTACATTAATGGGTTAACAACTTCTATCGCCATCGCGGTCTTCGAGCCGCTAATATACCGGTAGTCGCCTGCCAGCACTCCAGTATACTCTAAGGCTTCAAGCCTCCTCCAAATGTACTCCGGGGGTCCCTTAATTACATCTCCAGCTGTGAACTCACCCATAATAGCCTTAACCCTTCCTGTCACGTAGAGTACTATTCTATCTCCTCTCTCCACGTACCTGCCTAGAAATCTTCTAAGCTCGAATCTCTTGCTCCCTGTGAATATTCTGTAAGCATACACAGGCTTTATACTGAAAATGAACACCCTCAACACAGGGCACCCTAAGTTAATACCGACTACATGAACTCTATTTAGCAGCCTTTAACCACAGCCATCTCCACCCTTCTCTATTAATCTTCACTTGTAGATGGCTTTTATTCAAGCTTATTCCCGCAGGCTCTCTCACCACGGGAATTAATGACCCCTGTAAACCCTTCGATCCACTGTAGATGGTGAGACTGAGTGTAAAGCTTATAAGCTTGAAACGAGAACTGGAGTTGATGAGATGAAGCTTTGGATTTAAAAGAGATGTTGAAAGCTGGTATTTCTGAGCTGTGATGAGTGACGCCAGAGCTGAAAGGTATCAGTCTATGAGCGGCATTATACGTGAAGGCGACTCAGTCTTAGTAGTACTAGATGAGAAGAGGAGGTTTATAGCTAGGGTTAGAAGAGACGGTATTCTAGGCACTGATAAGGGTTTCGTGAAGCTGGGAGACCTCATTGGGAAACCCTACGGGGTTATAGTTAAAACCTCACAGGGTTTCAAAGCCTTGATCCTTAAGCCGTTGCCCCACGATTACTCCACGCTTCTTCATCGTGCAACCCAGATCATATACCCCAAGGACGCTGGCTTAATGATCCATCTCTCTGGGATTGGACCCGGCTCGAAGATAGGGGAGGCTGGTGTCGGCTCAGGAGCTCTCACAATAGTGCTAGCCAATAGTATAGGTGACACCGGGATCCTCTACGGCTTTGATATCTCAGAGAAGAACTTAGAGGTAGCTAAAGGCAACCTGGAGAAGGCTGGACTTCTTGAGAGAGTAAGGCTCTTGAAGCATGATATAAGAGAGCCTGTTAGCCTTCCAGTAGACCTTGATTCATTCTTCCTTGATATACCAGACCCCTGGAATGCCCTACGCGTGGTCGCAGGGTTAGTTAGAGCTGGGGGAACACTCCTAGTTTACTCTCCAACTATTAACCAGGTTGAGAAGACAGTTGTGGAGTTGAAGAAGAATCCATGCTTCGCTGACATTCACTCCTATGAAGTACTACTTAGAGAATACAAAGTTGAAGAAGGAGCTGTTAGACCGTTTACTAGGATGATAGGGCATACAGGCTACGTGGTTTTCGCTAGAAGAGTCTGGTGTACCAGCTGAATCCTAGAGTTGACTGCTGAATAAGGATTTTAGAGGCGTGGATGGCTGGACTTGCAGGCTACTATAAGTGTCTTCCTTTCACGTAGAGGTAGACTACGTGAGTTAAGCCGTGGTCATCTCTAACTTCAATTGTCTTCTCAGGCCTCCAGCCAGGTATCCTGAACTCGTGGCTGACTACTCGGGCTCCATCTCTCAGCTCTCTTTCAAGCTTAGGGCGGAGTGCTTCATTCACGGAGGTTAGCAGGAAGAGAGTTACAATTGATGCTTCACTTAAATCAGCTTCAAAGAAGTCTCCTTGTATAACTATAGCTCTCCCGCTGACACCCTCCTCATTTATTCTTCTAATGGCTTCTTTAACTCTCTCTGCATCTCTCTCAATACCTACAGCCTTCTTAACATTGAACTCTTTTACTGCTACTATGAGGATTCTTCCATCACCACATCCTAGATCGTATACTACATCGTTTTCACTTGCCCCGGCAAGTTTGAGCATTTCTCTAACAACAGGGTAGGGAGTGGGGACAAAGGGTACAAAATACATTATGATGCACCCAGCTGGCTTTAAGCTTCCTCGAATTGGAGTTCAACGCCGAGCTCTCTTAGCTTATCACTCATTTTCCTGACTGCTTCCTCCTCGTCTGGCTCAAGCCTCTCGTTTAAAGGTAGCTGTGAGAGAAGCCACTGGACTCTTCCATCGTCGAGCTCAGCGAGTATCTGGGGCAGCCAGCTCATGCCTAATTCATCTTTATCTCCGTGTTCAACCAGGTACACGTAGTCTTCGTTTCTAACTTCTACCTCTGCGTTAATTTTTCTCCCGAGGGTTTCCGCTAGCTTCATCCAGAGCTTATGGTAGGGGTGGTGTTCAGCAGTCACGAGAACAATCTTTTTTACTTTAACCATGCTCAACCACCTATCTTTACATCCCTTTCCTTATGATTTAGTGAGATTAAATATAGCCACCACGAGGATCAAGGATAGACTTATTAATGATTGCGGCTATTTTCTAGAATACTGGGGTGGGAGTATTTTGAGTAAACCGTGGATCCTCGTGGATCCATTGAGATGTACAGGCTGCAGGCTATGCGAGATCGCTTGTAGCCTCACGCATGAAGGCAGTATATGGCCGTCTGCATCGAGAATACAGGTTTACGAGCCTTACCCGGGAGCTCCTGTACCAGTTACATGTGTTCAATGCGAGGACTACCCTTGTGTTCAATCATGCCCATTTAACGCTTTAAAGATCGATGAGAAAACCGGGGCTGTCATAGTCATACCAGAGAACTGTACTCTATGCGGGGCATGCGTCAACGCCTGCCCGCTAGAGATACCTAGAATAATACCTGGTAAGAACTACGTGTTAATCTGCGACCTCTGTGGTGGAGAGCCAGCTTGCGTTAAAGCATGCAGTGAAGCAGGGTATAACGCTCTAACACTAATTGAGAAGCCGGAGGGATCAGTCAAAGTATTCCTGAAAGACCCCTACGAGACATCCAAGGAGATATACGAGAGGATCATACTAGGGGTGAGATAAGTGAATGGATTCTGGGGCAGGTTCCTCGAGGTAGATTTATCGAGCAGCAAGTGGCGTGTAGTAGAGTTCGAGGATAGAGTATTCAGGAGGTTCCTTGGAGGTAGAGGGTTTGCAGTATACTACCTAGCTAAACACTATGGTGAGAAGTGGTCTAGCCTAGACCCGCTATCCCCTGAGAACCCATTAATAATTGCTACAGGGCCTCTCACAGGATACTATCCTGGAGTTAAGATGACTATCAGCGGTAAGTCACCGCAGTCTAATGGAGTTGTTGGATCCACTGTTTCAAGCGAGGTTGCAGTAGAGCTTAAATCCGCCGGGTACGATGGCTTAATAGTCAAAGGAGCAAGCGATAAACCAGTATACCTGTATATCGAGGATAATAGAGTTGAAGTCAGAGACGCCGGGGAGCTATGGGGGCTTACAGGTAGAGTACTAGTGGAGAAGCTGGCAGAGATAGCTAGAAGAGAGCATAAGCTTAAGAGGCCGCCCGCAAGCCTCTACATTGGCCCGGCAGGCGAGAACAAGGTTAGAACAGCCGTGGTATTATCGAAGATAACACATGCCTCAGGATACGGGGGTTACGGGGCTGTCATGGGTAGTAAGAAGTTGAAAGCCATAGTAGTAAAGGGTAACGGGCCCCTCCCGCCGATAGCAGACTCGAATAGATTCCTCGAGCTTCATAGAAAGCTAGTGGAGATCTACAGTAGGAATATAGACTTCAGGCGGTGGGGTACAACCTCAGGCACATGGTATACTGGTAATGTAACGTCGAGCATGCCTATAAGAAACTGGCAGGAGGAGTACCATGAGAGACTTGAATTCTCGCATGCCTGGCTTGAGAAGAAGCTGTGGGTTAAGAACCCGTGGAGTGAGTATGGCTGTCCTCTAGCATGCATGAAGCTGAGTAGAGTGACGGAGAGTGGTAGAAGATACATAACTGATGGCCCCGACTACGAGATGGCAGCATACATGGGTGGAGACCTAGGAGTCCTAACACCAGAGGGGGCAACAAGGCTCTCAGCTGTCGCCGATGAACTAGGACTCTGCGGCATACAGACAGGGAATGTAGTTGGATTCGCATTAGAGTTGCTTCAACGAGGTATACTAACCAAAGAAGACTTCGGCTACGAGGTTAACTGGGGTGACGTCAATGCTCTCGAAAGACTGCTAAACGATATAGCCTGCAGAAGAGGGATAGGCGATATCCTCGCTGAGGGAACCTATAGGGCTGCATTAAAGCTAATGGAATTAAAGGGTAGAAAGGATCTACTTAAATATGCTGTTCAATCCAAGGGGATAGCTATCGGAGCCCACGGGATTAGAAGTGGAAAAGACTACCCTCAGCCAATAGCATATGCTGCTTCAGTGCAGGGAGGAGACCATACAAGCGTGGCAGGAGTACCCGTGAAGTCAAGGTCCTCGGAGGCCTGGTCAGCGGTAATTGATAGTGCTGTTGTATGCATGTTCCTAACGTTCCATGATAACGCTGATACAATTCTACTAGACTATCTAAACGCTGTTACAGGCTGGGGGCTGGATATCAACGGCCTCTACGATATAGGAAGAAGGATACTAACACTTCAAAGACTACTGCTACTAGCCGGTGGACCTGATGTCAAGTGGACTCCAGGCGTTGACGATGAGAACCCAGAGAGATTCTATGAGCCCCTCCCCTCAGGGCCATATAAGGGTAAGGCTGCAGAGAGGAGTACTGTGAAAACCATGCTAGCCCAGTACTTCAGTGAACTAGGATGGGATGAAAGAGGCATCCCTAAGCCTGAAACCCTAGATAGCCTGGAGCTCTCAGAGTTTAAGGGTCTCCTCGAGCTGGTTAGGTGAATCTAGTGCCACGCATAGTAGCCGAAGTAGTTGGCGGAGACTGTAGAGTAATAATTGAAAGCAGTGGATGTGTGAAAGTAGAGTCTCTTCTAGAGGAAATAGCCTCTAAATGCGACTTGAAACCCGAGTACAATATTCTCCTAGCTGTAAGCCAGGGTAGAACACTGGGTGGAAACGAGGATATATGCAGGGATATGGAAGTTGAGATCGTGAAGGCGTTGAAAGGTGGGTAGGATTAGTAGTCCATTCAATATTAATATTTTACTATCTCTGTGAGACAAATAGAGTCTAATGCTAGACCTTTAGGCTAGCGTTGTTTTCTCCTTTCTCTCCTCCTCTGGGCGAACCTTGATTATACCTAAGTGTACTGCACACGAGATACAGTAGCACTTGGTGACAGGGTATTTCTGTATAATCGCCCCCTTCTTCTCGAGCTCCATGGCTAGTTGCGGTGGTACAGGACTGTACATTCTAGTCACGCATACCGCCTTATCTGACGGCACGAGCCTGCCGCAGTTATCGCACTGAATATACTCTACCTTACCCTTAGACCCTTTTCTCCTCCCTCTACTCTCCCTCTTTTTAGGCATAATCATGCACCACTCAATACTTAGGTTAAACCTGCTAGATAAACCACAGATACATATCCATTAATAAACTTAATTCTGTATTCAACACGACCCTGTTCAGCTAGAGTGTGTTTTATAGCTCTAATAGTACCCTGGGGTTCGAGAATACTTCTAGCTACACTCGCTTTAAACTATCAGGGGAGCGTTTAGACTAGTTAAGCTATAATATACACTTAGGGAGAGTACTAGACCCACGTGCCTGGGGTTCCAGGGGTGAGTAGCGTGAAGTGGGTGTGCCCTAAATGCGGGTTTGAAGCTGATGCGTTCAGCGTATACTACTGGAAGTGCCCTAGATGCGGGATGCCACTAGATATCTCGCATGAGTTTAAGCTGGTGAAACATGAATCAGGAAGGGTGTGGGAGAGGTATCATGGCTTAATACCCTTGAAGCCCGAGAAGACTAGAGGAGAGGGGGATACTCCTCTAGTCGCCGAGAAGATTGAGGGCTCTACCCTACTCTTCAAGCTTGAATACCTCAACCCCAGCGGGAGCTTCAAGGATAGGGGTTCAGCTCTAGCCTTATACTATGCTTACTTAATGGGGTTCAAGAGGGCTGTAGAGGATACTAGCGGGAACACCGGTATAGCTGTAGCCCTCTACTCTAATCTATACGGCTTGAAAGCTAGAATCTACATGCCTCGAGCAGCCCCTGAAGGAAAGAAGAGAGTTCTAAGAATGCTTGGAGCAGAAGTAATCGAGGCTCCATCAAGGGATGATGCTGCCAGGATGGTTCTAAGGGAGACAGAAGGCTCAAGCTTCTATGTTGCTCACACCTGGAGCTACTTCTATATTCTCGGAGCGTCGACTATAGCATGGGAGGTCCTTGAGGAGGATACACCAGACTACGTTATATCCCCGGTGGGCTCTGGTGGATTATTCCTCGGCTTAGTGAAAGGCTTCGAGAAAGCTGTGGAGGCAGGATGGCTGACTAGAATACCCCACTTCATAGCTGTTCAAGGCTACAGCGTTCAACCCGTATACAGGGCTCTCACAGGGGAAGTAGCGCAAGGCGAGGAGTCGACGCTAGCTGACGGTATAATGGTCCCTAATCCCCCGAGACTCCAGGAGATAGCTGATGTCATCCGTAAGTACAAGGGTAGCATAGTATTAGTTGGCAACAGCGAGATCGAGAAAGCTTGGAGGGAGCTCTGGGAGATGGGTTTCACTGTAGAGCCTACATCTGCAGCAGCCTACGCTGCATTCCAGAAGGTTAAAAGCATGCTTGCAGGCAAGAAGACCTTAATAGTGCTAACAGGCTCAGGGCTTAAAACCATCTAGCGAGAACGGCCGCGGGCACAGCTCTACTGCATCCACCGAGGAAGCCGGCCAGAGCCTTATCCGCGCTGGCTCAGCCCCGTTGACCCATGAACGCCGGCGTCCAGGGTTAGGTTGCTCCCTTCCGGGCCTGGCCAGGTTCCCCCAGCTAAGGCGGTTCACCCCCTCCCTCCAGAGGGGGCTCCGCCTCCGCCGGCCCCATGGGGCGGGGTTCACGGCCTCACGCGGGGGGTGGCCGGCTCCTGGTGGATGCAGTAGTTTTCTGGCCTGGCTTAAGCCAGGCCCTCCCTGCGCCCGCGGCATGCTTTCCTATCGTCTAGCGGGTTATTATTTCTTCTCAAGGATGGAGTATTAGTAGGAGGATTAGTATGAGTGTTACCAGGCTGATGGTGTCGGCTACGCTTTTATGCTTATCCCCTAGTATCTCCTTGAGGAATTTACCGCCGTCTGTGATGAAAAGCGGGGCAGCGTTTACTAGAGCTATACTGTAGTTCACGATATAGTTCCATGAGAGGAATCTGTATACTGCTTCAGTTAGAGGGGCTCCGAGAAAAGCTATTAACTCTGTTCTCAAGGCGGGTGCAAGATACACTCCTATTCTAGTATCGTTTAATCCTATGGGGATGCTGAGGTTCACTATCCTGCCCTCTCTTAAAACGCTTACATAGAGTACTGTCGGCTTAGCTAACTTCTCTACTCTAGGTATATCCTTGATGCTCTTAACTAGTGTCCCATTAACCTCTACTATTATATCGTAAGCCTGTAGCCTGCCGTCAGCCGGGCTCCCAGGCTTTACATCAGTGATCATTAAGCCAACCGGTAGCGTGATAGCTGAGAGAAGTAGTAGTGAAGTAAGTGCTAGAGCAAGATTACCTGCAATACCAGCTGATAGCACACCGAGCCTCCTCGAGATCCCAGCCTGCTTGAATGCATCTTCATCTATCTCAACGTATGCAAGAGGGATTACCAGGGCTAGAATGAATCCATAGGATTTAATGTTAATACCGTTCCTCAAGGCGAGCTGCGCGTGGAGGAACTCGTGGAGAGAGGTAGCTAAGCCTACACTTATAATAAAGTATAAGATGTCTACTCCTACAACGTTCACCCCCGGCACTAGAAGAGTGACACCGCTCTCACCAGTTGATATCTTACTAGCTATTGAAGCAATGATCGAGGCGTAGAAGAATACTAGGGAGGCTGCGAAAGCTAGGATCACCAGGATATTGTAGATGCTGCTTCTCTTGGAGAGCCTGCTCTCAACCTTCAAGCTCTTCTTCACATTTAAAATAACATAGCCTGTTACCTCTACACCACTATACCTCCCCTGGAGTACCCGCCTGTAGAGCAGGTTAACAACTACCCAGAAGACGGTTACCGAGAGTATTACAGTAGTCATCCAATCCATGGCGATCAATCCCTGGTATTCAATCCACGTGACTACGGATTCTCTAAGTCCTCTTTAAGTGAAGATGAAAGCTTGAAGTCTTAAATTAGGGTGTAAAGCGATAAATCACCTGCAGGGGTCTTCGAGAAGCCTGGAGGTTAATCAGGTGCTGGATTATTGAGAAGGATGCAGCCGGGTTCAACATCAGAATTTAAAGAGGTAGTCTACACTAGTGAGCATTGGAGTCTTCTCGGAAGGCTTAGAGAGAGGGCTTTAAGACTACTCAGCTTCTTCAATGAGAAGGGAGTTAACGCTTACGTCCATGGAAGCATAGCGAGAGGAGATGTCTGGAAGGGTAGCGATATAGACTTGTTTATACCTGAACCCATCCCCAGCTATCTCGTTGAGATAATACTCGAGGAAAAGGGGATTAAACCCTACGCTCGCTTCATAGTTATGGCTACACCTGTTAACACTCCTAAAGCCTACATAGTACTGGATAGCGAGGAAAAAGAGACTGTTAGCTTCCCGCTCCTCAAGCTTAAACCAAGAGAGTACGAGTTCTACAGGTTTGGGGGGATGCTGGATTACAAAGGGCTGGCTGAGGGTTTAAGGGTTCCAGGAGTAAACAAAGCATTGGTACTCATAGATCCTACTCCAAGAGGACACGTGGAGGTCACGGTCAGAGGATTCGAGGAGTATGTTGCGAGAAAGCTGGACGTAAGTATTGAGACCGTACTGGAGAGAGTGAGAGTTCTAACCAGGAGGAGTATTATAGGGAGGACAGGAGTCTTCCTTAAACACCAGCTCGCACCCGAAGAGTCCTTTGAAAACGCTTTAGAAGAGTTATCCCGGAGAAACGTCTTCCTGAGGAGGATGCTCTCGGAATAACCTGTATCTGAGGAGAGCGATAATACCTCCAAACCCCTCGATTTCAGCTCCCACATCACTTCTACTGGAGACAACTACGACTTCCCCTCTACTTTTTCTAATCCTCTCGAGCGCTTCATATACACGTTCACGCTTCTCTTCATTCTCTTCTCGTAGTAGCTCGTGGGTTAAGGCTGCTTTAGATACAGCGCCGTAGAGAGCAGCCTCGTATACATCGTCTAAACCGTAGGCTACTAGCTCGGGGCTTGAGATTAAGAGCCTCTTGAATTCCTCGAGGATCCCCCTTGCCTTCACAATACTCAGCTCCCCCATAATCCTCCTTGCTACATCTCTCCTCAGAAGCTCGCTTACCCCGTGGCATCCTCCTGTTGAAGTAGAATCCACGTATACTGGGATGCCTGCTCTACTAGCTTTTACAGCTTCTGCAACCCTATTCTTGAAGTCGCCTGGCCCCGCTACTATAACTGCATTAATGTTTTCTCTCTCTAGAACACCGGCTACTATGGATTCAAGTGATTCAATGTAATTCTTGATTAACTCATCGTATTCAACTCTATAGGATTTCCCGGGGATGTTAGACCTCAACTCATCATAGTATTTAACACCTTGCTCTGTGAGCACGGCGACACATGCTTCATCGTAGTCTACTGTAACCAGGAGAATTCTTCTCTTCTTCACGCTATCCTTCAGGAAGCTCAAGCTCTGTTCATCCCAGGCTTCTCTTACTAGTACTACCTGGTCGCCTGGATGCACATTGATCGTGTGGTAGTGTCCTTTAATCCCGTACTCCTCTGGGCCATCAACTACTATGCCTCTAATTCTAAGCCTGTCAGTAAACTCCTGGAATTCTACTGCTTCAACCTGTAACCCCAGCGTCATAGGTATTCTCCTGCTGCTACCTCCTTCACCAGCTTTAACCTCTCTGGTTGTCTTAGCGTATACTATATCACCCTGCTTCAACAGCATGAATAGAGCCCAGAGGTCATCCTGGTCTTCTACGAGGACTCTGATAACCCCGCTTCTCAAGTCTTCTTCAAGTATCCTCATGTTGTTCACCTTCACGTAGTGCTATGGAGCTTATTCTCCACGGGTTTAGAGTCTTAAAAGACGGTATTAATATAGTGGGTTACCAGGGTATTCTAATGGGGGCTAGAGTGAATACTCATGGAGATCGAATTCTACCTTCTAGATGCAACCTATGAGATTGTGGGCCGGGAGCCCCACGTAATACTCTGGGGTGTAACTAGAAGTGGTGAGAGAATAGTTTTAAGGGACCGGAGGTTCCGCCCATACTTCTACATTATATTGAGGGAGGATGCTGACACCGACACCATAGCTAGAAGAATTAAAGCGCTGAGTGAAGCGGGATCCCCGATAATAGATGTAAGACCTGTTGAGAAGAAGTTCTTCGGGAGAAGGGTTAAAGCGTTAAGGGTTACAACAGTTATACCTGAATCCGTGAGGAGATACAGGGATATCGTGAGAACTATTAGCGGAGTGGAGGAAGTCCTAGAAGCAGATATAAGGTTCAGCATGAGGTATATCCTCGACCACATGCTGGAGCCCTGTGGATGGCATACTGCGGAGGTGGTGGAAGCCCCTGTCCCACCAGGTTATAGAGTCGCCAGGGCATTCGAGGTCACAGGCTCTATAAAACCAGTTGGTGATGTAAGACCACCCTCCGATCTCCGCGTGCTGGCATTCGACATCGAGGTGTTCACTGAGTCAGGCTCCCCGCATCCTGAGAGAGACCCGGTTATAGTGATAGGAGTGAAAACTAGTAGCGGTGAGAGAAAACAGTTCACGGCTGAAGGCATGGATGATAGAGGAGTAATCTCAGGTTTTGCAGGCTACATCCTGGAGTACGATCCGGACGTGATAGTAGGATATAATAGTAATAGATTCGACTGGCAGTACCTGCTGGAGCGATCGAAAACCCTGGGCTTGAAGCTAGATGTTGGTCGAAGAGTCAACGGGCAGCCTTCTACAAGCACGTACGGCCATGTATCTATTCCAGGCAGGCTTAACGTTGACCTGCTAGACTATGCTGAAGGCATACCTGAAGTAAAGTTGAAGAGCCTTGACGTAGTAGCAGACTACCTCGGTGTAATGAAGAGAAGTGAGAGAGTACTCATAGACTACACTGATATCCCAAAGTACTGGAGGGATCCAGGTAAGAGAAGCCTGCTCCTCAAGTACAACATGGATGATGTTGAATCCACAATGGGGTTAGCCGAGAAGTTCCTCCCCTTTGCTATGCAGCTCTCCAGTATTACAGGGTTACCCTTGGATCAAGTTGGAGCTGCAAGCGTCGGCAACAGGCTTGAATGGTTCCTTATGAGGGAGGCCTTCGAGAAGAATGAGCTGATACCGAATAGAGTGGAGAAGGAGGCTGAACCCTATAAGGGGGCTGTAGTACTCCAGCCATTAACAGGGATCCATGAGAATATCGCAGTACTGGACTTTACAAGCATGTACCCCAGTATTATGATAAAGTATAATATAGGGCCTGACACCATAGTGGAAGATGAATGCAATGAGAGAGAGCATAACATTGCACCTGAGGTAGGACACTGTTTTAGAAGAGAGCCGCCAGGCTTCCTCAAAGACGTCCTTCAAGCACTACTATCGCTTAGAAGACAAATAAGAGCTGAAATGAAGAAGTATGCTCCCGACTCACCAGAATACAAGCTACTGGATGAAAGGCAGAAAGCTATTAAAGTACTAGCTAACGCTGCGTACGGATACATGGGATGGATTGCAGCTAGATGGTACTGCAGGAAGTGTGCTGAAGCTGTGACAGCCTGGGGGCGTAGAACGATCCTGAGTGCAATAGACTACGCGAGAAAAATAGGGTTAAAAGTGATATACGGTGACACAGACTCTCTTTTCGTAGAGAACAACCCGGATAAAATAAGCAGGCTGGTAGAATTCGTTGAGAAGGAACTAGGCTTCGAGATAAAAGTTGACAAGGTGTACAGGAGAGTATTCTTCACTGAAGCCAAGAAGAGGTATGCTGGGCTACTAGAAGATGGACGCGTAGATATAGTAGGATTTGAGGCAGTGCGAGGAGACTGGGCTGAGATAGCTAAGGATGTTCAAGAGGAGGTCACAGAGATCCTCCTCAGCGAGAAGAATGTAGATAAAGCCATAGAGTACGTTAGAAGGATTATAGCAGATTTAAACCAGGGTAAAATACCTCTCGAGAAACTAATCGTGTGGAAGACTCTCACAAGGCCGCTAGAAGAGTACAAGGTTGAAGCACCACATGTAAACGCTGCGAGAAAGCTTAAAGGAATGGGTATGCGGGTTGAAGTAGGAGATAAAGTAGGATATATTGTAGTTAAGGGTTCAGGGAAGATCTCTGAGAGAGCTGAACCCTACATTCTAGTCAAGGATCCGAGAAGCGTGGATTCAGCCTACTACGTGGAACACCAGGTTATTCCAGCAGCGCTAAGAATCCTCGGCTACTTTGGTGTGACAGAGGATACATTAAAGAAGGCTGCAAGCACAGCTGGCAGGAGAAGCCTCTTCGACTACAGTAGAGGGAAGTCTAGTTGATTAAAGGTAGATTTATAAGGATACTCTAAGTTTAAAGAAGAGGTAGAATTAAACGTTACTAAGCTACCAGTAGCTTGAACTGGAGTACTCGAGTCATGGGTGGTATAGTTGAGTGAGACAGCTCACAAGATACTCGAGGAGAGTATTGGAAAACTAGTCTTAATTAAAACTAAGGATAACACGGCGCTCAGAGGAAGGCTTAGAAGCTTCGACCAGCACTTAAATGTAGTGTTAGATGACACTGATGAAATACACAGTGATGGATCAACAAGAAAGCTTGGAACAGTTGTAGTTAGAGGCGATACCGTAGTACTTGTATCACCGTTAAACGAGTAGGAAGGGGTGTGCTAGATGGTTAAAGGTACAACCAGTATGGGTAAGCATGGGAGAAGCAAGACTCATATAAGATGCAGGAGATGCGGGCGCCACAGCTTCAATGTAGCGAAAGGGTATTGTGCAGCATGCGGCTTCGGCAGGAGTAAGAGGATTAGGAGGTATAAGTGGGCTAACAAGAAGGTTAATAGGATTCGAGTAGTTTAACCCGGAGGCAGCAGGCTTAATACCTGTGATTTAGATAGAATAATTACCTCTCTTAACACATAAGTTTTACTTAAGAGTGGTGTCAGCACTATGGCTAAGTACCTTGTTAAAGCCAGGATAGAAATCGACGGAGTTGTCGATAAGCATGACATTATAGGAGCAATCTTCGGGCAGACAGAAGGGATCCTTGGTAACGAGTTTGACTTGAGAATTCTCCAGGATAGAGGTCGCGTCGGGAGAATAGTAGTAAATACTAGGGTTCAAGGGAACAAGACCGTGGGAGAAATACAGATACCCAGCAACCTGGATAGAGTTGAGACAGCACTACTCGCCGCATTAATTGAAACTGTCGATAAAGTAGGACCTTACGATTCAAGTATAACAGTAGTGGATATCATTGATCTTAGAGTGGAGAGAATAAAGAAGGTGATTGAGAGAGCTGTAGAAATACTTAGAAAGTGGAGTAAAGAGAAGACTCCTGATGTCAAGGAACTAATTAAAACTATACAGGAGTACATGAAGACCCCTGAACCAATATCATACGGCCCCGAGGAGCTTCCAGCCGGACCAGACGTGGATAAAGCGGAGGAGGTAATAGTTGTCGAAGGACGAGCCGACGTAATAAACCTACTACGCTACGGCTACACGAACGTTATAGCTCTAGGAGGAGCTAGAAGAGTCCCTGAAACCCTAAAAAGCCTAGCTGAATCCAAAAAGATAACTCTCTTCGTCGACGGAGACCACGGCGGGGACTTAATACTAAGGGAAGTTCTAAGAAACATGAAGGTCGACTATGTAGCGCGGGCGCCGAGCGAGCGGGAGGTCGAGGAACTCAGCTCACGGGAGGTTGAGGAGGCTCTCTCCAGGAAGGTAGATGTATTCCAGTACCTAGAGGAGCAGCTCAAGCAAGGGGTTCGGGAAGCCCAGTTCCTCATGCAAGTGCAGAGAAGGCTTCACAAGATGCCGGAGGAGGCTGTTAAACCCCCTGAGAAACTGGTATCTGAGCAGACGGAGACTCTAACACTACCATCAAGCCTTATTAAGGACGTTAAGGAGCTCCATGGAACACTAGAAGCCAAGTTATACTCGAGCAGCTGGAATCTCATTAAGCAGGTGCAGGTGAGGGATCTAGTCGCCGAGATACAGGGGGTTGAGCCTGGGGGAGTATACGCTGTAGTATTCGATGGTATAATAACTCAGAGGCTGATAGATGTTGCAGCCGAGAAGCAGGTTAAAGTGCTGGTAGGTGCTAGACTAGGGAAAGCCATGTACAAGCCGCCTGAGCTTCTTGTCCTAACCTTCAATGAACTCCTATGATCATTACGCTTCCAGGAATAGCTCCCCGGGGCCTTCTTTTTAAAGCTATCGCACGCTATGCGTGAAGACCCAGCTACTCAACCCTCTGCCAGCTGGATTATCCACGTGTTCTTGTAAGACAAGATATTTAAAATCGGGTAGAGGAGATTAGGAAACAGCTTGTAGCATGAATTAAAAGGCTGGATTGCATGGTGGGAGTCTTGCCGCTGAGTAAAGGAGATTTCGTGCTAGTCGAGTACACTGTTAGAGTTAAAGAGTCGAATACACTGGTAGACACAACAGATGCAGAGCTAGCTAAGAAGGAGAATATCTATGAAGCAGACAAGCTGTACGGGCCCACGCTAATAATACTTGGAAGAGGCTGGCTGAACGAGCATGTAGAGGAGGAGGTACTCAAATACGATGTTGGAAGCGAGATTGAAGTAGAGCTACCGCCTGAGAAGGCCTTCGGGGAGAGATCACCAGATAAAGTCAGAGTTTACAGTTTAAGAGAGTTCCAGAGAAGAGGCTATAATCCTAGTGTAGGTGATGTAGTGGAGGTGGAAGGAGCCCGCGGAATAGTGAAAAGCGTGAGTGGCGGTAGAGTCACAGTAGACTTTAATCACCCATTAGCCGGTAAAACCCTTGTATACAAGGTGAAAATAGTAGGGAAGATAGAGGATCTCGTTGAGAAGGCTAGAGCTCTCTCCTCGAGATACCTTAAGATACCGCTCAGTGAAGTAGAAGTATCTATAAGCGAAAGTGAGGGAAAGATGACTATCTCAATACCAGGCAAGTATCTATCGAAGAGGGATCTAGGCTACTCTAAGATAGCGCTTGCTGCCGAGATACTCGACTTGTTCAAGGATAAAGTATCCTCTCTGGTATTCCAGGAGGTAATCACTAGAAGCCAGTAGCCGGGTCCCGTTGGGTAGCAGCGAGAGCTAGAGTCTTTCTTTAATCGATTACACCTGTATCCCTGGCTACCTTGTATGCTGCTTCGCTTGTCAGACCCGTTTCCCCTAGAATAGTGTATCTCTCGGGTCTAATGGAGTGCGCTATTGTTAGAGCTTTGACTACCTCCTCCGGCGTGAACCCTAGTTCTCTAGCAGTTGTCGGCAAGCCTATCTTCTTCATAATGTTTCTCACAAGCCTCCATCTCGGATCCCCGTATATGTAGAGCATTATTATTGTTCCAAGCGCCACCTGCTCGCCGTGAAGCGCTCTACCCGGCGCGATTAAATCGAGTGCATGGCTGAATAAGTGCTCGCTACCGCTGGCAGGTCTACTCGAGCCTGCTATACACATTGAGACACCGCTACTCACAAGCGCCTCTACGAGTATTCTTATACCCTCCTCAGACCCTCTTGCGATTAATTCATGGTATTTTATGACATGCCTCGCGCTCATCAATGCTAGCTGAGCAGCGTATTCACCATAATACTCGCCTTTCAACATGTGTGCTAGACGCCAATCTTTAACTGCTACAAGCTTGCCGAGCAGGTCTCCTACACCTGAGAGTATGAGTCTCCTCGGAGCCTTGGATATTATCTCGGTGTCAGCTATTATTGCGTAGGGAGTCTTCGTGTATATGCTTGTCGGTCTAGCAAGCCCTTTAAGGCTTGCAAAGGGGCTTGCTATCCCATCATGGCTTGGCGCTAAAGGCACGCTTATAACATGAGCGCCTGTTTTTAATCCAATGTACTTAGCTAAGTCTATTACGCGTCCACCACCGACACCTACCACTATGCCTACTTTTTTCTCTACAGCTTCGTAGGCTAGCTTCTCAGCTGTGGATACTGAGGCATCACTAGCAAACCATGTTACAACACTGTTATCTCGGCTTAGCATCTCCTCAACAATCCTGCCTCCAGCCTTATAGGTGTTCTCGCCTGTCACAATACCTATCTGGCCAGGTACCCTGGGTATCCCGGAGACCACGTCGTGAATCCTCTTGATTGCACCAGGACCTATGAGCACTTTGCTTGGTAGCGTTATCTCGTGGATACTATTCAAGGCTACAACCCCCTGCTATATGGTTATCTTTATAATGCTGAAAGCCTTAATATCTCGATAGTCTTAGAGGGTGGTTCTCTCAATGGAGAAGAGGACTGGGACAACTACGGTGGGACTAGTCACCAGGGATCACGTGGTGCTAGCAGCTGATAAGAGAGCTACAGCAGGACCCATGGTCTACCATAAAGCCGTCAAGAAGATCCTGAAGATAACGGATTACGCTGCACTAACAATCTCAGGGCTTGTAGCTGACGCCCAGTACATTGCTGAAATGGCCAGGATTACTGCTGAACGATATAAGCTGGAGGTAGGGAAGCCTATGCCTATAAGCTCTCTATCCTCATGGCTATCTCTAGTGCTTTCAGCATACTTGAGGTACTCGCCCTTCATAGTCCAGCTACTGTTAGGTGGAAGGGATCACACTGGTGTTAGCCTCTACTACATGGATCTCTACGGCAGCTTATCCCGCGAGAAGTACATGGCTACTGGAAGCGGCTCGCCGGTAGCATTCGGCGTGCTCGAGCAAGGGTATAGAGAGGATTTAAGCCTTAGTGAAGCTAGAGAGCTGGCTTTCAAGGCTGTTGCCGCTGCAGTGATGAGAGATGGATTTAGTGGCGAGGGAGTTGACCTGGTTGTAATAGGCCCTGAAGGCTACCTGGAGGAGACAATTCCATTTAAGAGGATCTCGGAGGAGACCCGTGTAATCTAGCCGCTTCCATTCAAGGTAAAGAGTTATAAACCCTTATGCACTGTTTCACTTGATCAGCACTAGCTTGAATACGCATCGTAAACATCTTCTAAGAGAGCTTAACGCGAAGTGATGTCTTTTGAAGCTAGATAGAATAGTGCTTGAGAAGAACAAGCTTGAACTGCTGAAAAGCATAGTTGAAGAAATACCAGCAGAGCTTGAACTATCAAACATAGAGTTCGAGGGCCCCTTCATAGTCATATACGTGAAAAACAGGAACGCTATAGAGAAGCACCTCGACCTAGCTCAGAATATCGCTAGGAAAGTACGGAAGAGGATAGTAATCAGGGTTTCACCTGAGAACCGCCTCCCGCCTGAGGAAGCTAAGAGTATTCTACTCGAGCTAGCCCCTAAGGATGCAGGAATAGACCCTAAAGGCATATACTTCGATGACACTTCAGGCGAGATGTGGGTTAAAGTCGAGAAGCCAGGCTATCTTGTCGGCAGAGGAAGCATAATGAGGCATTTAATCCTAGCTAAGACAGGGTGGCGCGTGATCCCCCAGAGGTCGTCTCCACTGGAGTCGAAAACCCTCTACGAGGTTCTCAGCAACGTGTTAAAGCAGAGCAGCTATAGGGTTGAATTCCTGAGGAGGCTAGGGGAGAGAATACACAGGGATGTAATATTCAAGAGCAACTACGTGAGAGTGACAGGGCTGGGAGGATTCCGCGAGGTAGGAAGATCAGCAATACTCGTGGAAACCAGGGAGAGCAAGCTACTGCTAGACCTGGGGATTAACGCTGGTGCAATTGATGATCCCACTAGAGCATACCCGCTGCTGGAATTAGACTCTTTTAGATTAGAGGAGCTTGACGGTATTATAGTATCGCACGCACATCTAGATCACGTCGGACTCGTCCCGCTACTATACAAGTACGGGTACCGTGGCCCGGTCTATGCTACGAAGCCTACAAGAGAGTTGATGATAGTAATGTTGAAGGATCTCGTAGAGGTCTCTAGAAGGTCGGGTAAGTACGTGCCGTTCTCCGAGAAGGATATCTCCACGCTGATACTGCACACGATAACAGTAGACTACGATGAAGTGACAGATGTCGCCCCTGACGTAAAGCTCACAATGTATAACGCAGGCCACATTCTTGGGTCAGCAATAATCCACCTGCACATAGGAATGGGGCTCTACAACATCGTGTATACAGGGGACTTCAAGTACTCGGATACAAGACTCCTTAATAAGGCTAACGCTGAGTTCCCACGAGTTGAAACCCTCATAATGGAGGGGACTTACGGGGCAACACTTCAGGAGAGCAGGAGTCAAGCGGAAGAACAGCTGACTAGTATTGTCAAGAGGACTGCTGAGAGAGGTGGCGTTGTATTAATCCCTGTGTTCGCTGTGGGTAGAGGGCAGGAGATAATACTAGTACTCAATGAGGCTATTAAGACAGGTAAGATACCTAAGCTGAACATATACGTGGAGGGCCTTGTCAACGAGGTGACAGCAATACACATGCAGTACCCTGAATACCTGAATAAATCGCTGAGGGATGCAATATACAATGGCGAGAACCCCTTTACCTCTGAGTGGGTGAAGCCAATTGAGTCTGGTACAGCTAGACCGGATATAGTGGAGGATAGACCGTCAGTTATAATAGCGACCAGCGGCATGCTCACGGGAGGCCCTGCAGTCGACTACTTGAAGCTGCTTGCAGGCGATAAGAGAAACTCCCTCATCTTCGTAGGCTACCAGGCTGAGGGAACCCTCGGCAGGAAGATTAAAGATGGCTCGAGGAGTGTAACCATGGTCACCGAGAACAAAGTTGAAGTACTACATGTAGAGCTAGAAGTCTACAGTATAGAAGGATTCAGCGGCCACAGCGATCAACGCGAGCTCCTAGACTACGCTAGAAGCGTGGAGCCTAGACCTAGGAGAATAATATTAAACCACGGGGAGCCCAATGCTCTCAACGCTCTCTCAACACTCTTAAAAGCTGATAAAGAACTAAGGAGTAAGGGTAGGCCTGAGATACTAGTCCCCAATATACTTGATGCAATCAACCTCCTCTAGAAATACAGAGAGGATGTCGCTGTGAAGAGAGTTTTATTCCCTGGGAGATTCCAGCCGTTCCATAAGGGGCATTTAACAGCCGTCAAGAAGCTTCTAGAGGAGTTCGACGAAGTAGTAGTATTAATTGGGAGTGCTCAGGAGGGATTCACCTGCAGGAACCCGTTTACTGCTGGAGAACGAGTCGAAATGATCACTCGTTTATTCAAGGAGGAGTCTATCTTCGATAAGTCATGGCTTATACCAGTACCCGACCTGCACATGCCTATGGCCTGGACTACACACGTCCTCTCAATAGTCCCGAGAATTGATAGTGTAGCGTCAGGAAACCCCCATATACTCTACTTGTTCAAGTGGCTCGGATTAAACACTATTAGAGTCCAGCTAGTAGAGCCCGAGAGGTATAGAGGAGAGTACATTAGGAGGCTTATAGCTGAAGGATCCAG
This sequence comes from Desulfurococcus sp., assembly GCA_026626905.1. NCBI lineage: Archaea > Thermoproteati > Thermoproteota > Thermoprotei > Desulfurococcales > Desulfurococcaceae > Desulfurococcus > Desulfurococcus sp. Next base: position 47,209 of record JAPNUX010000002.1, read on the forward strand.
TGAGTGGAGGCTACTAGTACCTGAAGCTATAGCCGGGTTCATCGAGGAGATCGGGGGAGTAGAGAGGATAAGAGAGGTGTGTAGGAGTGAGCATACTAGAGGTTGATGGAAGTATAGGTGAAGGAGGAGGACAGGTTTTAAGATACGCTCTAGCACTATCCTCTCTAACACTTAGGCCTGTGAGAATATACAATATTAGAGCTAAAAGAGATAATCCAGGGCTACGCCCCCAGCATTTAACAGCTGTAGAAGCTCTTAGAGAGCTGACAAGAGCTGAAGTAGAGAATGCTAGGGTTGGAAGCACTGAGATAGTCTTCAAGCCCAGGTATAGGGGTAGCAGTATCTCAGAGATTGATGTTGGAACAGCTGGAAGCATCACTCTAGTACTACAGGCAATACTACCTGTACTAGCTTTCACTAAGGGATCCTCGAGGATCAGGCTTAAAGGAGGAACAAACGTACCGTGGAGCCCGCCCGTAGACTACTTCCAGCACGTCTTCCTCTATAACATAAAGCACGTGGGTGTTGAAGCCGGCATTAAAGTAATCAGAAGAGGACACTACCCGCGTGGCGGCGGAGTAGTCGACGTAGAGGTTAAAGGATTATCAGACTACCTGAAACCCCTCCAGATCGTTAAGAGAGGACGTTTGAGAAGATTCTTCATACACAGCTACTGTGTTAAGCTACCACAACATGTTGCTGAAAGACAGTTGAAAGCTGCGAGAGATGTTCTCTCAAAAGTATTCAGGGAGGATGTAGAGGAGAATCTTGAATTCTACCCGCCTGAAAAGGATCCCCATTTAGGGCCTGGTAGCGGTATCCTAGTATACGCTGAAGCCGACCCAGGGGTTAGAATCGGCAGTGACTCTCTAGGTGAGAAGGGGAAGCCTGCTGAGAGGGTTGGAGAGGAGGCTGTATTAAAGCTTATAGAGGAACTAGAGTCTGGAATGGCGTTCGACAGGCATATGGGCGACATGCTCATCCCATACATGTTCCTAGCTAGAGGGGTCAGTAGGATCGGGGTTTCAAGAATAACACTGCATCTTCTAACAGCAATCGAGGTCAGCAGGCTCTTCTTCCCTGAAGCTGAAGTCAAGGTTGAAGGAGAGCTAGATAAACCTGGATTCATAACGGTACGCGGCGTGGGATTCCAGCCGTAGAAGCTAGTAGAGTTATCCTATCTTTACACGTGAAGTGAAAGCCTCGTAAAGCTTCTTCTTCAACAAGTCTAGGTTTAATCCTAGGAGAGCTGAGATCAATATAGGCTTTAACCCAGTCCTGGATTCAATGAAGCCTACAGCACTCTCTAAGATTTCCCTCGGTGTTGAATCAATCTTGTTAACCACTAGCATGGCAGGCTTATCTCCCAGAATCTCCTTAACCATGCTGTATACTCTAAGCTGCTCCTCTAGAGAGTAGTAGAATGAGGGGTTTACATCGAAAACAAATAAGAGGTGGTCTGCGAGGTGTTTTACAGCTAGTATAGCCCGCTTCTCAATGATATTCTTCTCTTCGATCCTAGAGTCCAGTAGTCCTGGCGAGTCAATTAAGACTATTCTACCGTAGTCTACCTCCACGTGTCCTACTATCAGGCTACGGGTTGTAAAGGGGTAGGCTCCAATCTCAGGTTTCGCCCTGGTAAGCTTGGAGAGTAGAGTTGACTTACCGACCTGTGGCATTCCAGCTATAACCACCCTGTAGTCTCCTGAGACATCCGGCATTCTCGACACTTCACTCACATACTTTTTCACTAGAGATACTGTTCTCGCCTTCCTCTTGTACAAGGAGAGAAGCCTCCCAAGCCCGCTTCTAAAAACAGCCACGTGGTCTGCTTGTGGATCATTGAGCTTACTCTCGTAGTCTCTACATAGATCCCGTGCTACCCTTGAAAGCTTTCTGAATCCACGCGCGGTAACCGATGGATCCTCACCCACGTAGACTCTATACAGCTCTCTGAAGAACTCGTGCATCCCGCTGACAGCTTCCGAGGCCTTTACAATATTCTCGAGCTCACCTACTACAATTGTACACGCAATGTCGAGCTTCCTTGAAAGCAGCTTGCTAGTGGCCTTCCCCTTAATCTCTCTTAACCTTGAATCCACATACTCTAATAGCTCCTCGTAGCTTCTAATGTAGACCCCCGTGAAAACACTAGGCTTCAAGTCCCTGTGCATCATAGATTACCCGGTTTGACAGTGTTAACAACAGGTTTCCTCGCTGTATCCTACTGGTGAGCTTAGCTCTTCAAGGCTTTGAATACAGCTGTATAACCGGCTGACACCTGGTGGAATTTATCCTTGTAGGCTTCGAGCAGCATGCTTTCTGCTCTAAGCCCAGTACAGTGTCCTGCATGGACCTCCTCTACACTCATCTCCCTCAGCATGCCTGTAACTTCACGTATCACTTCAAGCCTTGCTGAATGCAAGTGGAAGCCTCCCATAACAGCTTTAACATTCTCCTTCAGGGTTCTCGAGGCGTGCAAGGTAATATTGGTTATCCCGGAGTGACCGCAGCCACTTAAAACTACAAGCCCGTACCCCTCTATACTGATAGCTAAACCTGTATCATCTCTAAGCTTGTGTGGAACTAGCTCTCCATCCTCGATAGTATAAGCTCCTGGTAGCCCTGGAGCTAGATCTTCTCTTTCTCTTACTACTTCACCCAGATAGTATACTCCTGGTGCTACTTCCATGGGGCTACGTGTTAGAATGAAGTATGCTCCAGCCTCCTCAGCTTTACTCTTACTCCAGCCGGGCCCGATATCAAGTTCTACTCTCTCACTTCCAATGTATATCGATGGCTTGAAGATGTCTGGGTGGGCTATAACAGGTGTTCTACGCCCGATGCTCTGTAAAACCTTGATCAAGCCCCCCGTGTGATCATAGTGGTTGTGGGAGAGTACAATTACATCTACACTGGATAAATCCACTCCCAGTAGCCTGGCATTATGAATTACAGTATCAGCATGCTGGCCGACATCAAAGAGTACTCTATAAACCCTGCCGTCACCGGCTACAGCCTCCACTAGAACAGATAACCCGTGCTCTCCGAGGAAGTACCGCCTGCTAGCTCTATCCTCAACCAGGAATACTACTCGAGCCTCAATAATGCTTTGGGGCATCAAGTAGACACCTCATCACATATGATCAATTAGCCTTCATAAATCACTATTGTTGAATGATTAGCACAGTTACCACGCCTTAAGAGCTATCCTAGTCTAGTAGAGAATTTACAAGGCTAAGACCATATTTTTACCTGATGGTGGTTTAGATGGCTAAGAAGATTATCGTAATTATAGTGCTACTGCTAGTATTATCCGGCTTTGGCTACAGCTTATATGGAATGTATACAACTGCCAAGAGTATAAATGCTAAGGTGGAAGTAGCTAGCGTTAAGCTTAAGGGCTTTAATCCCCCGTTCAAGCCTCTACCTGATGCAGCCGTTATAACTTTTAGAATACTGGTCAACAATACCTCAAGCCATACACTGAAGGTTGAGAAAATAGTATACAATGTATACGTTGAGGGCGTGTTCCTCGGCAACGGCTACAAGGAGGGTATCTTCATCCCAGCTAACTCGACGACACCAGTCTACTTAGATCTCGAGGTGAAAGATAGAGATGCATTAGCTTTACTAGCAGAGCTAGCCTCTAAGAGAGATACTAGTATAAGCTACCAGGTGAAAGCTACTGCTACAATCCCAGTAGAGTTCTACGGCCTCGTGAAAGTATTCAGCTTAAGCATTCCTCTCGAGATCTCTGGCGTGCTTCAAGTAGAGTAGATAGAGTAAATACACTCGAGGTAATATTATTCACAGGGATTGCGGGGAGTAAGGTGCTGTTTAAGTGGCTGGTGGAGAAAGTGTAGAGGATATTTTAAGCAGGCTTAAAGAGTGCTCTGGGAGCAGAAACTTTAGGGTTAAAGCAGCTAGCATAATTGAAAGTATAGCCTTAAAGCTTGGTTTACCAGTAGAGGGCTCCGAGTATACTTTAATATCTAGTACTAGAGTTGACTCTCCCTTCACCCACATCATAGTGGTGTACGAGGCTACAGAAGAACTCTCAGGAGACCTTAACACTGCAGAGGCTGTTGAAAGGATTGCAGAGCGTATTCTAAGGAATACTGGAGTTAAAGAGCATGAGAGACCTCTACTAGTTATTCTAGGCAGTAGAGTAGTGTTCGCTAGATACGACTCTAAGAGTAAGCGCTGGGTGCTTAAAGGACCCTACGACCTCGGAAGACGCTCCCTCCTAATGCTTCTCACAGCTCTTAGAAGCCTCAAGGGGAGAAGGCTGTCAGTAGATGAATTACTCGAAGACTTTGGGTCTACAAGCCCTCTCACCAAGCGTGCTGTAAGAGTACTCTACGAGAAGCTCACAGAGTCGAATAACCAGGAGACTAGAGGACTCCTCGAGCACTGGAGGAAAACGTCTCCTCAAGCTAATATCCTACGTGCATCCAGGGGTCTCGAGGAGCTAAGGGATCTCTACGGTATAGAGGGTAGAGTAGACTATGAAGCCCTCTTACTCTCAGTCTACACCTACTACGCTTTCCTCATGAAACTGCTAGCAGCAAGCGTAGCATATCCTTACGGTACAGGTAGGTACCTGGAGTCATATGTGGATGTGCTTGAAGAAGCCTACGCGAGCGGGTTAAACACCTTCAAGAAGCTCTTAATGGAGCTTGAGAGCGGAGTGTTATTCAAGAGCATCCTGAACATAGCAAACTACAGTGGAGACAGCTTCACCTCATGGTATCTCGAGGAGCTTGATGAAGAACTCGCTGAAGTATTAATCACTATAGCTAGGAGGCTCTCTGAGTATGAGCCTGCAGCCATGGTACTAGATTTAGAGTACCCGAGAGACTTGTTGAAGGAGTTGTACCAGAACCTTGTGCCAAGAGAGGTTAGACGTAGTTTAGGTGAATACTATACTCCAGACTGGCTAGCCGATCTTGTTTTAAGCGAAGCAGGAATAACAGTTGAGAATTTTGAGAAGCTGGCTGAAGAGAGAGGAGACCCGCTGGCACCATTGAATCTGAGGATCCTGGATCCAGCATGTGGCTCCGGCACCTTCCTGATCCTGGCAGTGAAGAAGCTTAGAGAATACGCTGAGAAGCAGGGTTTAGAGGACCACTTAGCCGGCTACCTACCAAGGAGTGTTGTAGGCTTTGATTTAAACCCGCTTGCAGTGCTAGCAGCTAGAACAAACTACCTGCTTGTAGTAGCCGACCTCCTGCCATTTCAAGAACCCTTTGAAATACCAGTGTACTTAGCAGATCCTTTGAGTGTTGAAGTTAAAGTAGACTCATCTAGAGGTGTATATGTGGTTAGAACACTGCTAGGAGAGCTAGTACTACCAGTTAAAGCTGGGGATAAAGAGTTCTTGAGGAAGCTAGTTAATGCTGTAGCTGAATGCATGAGAGTAGAATGCAGGGTAGAAGAGTTCAAGGAGGTAGCTGAAAGGGGATTCAATCTCAGTGAAAACGAGGTACAGCTGGTAGCAGGCTTCTACAGCTTTCTCTTAAAGCTTGAAGACAGTGAAAGAGACTCCATGCTGAGAAGTATACTAGCTCTCCTCGCTGCGGGCTCCTATAAGGGATTCGACTATGTTATCGGTAATCCACCATGGGTGAACTGGGAGAAGCTGCCTTTAGAGTATAGGAGGAGCTCGAAGACCCTGTGGGAGAGCTACGGGCTATTGAAGTCGTCAGGTAGAGCAAGGCTTGGTAGAGTTAAGAGAGATATCTCCATGCTATTTCTAGCGAGAAGCCTAGACTCGTATGTAAGGGAGAAAGGGGTACTGGCATTCCTAGTACCCTTCTCAGTCTTTAAGTCTCAGGCTGGAGCCGGCTTGAGGGGGTTCCTGGCGAGTAGAGGTAGGATCCTGAGGATCCATGACCTCGTCGAGCTCACCCCCTTCGAGAATGCAGTCAACATGACCTCTCTAATCGTAGTGGAGAAGGAGGGGGAGACTAGGTTTCCAGTGCCATGCGTGCTGTGGCGTAGTTCAAGGAGAATAAGGAGAGATGCAAGCCTGGAGGAGGCTGTAGAAGCTTGCAGGAGGCTTAGTGTAGCTGTCATCCCAGTGAGCAGAAGGGATCCTGGGAGCCCCTGGATGGAGGTATCCTGGAGAGCCTACAGAACGTTGAAGAAGATTACTGGTTCAACCCCATGGTATAAAGCTTATGAAGGCGTGAATACAGCCCTCAACCAAGTCTACTGGATTAAAGTACTCTCAGAGGTATCAAGCAACCTCCTGATCGTCACGAATCCACCACTACCCGGCCAGAAGAAGAAGGTTAAACAGGTAGAGCAGGTAGTAGAGAGAGACCTAGTCTACCCGCTGGTTAGAGGTAGAAGTATTAGGAGATGGCTTGTAGAGAGGATGAGCGAGTGGATCATCATCCCCCACGACCCGGTATCAGGGAAGCCTATACCTGAAGACGTATTGAAAGCCGAGTACCCTAGAACCTACGAGTACCTCGCTAGCTTCAAGGAGGAATTGGAGGATAGATCCATTCACAAGCTTTGGGGTAGAGGAAAGCCATTCTACACTCTCTACGATATAGGAGGCTACACGTTCAAACCCTACAAGGTTGCCTGGAAGTATATTGCCGGGGGAGTCTCAGGTAAAGCTAGGTTCTCGGCAGCCGTCCTAGAGCCTGTAAGCGACCAGTATGTAGGGGTGAAAACCGTTATCCCTAATGAGAAGCTAGTTATAGTTCCACTAGAGGATAGAAGCGAAGCCTACTACCTTGCAGGAATCCTTAACTCCTCACCTATAATACTGCTCGTATCATCCTACGCTCTAGGAACAGCAATCTCAACACACATCCTAGAGTACATTAGAGTACCAAAGTATGATCCAGGCGACCCACTACACCGGAAGCTAAGCATGCTATCAGAAGAGGCGCACAAGGTAGCTAGACTAATCCACGGGAAGGATAGAGCAAACCTGAAGAACAAGCTCAAGAGAATTGAAGCTGAAATAGATAGCATTACTGCCCAGCTCTACAATATAACAGAAAAAGAACTTAGAGACATTATCTCCCTTTAAGTCTTCTCTGATTGCTTCTAGTCGTTAATTTTCATTGAGCCTATTGAAGATCAACCATTAAATAGTGTTTGAATAAGCTAAGATACCAGGAGAAGCTGAAGACCCAATACAACCTAGAAGAAGTGAAAAAGAAGAATGTGAGAGAACTCAACATGCTACTCAGCGAGAATCCAATCATGATATCATACATTGAGGTATTCGAGAAGATAAACCACTAGTCTCTTCCTCTATTAATTCAAATTCGAATTCGATTCAAATCGAATTCAAATTTCAGCCCGTGGAGATTCTATTTTAGCCCGTGTTCTACGGGCAAGCCCGTTAAAGTTGCATGAGTTTCTTTTGCAACCAGAAGGAGCTTGTAAAGTAAAGATGAGCTGAGAATAAGATTAGGGTAGGGTTTCCTTAGAGTGTATTCTTCACTACCCCTGTTATCTCTTTTCACTCCTCAACACTACATTACTGCAGTGATCCCGAGTCGCCTATCAATATGCTCCTTTCTTATCTTTGACTTACTATCACCATCATCTTCCTCAATACTTCTTAATCCATGGGATGTTGGCTATATCTGGGGCATTCAAGGGCATGCAGTAATCGTTGAAGTAAAGTGTTAAAAATTATATTATAGCGTATAGCACTCTACGAGTTTAGTGGTAGATATAGAGAATTCGGGTAGACTTAAAGAGTTATTGAAAGCCCTCTCTGAAGACTATGCTAATGGCAAGTTCACTCCAATCCTAGAAGCCGATGTAGTCGGCTACCTCTACTACCTGTGGATTTCCAAGTTCGATAATGCAAGCAAGGTTCACCTGAATACACGCATCTGCGGTCTAGTAGGTAAGAGAAGAAAGTTCGACTTTGTAGCCGGCGATGTAAAAAGTGGGGAGCTCTTAAAACTCAGTAATGAGGAGTTCCCGTGCGTAGATAAGCCCTGGCTCGTCATCGAAGTTAAATCATTCCTCAATGGCTTCAAGGGCTCACAGCTCAAAAAACGCTACCGTTATGTTGAAGGCGACCTTCGAAAACTAGCAAAGTTAGGAGAAACATCGAATGAGAGGTACATCCTGTTCTTCGATGAACGTAACTACCTTGAAAGAATAGATAAGAAAAGAAGATCTTCGAGAATAAATAGCATCGTAGAGCTCCGTAATAAACTAGACTCTAATATTAAGATAATTCACGTGAAGACGAAGAAAGAGAAAGACAAGAAAGTACTCACGTGGAATTTCCTTTAGCGTGGTTCGAAGCGGAGGGAAAGGGCATCTTAGGGTTATACCCTTAAAATTTTGCAGGGCCGGCGGGTTCAGAGATTTTTAAGGGTATGTATACCAGAGAAGCCTCTGTATAAACCTTGAACAATCTCTGAGATACTCGTAAGGAATTTCAATAATATAACTCCCCTTCTAGATGCAGTTTTGTTCTCTTAGTGTTTTCAGGTATTCTGGGTATGTGTGGTCTGCTTCGCTGAGTAGGTCTTCGTATCTAGCCTCACTTACTTTTAGTTCTCTGAAGCGGTTTTGCAGGAATCTAGCTACTTCTCCCCCTAAAAGTAGACAAGCCTCTGGGTATCCACTCCTATACCTGACTTCCCGGTTTAAAGCTTCAATCCTAACCATCTCCTGCCAAGAACTACTAGCTGAATCTAAGAGCAAGCCCCAAAGAGTTCCTGGAACCCCTATGAAACAAGAACTACGTTAAATCTCTCTATAGGAGGGTTAACGGGCCCGCCGGGATTTGAACCCGGGTTCTCCGGCTCCGCAGGCCGGCGCCTTATCCTGGCTAGGCGACGGGCCCTGAGCTTACTATCTAGGATGGGAGAATTATAAACGAGCGAGCTGTAGACTCCAGGATCAAGCTTTCAGCCAGTGATTCTTTCGGGTTTCGGGTTTTACTGGCTGGCTACCTTGAATAGTATCTCCTTGAACTTGTAGCCTTCTCTGGATATTATCGCTATATCTACTCCGTCACCTGATAGCACATCTCTCTCGATGACCGCTTTAATAGCGTTGACTGCTAGCTCCTCGGCTTCACTGAGTGTTAGGTCGGGCTTGTACCGGGGCTCTATGTATCCTAGGGCTAGCTGGGCTCCAGAGCCTAGTGCAGCATACTTTTCTTCGATTAAGCTGCCTACAGGGTCTAGTATGTAGATTGATGGAGTGTCATTATCGTATCCTCCAACTACTACTTCTGTTAGCATTGGGATTAGCTTGTAGCTGTATAGTATTACTGAGAGGAGTTTAGCTAGGCTTCTAGCCTTAATCTCCCTGCCGTGCTGTAGCTCGTAGTTCTTAGCCTCCAGCTTCAATAATCTTACAAGGAAGTTTACATCCCCCATTAAGCCAGCGAACCCTACGCCTACACGACTTGTCACCATGTGTATCTTCCTAGCGTTCCTGCTTAGAATAAAGCCGTCGTACGTTAACCTCTTCTCACTGGCTAGTACAACCCCTTCACTAGTCTTTAATCCAACTACTGTGCCTGGTAGAGCATCCACCATTAAACCACCACTAGTTGATACTATACTAATCTAACACTCTCTAGTGGATTATAAAGTTGAGGAAGCTATAGGAGGCTCCTTCTGCTAGCTGAAATAATAGTGAGGCTCCCGCTCACTGATACTGTTAACCCTGCTCCTCTCGCAACCCCTTTAATCAAGGAGAGCATTTTTGATTTAATTTTATCCTCCTGGGGAAGCAGTATTATAGAGCTACCCTGCACAACTGCAACCCCTGCCTCGGATCCCAGTAGCTCTATAATCTTCATGGCGTCTGCTCCCAGCTCTGAGAGAACTCTACCAAGCTTTACCCCTTTCTCCTCGATTACCCCTAGATCCTCTACTGTGAGAATATCAGGGTGTATGTAGGTGAATCCTGCCTTCACTAGTAGTAGCTCGATCCACCTCTCCATTAGAGCTCTAGGAGCATAGTAGCCCATTGACTCCACGCGGAGGGCTTCATCTAGAAGCTGTCTTATGTAGCTTGAGATACTGAGCCCTCTTCTCCTAGCGATCTCCTTGATGGCATCCACGTACTCTGCCTCTAAGTTAATCATCTTCCTATTCTTTCTCAAGGAATCCTGTCACCCTTACCACTATGGTGTTCGAGCCTACTGTTAAATCAAGTATTCTAAGCTCGTAGCCTGCCGCCATAGACTTAATGACACTCTCTAGTAAGCGCATCACCCTAGGGGTTGCATTAGCCATTGAAACCACGTACTTGTAGACTCCTTCTCCTTCATCAGCTACATCCACGCTTGTCAGTGGAGCCCATATTGAGAGAGCTGTCTGGAACTCGCGTGGAGAGCTTCCTCGTTTAACTCTACTCAGCTCTCCAAACCACCTGGCAGACCTGGAGGCTTCTTCCAGTAGCTGCCTGTATAATTCTTCCCCAGCCTCCTCGATCATTTTAACTGCAATAGTGTACGGCATGAAGACTAAGCCTAGTCTTCTAAGGTCGTCTACAGCGTCGACGAGAACAATACTCTCAAGTATAGAGGACTTATACCTCATAACTCTCAGCAGCCCACCTAAAGCTCTCTCTATAAGCACACTGTAAGGCATACCATACCTCTCGGAGACCGCGAGAGCCTCATTGATAACCTCATCAGAGAGTGGTACGAATCTCCTTCTAACTTCTCTCGACACGCTTACCCCCTTGATCAACTAGGCTGTAGCAGGCTTAAAACTATTAGAAGCCTCTCTAACCCGGCTTACACGGGGAAAACTTATATATTCACCACTAGTAACTTGAAGTCTGGGGTGTGTGGGATGAGTATTCGTAGAGTATTAGTAGTACCCACGTTAATACTCCTCTCAATAGTAATACTATCCTACAGTTCTCCCATGGTGGAAGCAGCCAGCGTTAAAACCCCCAGTATAGCAAGTATACGAGACATCGTGAATAAGGTTGACGGAAACTACATCTCACTAGTACTAGTAGTAGATAAGTCAACCCCAGCTAGCATAGTTAACAAGCTGTATAGTAAGCTTGAGAGCACTAAATTCGAGTACTATGGTGCAGAAGTTAGTCTAGCTGCATCAAGACTTATTAGAGATAAGCTTGGAAACTACGTTGTAAAAGTATTCGGGCCCCGAGACCTAGTGTTAAGCACAGTTGAAGGTGTTAAAGGTGTAGTCCTCAGCAACGTACTCGTGAAGCCAGCATTAACTCTAATGAACACGAGAATAGATGAGAGAATAGCTGACTCAGCACCAGTTAAAGAGATACCTAAAGTTGATACAGCATTCGTAAGGTATATAACAGGAGTGGATGCAGCTGAAGGAGTCTTCGGAGTAGATGGCAGCGGGGTAACCATAGCTATTGTTGACACGGGAGTAGACTACGGGCACCCCAACCTTCAGGGTAAACTGATATACTGGAGTGGAGAGTACATTGACGCCTACGGCAACCTAGTCAACATTACTGAGCCACTAGTACTAGATGCTGATGAATCACAAGTTATAATACTCCAGGGCTTTACAGCTACAAATGGAGTTATAACTATTCCAGCTGGCACAGTATTCCGGGTTATAACACCATTCCCTGTGGACATACCCATATCCTCTGACATCACGCTTAACGTTACAGGTGTAACCTCAGCGAGTGGAGTATACAGGGTGGGCTTAACATACCTAAGCCTTGTAGGCTCTTCTAAACCTGTTGTAAGATTCATTCTACTAGCAGACCCTGCCGCCCCAGGCGTTTATACTGAGCTATACGTGGATCTCGATGGAAACCGTGCTTTCACGGATCCCGTTGACATGAAGGCATCCTACTACGGTAACAGGATACTAGTATCACCCAGCCTAACTGAACCGCAATATAGTTTTGGTGTAGCCGGAGGCTTCTTCTACGATCTCGGATGGTGGTTTAGCTCGGGTAGGTTCCTGCCAGGCTGGGATCTAAATGGATGGTACATTAGTATATTCTATGATTTCCACGGGCATGGATCAGCCTGTGCTTCAGCTGCAGCAGGAGTAGATGTAATGTACGGTGGATTACTACAGGGTATAGCACCTGGAGCTAAGGTGATTGGTGTTAAAGCCTTATGGTGGGGTAATGTTGAGCTCGGTATGCTGTGGGCTGCAGGCTTCGATGTAGACAGCTACGGCTTCCTATACTACACTGGTAGCAGGAGAGCTGATATTATAAGTAATAGCTGGGGTATCAGTAGCTTCATATATGATATCTCAGGCTTCGGCTACGACTTCACATCAATCCTCGAGAACGCTCTAGTCACACCAGGCTTCCTCGATCCAGGCTACCCGGGTATAATTGTAGTTCAGGCTGCAGGCAATGGTGGCGGCGGCTACGGCACAGTGACATCACCTGGCTCTGCAGCAGGCGTAATAACAGTAGGTGCATCAACATCATGGTGGCCTTACTACCTGCTGTTCGGGTACGGTGATGTAACATGGGATCAAATAATAAGCTGGTCTGCCAGAGGGCCGGCTCCAGCAGGCTACTTGAAGCCTGATGTAGTTAATGTCGGCGCATTCGGATTAACTGCTAGTGTTATAGGGTGGAATGCAGGATACATAGGTATCTTCGGCGGGACAAGCTATGCTACCCCGCTGACTGCTGGCTCGCTAGCCCTTGTGCTTCAAGCGTTAATCAGCAGGTATGGTGAGGAGGCAAGGTATACTAGTCCATTCGAGGTTAAACAGCTGTTAATGAACACAGCAGACTACCTTAACTACCCGCCATTAGACCAGGGTGCTGGGAGAGTAAACGTTTATAGAGCTGTCGCCAGCATCCTAGCTAGCAGTGAGCCAGTAATATACTCTAGAAGCTACTATAGTGGTGTGGCAGGCAAGCTCTCAGAAACCTGGTTCTACTACTGGAGGGACTACATACCCTTCAACATCCTACAATGGTACGGCGTGTTAGTGCTCCCGCCGCAACCCTCCATGCCTTCATCATGGAGTAGCTTAGGCTACTACGGTGTCTACGTGCCGGATATACCGCTCGGGCTGTCAAGAGTCTTCGATCTCTCCGTGTACAATCCTACCAGTACTCCAATAACAGTAGCCTTTAAGAGCTTTAAATTCCAGGCCTCCTACAAGAAAACCTATAGCTTTAATATCACTGTACCGAAGAATCTAAGCGACTACTCATTCTACGTGATACTCGATAGAGGTGAGATACCCGGCGACATAGCCTTCATGGATGTCGAGATTAACATGCCATTCAAGTACTTTGACGCTAACAGGAACTACGTGCCTGACTACGATGCCCTGTTGTACGCCTATATATGGATTAACGATACAGATAGAAACGGCTACCCGTACAATCCGAGTGATCCACGCAATATGATACAAGCCGGTGAGCTAGCCTACGTTAACTACGGGCTGCATAGAAGCTCGTATAACAGGCTCCAGATAGCTAACCCAAGAGCATGGCTCGATAAATTCGCCTCATACTACGGTGATGTAAAACTTGTTATAAGAGGCAGGATCTGGAATGACGTGGATACAAGTAAGGGCGACTTAATTAATGCACCAGTAAACATAACAGTAACCTACTATAAGGCTGTCGATGACCCATCAGTTAAGCTACCCAGCTTCACGTTCACAGTATACCCTGGTAGAACTATAACAGTCTACGGCCTCGTATCCACTACGTATTCAACACCTCCAACAGTCTACCAATCCTACGTAAAAGTCATCGTTAACAATGGTGAGAGAGAATACTACGTGCCCCTCACGTATACAGTAGTAGCATCACTAACCCCCGGGATTAAAACAGTATTGAACCTGTTGAGCGATACTAGCTCTATAATGCCTTCATCACACTTAAGAGGAGAGAACGATTGGGGCTGGAGGTATGAGGCTGGAGACTGGAGGTTCTTCTATGTTAACGTGGCAAGCCCCAGTATAGCGTACATGCAGGTTGAAGCCAGGTGGAGTCTACCTAACACTTCTCTCGTAGTATACACTATAGGTCCCAACGGATTCTTCACTGGAGTCTCCTATGGTGAATCAGTATCATGGCACAGGTATCTAGGTAGCGGCATATTCATGTGGCATGCTACAGGAGGGGTTGGAGGAAACACCTCGACTATAATATTCCCGAGTACATCGTACAGGTATATGCTCTACCCATCAAAGAAGCCTACACTAGGAGTCTACACTATAGCTGTTAGAACAGTACTATTCGATTCATCAACAAACCTAGAGAAATTCACGCTGTCAGTCTGGCCGCTCTCAGTACCTCAGAGACTACCATTAACCCCTATGCCTGCGAGTGGCAGCACGATGCTACGAGTATACTTCCCGTACCCTGTGAATAAGTCTACAGCTATAGTTGATGTATCACCATTCCCAGTATTCAGCTCACAATACCTGAATCCAAGAACATACAGTGTGACGCCAGAGAGCTACACTGGATCCTACCCATCATTCTACATATTCACGTATACTCTAAGATGGAGTAATACTGGTACAACACTAGATAGAGTTGACATCTCAATACTCGTTGAGGTGACAGCTCCAAGCCTACCAGTATACAGGTGGAATGGTACAAGCTACGAGGCTGTCACAGCAACATACATACTAGAGGACTGGGTTATAACAGGACTCCAGTACTCCTGGTGGTTCCCTTAAACTAAAACACTTAATCCAATATTTTTTCTTGTTTCTTCTACTACACCTATAGTTAACTCCTTTAAGCCTTACTATCCTACTTGCACAGCCAGCCTAGATCACTAGTTGAGCCTAGAGTATGCATTTGTATACAAGTGTATACACAGTGTATATGCTTGTCTAAACACCCCTCTTATAAGTTCACCAGGCCATTACTTTCAGCACGGTGGAGTAAATGTCTAGGAGAATACTATCCATAATACTCTCAATACTACTCATAGCACCTATGCTAGCATCTCTAACAGCATTCATCCCGGTAGCAACAGCACAAGGAATAATAAACTACGTGAAGGGATCCCCAGGCGACGAGTATGGAGTCTACCCTGGTGGAGTAGTAATAGTAAACTTTAATGCCCCGATAGTAGCACAAGTGATAATCACTATCTATAATGCTCATAATACCAGTGTAGTATATGCAACTCAATACTATACTCCTCCAGCACCTGGAACATACACTGTGCAGATCCCAATACCCAAGAAGCTACCCAACATTGGAACCACCGACCCGCCAGCACTACTAGTGACAGTTAGCATACCCTTCATAGGCAGCGATTCGAGAACTCTCTATGTGTACCCGTTAATAGAGGTGTCACCATCGACGACAACAATAGTTGACGGCTTAGGCAACTTTAAGAGCGTGACAGTCTACGGTTACGGCTTCCCAGAGGGTATCAATATAACTGATGTGGAATTCAATACCACTCCATACTTACTGGATACCCCGGCTACTACAGGCTCTGATGGTAGTGTCGCTGTAACTGTATCATTCAATGCTACATTCCAGCTACCTATGGGAACCTATAGTGTAAACTTCAGCTATGCTACAACAACAACACCAAGCCTTGCAGCTAATACTTCAACAGGGATACTATCAATTATACCTCAAGCAGTGATCACCCCGAACTATGGTCACGGCAGGGATGTTGAGGCTATCTCCATAGCTGGATACGGGTTCCCAGCTAATGCTACAGTAAGCCAGGTGAAGTTATTCAACACTAACTTCACTAATGTAGTCTACGTATTCAACGTGAACACTTCAGCAGACGCCAACGGCTTCTTCAATATAACTAACTTGAAGAGCTTCAACTTCACTAATATGACTGCAGGCTTATACATACCCATAGTAGTTCTCAGCGATGGCTCAAGCTACACGTTCAGGAACACGTATCACCTAGTCAGGCCACTCTTATGCTACGTGGTAGGCGGTGCCCCGCAGTGTGATGCTCCAGCACCAAGCGTGAAGCCTGGTGACACTATCACTATAGCTGCATACGGTTACGGTCCTGGAGAGGAGTGGGGATACCAGGCTAACTTCCTCAACGTCTCGCTAGACAAGATTAGGTGGCTGGCTGTAGGTATACCGCTAGGTAAGGATGGTAATGCAACCTTCACAGTACAGATACCACTAGATACACCATTCGGTGCACACTACATATGGGGTATTGATAGATGGGAGTACGAGTACAGCCTTGCAGTAGTCGTCGGCGTGAAAGCATACTGGGTAGGCATCAACCCGCTAACCAATACAAGCCTGCCTAGTACTCAAGTATCTGCTACACTACCAGGCTTAACTACATCATTCATAGTATGCCCGTGTGAAACTGTCAACGGTACAGCCTTCTGCGGTGAGTGCGTCAAGTATGGCGAGGAGTGCGATTACCTCGGCGACCTGATAAAGGTTGTAGCATACGGTATGGTGCCCGGTGAGAGCGTTGAAGTATACTTCGGCGACAAGCTTGTTGGAACTGCTACTGCTGACAGCCAGGGTGTCTTAACATTCAGCTTTGTAGTTCCAACACTACCTGAAGGCGAGTACACTATAAGGATAATTAGCAGTGTTAGCGGTGAAATCGTCGTGAACTTCTCAATGAACGTTAACGACTACGCTAACCCGCAGGTAACACCTAAGATACTACTAGCCGCGTTAAGCGGAGACTACGTGCCGATACTAGTCGGTAGCGGCATAGTGAGAGTACTCGGTACAGGCTTCACACCTGATGTAGCTGTACTCGGAGTGCTGGTTAATGATACAGACGCCTTACTCAGTGTTACATCAAACGTGCAGAGGTGGACCACAGATAGCAACGGTGTGCTGACAAGCCAGTTCACAGATGTACTCGGCCTCTGGATACCTATGGTGCAGCCTGGTAAGTATGCTGTCAGCCTAGTCTACTCTCTAGTAGGCGGTGTAATTAAGAAGAGCCTGCCAGGATACGTGTACGTAGTCAACAACATCTCGAGGCTTGCAACAGTAGATGATGTAAGCATTGTCTCAAGCAAAGTTGACAAGGTATCCAGTACTCTGGGAAGCGTAGCTAACACTGTATCCTCGATATCAACAACTGTGAACAGTATAGCTAGCTCTGTCAGCAACATCTCAAGCAGGCTTAACGATGTATTAAGCCAGCTAGCTAACGTCGCCACGAAGAATGATGTAAACACGCTAGCCGGTAAGATTGATTCTGTCTCATCAACTCTCAGCAGTGTAAGCGGTAAGATAGACACGCTGTCTGCAAGCCTAAGCGATGCTGTAGGCAAGATTAACAGTGTAGCCAGCCAGCTCTCCACAGCCGTGGAGAGCATTAACAGCGTGAGCAGCAAGGTTAACAGTATAGCTAGCGATGTATCAGGCTTAAAGACCAGTGTAAGCGACCTCTCAAGTAAAGTTAACAGCATTTCAAGCCAGCTAGCTAACGTTGCTACAAAGAGTGATCTAGCCAATCTCGCAACAAAGAGTGATGTGAATGCTGTCTCAAGCAAAGTTGACAGCGTGCAGAGCAGTATTAACACTGTCTCAGGCAAGGTTGATACTGCTATAAGCAAGGCTGATGCAGCAGGGGCTACAGCATCCAACGCCTTCTACACTGGTGTGGGAGCTGTAGTATTCTCGCTGCTAGCCATGATATTCGCTCTACTAGCCTACCTGACTGTAAGGAGAAGCATTGTCTCGAAATAACCCTCCCTAACCCCTAATCTTTTTTAATTTTAATACTTGTTCAAGCCATCCTCCCTTATACTGTAGGCTGACTGGGAGAACCAGTCACCTTGAACACCTGTCTAGCGGTGAGTAGTAGTGAGCATTGAGGTGAAGCTCTCGTACAATACTATTCTAGCCCTAGCAGTAGCTCTACTCTCACTAGTAGTCTTCGCATACGTATACTGGTTTGACTCAGGGCTATCCTACACCTGGATTATACCTTTGAATACTGCTCAAAGCATCCACGTGTACTTCAAGGAGAGCGTGACACTAGGCTTAGTAGATGTGAGAGACGGCTCTATAAGCATTGAAGTAATTAGAGGAGTCCCCTGGGAGCTCATTCTAGGGCCAGCTGAAACAAAATACGCTGTAGTATCCGTGAGAGGCTTAAGCCTCTATACAACAGTAGTTAACGCTGCCGGCATCCCTGCAGCCTCAGTAACAGCCTGGGTTATCTCGAAGAAGGCTAGAGGAGTAAGACTGATTATAGCGGTTGCAGTAATCCTCCTCCTAGTAGCACTTAATGCTGCATCCTCAATACTCTACTTGTCAACAGGGTTGAATGCCGGCTACACAGCTAGTGATCGAAGGGTAAGCCTGCCTCTATCAGAAATGAGAGTGTACTTGAATGAAACAACCCCTTCACTATACTACTATGCGACAACTGATAGCATCAATGGTGTAGCATTAGTCAATATATCATTCAACTTCAAGGATAACATTATACCATCCTACGTTATCACCCAGTTCAGCGGTCAAGGAGTCAACGAGTCTAGAGTACTCACAGTATACCTTCCAGTTGAAGCCGGCGGAGTCCTCAGGAGTAATGGAGGCATAGTAGGCGAGGCATACTACACCAGGTATACTGTTAACAGCAATATATCAATATACGTGGTGTCCACAGGCGAGCTCCAAAACTCTACTCTAACCTACTATAAGGTTTCATTCCAGAGGATTGGAAGCTGGCCACCTCTAATCATAGTTCTCCTACCGTTAATCTCACTAGTAGTCATGCTAGCTTCATGTACTCTACTGGCAAGAAGACTGTGAAGCCTGAGACTACTCCCCCGGCTTAATTCTTTTAACCTTCTTTCCACGGGGCGACGGCTCTACTTCGAGCGCAGCATCAGGGAACTTTAAGTGGAGCTCCCTCCCATTGAACAGCCTGTCTAGGAATACTGCTAGTGCAGCCACCTCCGAGTGAGGCTGGTGGCCGACAGCAACATTGTAGTCTGCTATCTGGTAGAAGAAGCCTGGAACCTTCCTGGAGCCTACTACCACTAGTATATCCCTGCCGAGCCCTCTAATCTCGTCTATAATGTCGTCTAAGTGGACTCCATACATTGTTAAGTGTACTACTACCCCGCCATTTTTCTTCCATTCAATACAGTACTTCTGGGAGTTAACACCCATCTCGAAGTGTAGTCTACCACCCCACCACTCTACGACTTTCTCAAGCGAGTTATGGATCCTCTCGTCTACTACATCACCGAGAATAAAGCCGCTTGCCCCGAAAGCTCTCGCGACGAGAGCTACATGTGTTGTAATCCTCTTATCTCTCCCAGGCCTATGACCGTATCTTAAAACGTAGACTCTCATAGCTCTACCTCTTAACAACACGGTAGATTTCTTCTACTAGCTTATCTAAGTTAAGCTTCTTAAGTGAGGAGACAGGGATTAATACCTCTCTATCACCCAGTAGCTTCTCAACACTCCCAGCCACGCTCGTATAGTCTCCTAGCAGGTCTATCTTGTTGAGAGCTATAATTACAGGTCTACCCTGAACTCCCAGTCTAGCTAGCACTCCTCTAGTTGTCTCCAGCTCCACGCTTATCCTCTCCAAGGGCTTAGAGGCATCTACCACGTTCACTACTACGTCAGCTGAGCTAACTTCTTCTAGTGTAGCGTAGAATGCTTCAACAACCTCGGGCGGCAGGTCTCTTATGAAGCCGACAGTATCGGTTACAATAAACGTTAAATCCCTGTAGGAGACTCTACTGGATTTAGGTGTTAGCGTTGTAAAAGGCTCCGGGCCGACAGGCTTACTCAACCCTGTTAAAGCGTTAAAGAGGCTGGTCTTCCCTGCGCAAGTGTAGCCTGTTATAGCTACATGGGGGAATCCTGCTTCAACTCTAAGCCTCCTTCTAAGCTCGCGGATAGCTCTCAGCTCGCTTAGCTCTCGTCTAACCCTTGCCTCCTTCTTCTTCAGCATCAGGTAGTATTTCTCGTAGCCGTACCTACCGGCGCCGAGGAATCCGTGGAGCTCGCCTATCTTAGCGTACCTTATAGCCTCCTTGACTAAAGGCATGCTGTACCTGAGTCTAGCTAGCTCTATCTGTAGCTTAGCCTCCCTGGATCCAGCGTGCTCAGCGAATACTTCGAGTATCAATAGTACTCTATCCACGATATCCTTCTTCAACTCCCTAGTTAGGTTCACTAGCTGGGATGGCTTAAGCCTATCCATTACAATCAGCTTGTCGAAGTCCACGCTCTTAAGCTTCTCAATTTTATCCATTGAAATATACGTTTTAGGAACAGGCTTTCCAATCTTTAAAACAAGCTCTATACTACTATAGAGGGTTTTCACTAATCCAAGCTCCTCCTCTAGGAAACCCCAGTACCTTCCAGGTAGCGCTACAGCTACCCTCAATACTCCACCCAGCTCTACTCTCGTTTAAGCCTTATTAAATCACCGATTGTTAGATCCTCGCTGCTACCGCGGGCTTCAACCTTCTCCTCCACAACTGGCTCAAGCAGTTTTACTCCGAGAGCTTTCTCCAGCCTCCTAGCTAGATCCAGGTCGGGTTTAAGCCTCCCCGACTCAATCCTCTTAATCACACCCTCACTCTCACCTACTCTCTGAGCCAGCGCCTGCTGACTCCACCCGAGCCTCTCCCTAGCCTCCTTAATCCTCCTAGCATAGTCTTCTACAACCTCGTACTCCTCGCTTATCTTCGGCTTTGGTTTCACCGGCATGCCTCTTACAGGCTGTCTTACTGTACTCGGAGACTTCTTCTCTGGTATGAAGGGTCTAGCCTTCCCCTCTCTTACAAGCCTATTGTAGCATTGAGGGCACACGTTGAGCACACTGCCCTCAACTACAACCTTCCTGCACTCCCAGTCCTCGACTTCTCTACCACATATCTCACAGTAGCAGGGCATCGCCAGCACCATTAAACAAGAAGTGTGGTTCACCCATTAAATCTACTCTGGTGAGCCTTAAGCCATGGCTACCTTGAAGAGATGGCTCTACGGTTTAAATTAGTTTCATAAAGCCATATCGAAGAGGGGTTTAAGCCTTGAGCAGTGAAATGGATAAGAGTAGTAGTGAAGTAGATGTAGCATTAAACGAGGAGGACTACATAAGGTATCTTGAATCAAAGGTTAGACTCCTGGAGGCAGAGCGCGAGAAACTCTTAATGAAGCTGAACTACTATAAGTCTGAGCTGGAGAAGATGATTTCACCACCCCTCATAGAAGGTATCGTCGAGTATATTCTAGAGGATGGTAGAGTAGTAGTAAAGAGCTCGACAGGCCCTAACCTCATAGTCCCAGTTGCTGAAGGAGTTGATAGAAGCCTCATTAAACCAGGAGCGAGAGTAGCCCTCAACCAGCGTGGCTCAGTTATAGTTGAAGTACTACCATCCCATATAGACACTTACGTGCAGTTAATGGAGGTCGTGGAGAAGCCTGGCGT
This sequence comes from Desulfurococcus sp., assembly GCA_026626905.1. NCBI lineage: Archaea > Thermoproteati > Thermoproteota > Thermoprotei > Desulfurococcales > Desulfurococcaceae > Desulfurococcus > Desulfurococcus sp. The sequence goes on from JAPNUX010000002.1 coordinate 68,579, forward strand.
GAGATACGAGGATATCGGCGGGCTAGCAGAGCAGATTAGAGAGCTGAGAGAAGTAATAGAGCTACCACTCAAGCACCCAGAGCTATTCGAGGAGACAGGGATAGAGCCGCCTAAAGGAGTACTATTATACGGGCCTCCTGGATGCGGTAAAACCCTGCTCGCTAAAGCAGTCGCCTCGGAATCCAATGCAACCTTCATAGCTCTAGTCGGCAGCGAGCTAGTCCAGAAGTTCATTGGTGAAGGAGCTAGAATAGTTAGAGAGCTATTCGACCTCGCTAGGAGGAAAGCCCCCTCAATAGTCTTCATAGATGAAATCGATGCTATAGCAGCTAAGAGGATAGATATAGGCACTAGCGGTGAGAGAGAAGTCCAGAGAACCCTAATGCAGCTCCTAGCTGAGATAGATGGATTCAAGCCCCTTGATAAAGTCAAGATTATAGCGGCAACAAATAGAGTAGACATCCTAGACCCAGCAATACTGAGGCCGGGCAGGCTGGATAGACTGATAGAAGTACCACCCCCAGACTACAATGGGAGAATCGAGATATTCAGAATACATACTCGTAGAATGAAGCTCGCCAGCGACGTAGACTTCCACGTGCTAGCCAAGCTCACCGACGGCTTCACTGGAGCAGAGATTAAAGCAGTGGTGACAGAAGCAGGATACAATGCTATACGTGCAGGCCGCAGGCAAGTCGTAATGAAGGACCTCCTAGAAGCCGTAGAGAAGGTTAAAGCCAAGAAGAAGCTGCGCAGTAGTGAATGGCGTCCGGAAAGAGCATACCAGGAGCCATCAATCTACCAGTAACCATTTGACCCTACACTACTATTATTGAATCTTACCCCCTCATTCACACATACTCTAGTCGCACAGGAGTCATGAAGCTTCTTCAAGCCCAGCATCATAGAGCTTCATCAAGTTGATAAAACATAGATAAAAAGGAAAGATTCCTAGGGGCACGGAAAAGAAATTGCTTTCAAAAGAACTACTATTACGGAGATCCCATAGTCTACAGTAGTTTAGGCTTACCTGCAAGCCCCAGGGTTGGAGGATGGCTTGAAGGATGGGCCCGCGGGGATTCGAACCCCGGTCCACCCGGTTATGAGCCGGGCGCTCTACCTGGCTGAGCTACGGGCCCTAAGCGTATTCTAATGACTTGTAAAAGGGTTTTAATAGTTTTTCACATGCTTGCTTAATCTCCATTGAATCCTGCAGGATTAAACTACAACTTGAGCTCTTTGTTGGTGGCGCGGGTAGAGGAGATGCTGGTAGCCTTAGAGGGCTGGTTGAGGAAGGTGTTCTATCAGCCTGTATATCAAAGATATTGTCGGAGAGCCTTGGTATACTCTGTAAAAACCATCTTCCTTTCAAAGGATAGTTTCCCGCGGTATCTCTAGAATCACTGAGCTTCAGGTGGTTACACTTGCATGAAGTCCTAGCATGGAAGCCCTAGCAGGCTTCAGCTGGATCCTTTGACTGCGAGAATGTACTTGAAGGCTGCGTCTGCAGCTATAGCTCCATCGGCTGCTGCTGTTATCACCTGCTCGAACCTGTATTTGTAGGGGCCGCCTGCAGCATCACCTGCTACAAATACTCCTGGTAGATTAGTGCTTCTATCCACGTTTACTTTGACTCGACCTGTCTCGTCGAGCTCTAAACCTATCTTCTTGAAGAATTCTACTGGGGGTTCCAGCCCGATCTCCACGAATAAACCGTTTACTTTCAACTCTGTCTCCTCCATGGTCTTCGTATCCATTAATCTCACAGCTTCAAGGCTTTCACTACCGACTACCTCCTTGACAACCTTGTTGGTTAGAACTGTTATCTTGGGATTCTTGAAGGCTGCATCCACGTATATCTTGAATGCACGGAAGGAGTCTCTTCTATGTATAAGGTAGACGTGGGATGCAATGTTCGCAAGGTATAGTGCTGATGTCAGAGCAGAGTTACCGCCGCCGACTACGGCTACTACTTTACCCTTGAAGAGCGGGCCATCGCATGTAGCACAGTAGGAGACTCCCTTCCCGACAAGCTCTCTCTCACCGGGAACATTGAGCCTCCTCTTCTCGCTTCCAACTGCCAGTATAACAGCGTAGCCGCATATGACTTCACCACTACTAAGCTCAACGCACCACTGGCTGCCTTCAGGCTTCCTAAAGACGTTGACTACCTCGCCTGATACTATCGGCACGTTATACTTTCTTACATGTTTAACAAACTTGTCTACTAGGTCATTGCCTGGTGTATCAGGGATACCAATGTAGTCGTCGACTAATGGAGCCTCAGATAATGCTCCTCCGAGTAGTTTAGCTACAACTATAGTTTTAAGCTCGTATCTAGCACTGTAGAGTGCTGCTGTAAGCCCAGCTGGCCCTCCACCTACTACTATTACATCGTATACTTCCCCTGTCTCACGTGTCGTTCTAGCTAGTCCTGTTAACCTGAACTTTAAGCTCACGAGTAACCACCATGTTAGCCTTTAGACTCCACGCTGCTTAATAATACTTCACTACCCCTTAATCCTTAATATCTCGTATACTAGTATCCCTGCTAGCGCTGTCACCGGCATACCTTTAGGCACGCCTCTAGGCCAGGCGATCTCCAAGCCTTCAATCTCCCTTCCACTAGGCTCCTGGTCGCCTGAACCCAGGAGTAGAGCTGTCCTCACGGATCCAGCGATAAGCTCCTCTACCCCTACTTCTCTTCCAGCCTCGCTAACGTAGACTACTCTCTCGCATCCAAGCACGCCGCGGAGATCTCTGACTTCGGGTAGAACTATGAAGGGCCTGCCGAGCTTTATTGCCAGCTTATGGGCTTCCGGCACTCCTATCTGCGCGGCTGCCCCAATAGGTTTTACTACAACCGGTACGAGGATGCTTGAAGTATACACGGCTTTAATGAAGTCCATGAGTTTCTGGATACTTGAGGGCAAGTAGAGAGCCATGTACACTCTAAGCCACCCCGCTATCTAGTAGTTCAGCTAGGTGTCCGGCTATAGCTCTTGCTAACGGGACTGGGACAGCCTCGCCAACCATATTATACTGCTCATCTCTTCCTCCTATAAAAACGAATGTATCTGTGAAGCCCATTAATCTAGCCTGCTCTCTAACAGTCAGCAGCCGGTTCTCGAAGGGATGGATGAACCTCGAGGAGCCTAGAACAGTCGGCGCTATGGTATCCGGGTTAAGTCTTACTAGGTTTGGAAGGAGTCTTCTAGCACCCTGGTAGAATACTAGTGCCTCACCCCATTTAAGCCTTTGGACTCTCTTAAGCTTCCTCCAAGGGAGCTCTGGTGGACTCTCGTGGTTCGGAGGCCAGCGTCCAGGCGGCGGGAGCCCTTCTAGAGCCTTCTTCACAGTAATTCTCTCCCTCGTTCTAGCAGGCTTAATTTCAACGTTTGATATGAAGACTCTCTTCCTGTGGCTTGGAGTCCCGTGGTCTTCAGCAAGCAGCACGTTGAAGTATACCCTGCTATAGCCGACTCGCTTGAACTCGTATACTAGTGCGTCGCGTAGCCCGTTTTCAGTTATAGCTGGAACATTCTCCATGACGAAAACCCTCGGCTTAAAGTATCCTAGTATCCTTATGAAGTGGAGGGTTAGCTGGCCCATAGGATCGCTGTAAAGCCTATCCACAGGGTTTCTCTCGCGCCTAGGGTTAGCTCCTGTGAAAGGCTCGCAGGGAGGGCTACCTATAACTAAGTCTACTTCACCTGGATCCACGAGCTCTACTATCAGCTCTCTGCTGAGATCCTTAACATCTTCATTCAAGACTATAGTGCTAGGAAAGTTAGCCTTATATGTCTGGGCAGCTGGCTTAAAGCTATCCACAGCTAGTAGAGGCTTAAATCTACCAGTCAAGTGGAATCCAAGTGAGAAGCCCCCAGCCCCCGAGAATACGTCAATATACTTGTAGACGGGTTTCAATCTTAAACCCGTTCCAGCCTCCTGATTAACTCGTCAACCCTCTTAATAGATTCCTTCAGGGCCTCTATAATTCTATCTCTATCTACTTCAATGAGGAGTTCACCATCGTTAGGGCAGAGGAAGTCGCTTGCATAAGCCTCTTCAAGTGTATACCTTCTACCACACCTAGGACACTGGTATGTGGCATTCTCCTCCTCGAAGCGTAGTCTCGCGGCAAGCTTCTCACGGGTCTTCCTCAACCTGAGGAGCAGGGCGCTTTTAACTCCAGGCTCATTAAGCCTCCATATGTGGAGTACTCCATCCTTTGTTCTAAGCTTACCGGGAACAACTAGATTCTCCTCCGACATCTTCTGCAGGATCTTCCTGCCTTCATTAGATTTTATCCCAGTATCCTGCGTGAGGAGTTCTTCAGCAACGTATCCTCTCTCAATGATAAGCTTGAGTAGCTTAACCCCCTGCTCCCCGTAGAGACTTTGAACTAGCTCCTCGAGTACTCTAAGCAGCTCGCTGCCTTCTTCAGCCTCAAAGACCTTACTCAGCTTTACTCACCATCTAATACTACTAAGTATATATTCTGCTAGAAAGACTTATATCTATTCCAGTCTTCGGCATAAAATGGTGTCTAGTGGTGTGGACACTCATAATGAGAGTTAAAAGCAAAGGGTGCCCTAGCTGCATAGCCACAGTGCTACTACACCTCTACAGGATTCCAGGGGTTAAAGGTGCACGTGTACGTGGGAGCAGCGTGCTAGTTCTCATCGAAGATGAAAGTACTGCTAAAAGAATTCTAAGTAGTGATGCTATTAGAGACTACTACGTAGTTGAGGAGTGGAGTATTGTAGAGGGAAATCTGCTTAAGGAGACCTTGGAGTTCAAGCTGAAAGGTTGACTAATGCCAACATGGTGATCATTTAAACAGTCATGATAGAAAAGTTTATATAGAAGCCCTTACATGAGATATCCCTGGATTCTCTCGAGTGGTGATCTCCATGGCAGCTGAGCCTACTGGTATACCTGTACTGATATTAAAGGAGGGGACGCAGCGGACAGCGGGGAGAGACGCGTTAAGAGCTAATCTACTCGCTGCTAGAGCTGTTGCAGAAATGATTAAAACTACTTATGGGCCTAAAGGAATGGATAAAATGCTCGTTGATGCTCTTGGAGACGTCACTATAACTAATGATGGTGCAACAATACTTGATAAAGCTGAGATCCAGCATCCAGCAGCCAAAATGCTAGTCCAGGTCTCCAAGAGCCAGGATAGTGAGGTTGGAGATGGAACAAAGCGTGCAGTTATATTTGCAGGCGAGCTCTTAAAGAATGCTGAAGAACTACTCAACAAGAACATCCACCCGACAGTCATAATCTCCGGCTACAGGATAGCTATGGAGGAGGCGTTAAAGGCTCTCAGCGAGATAGCCGAGCCGTTAAACATAGCTGATGAGGAGCTATTGAAAAAGATTGCTAGAACCTCTCTCACAAGCAAAGCTGTTCATGATGCCCGCGAGTTCTTCGCTGAGATGGCTGTTAAAGCAGTAAAGCAGATTGTGGAGAAGAGAGGCGACAGGTACTACGTTGACCTCGACAACGTGCAGATAGTCAAGAAGTATGGTGGAGCACTACTAGACTCAATGCTGATTTCAGGTATAGTTCTAGATAAGGAGGTTGTTCACCCGGGAATGCCGAGGAGAGTAGAGAATGCTAGAATAGTACTCCTCGACGCCCCACTAGAAATAGAGAAACCAGAGATCGATGCAGAGATAAGGATAAGCGATCCCGAGCAGCTCGACAAGTTCCTGCAGCAGGAGGAAGAGATACTAATGAAGATGGTTGATAAGATTGCTAGTGTTGGTGCTAATGTTGTTGTATGCCAGAAGGGTATTGACGAGGTAGCCCAGCACTTCCTCGCCAAGAAAGGAATACTAGCAGTAAGAAGAGTAAAAAGAAGCGACCTAGAGAAACTTGAGAGAGCTACCGGAGGCAGAATTGTAAGCAACATTGACGACCTAACACCCGAGGATCTAGGCTATGCTGAGCTAGTAGAGGAGAGGAAGGTTGGAGAAGACAAGATGGTGTTCATTGAGGGATGTAAGAACCCGAGGGCTGTAAGCATAGTAATCAGAGGTGGATTAGAGAGGCTTGTAGATGAAGCTGAGAGAAGCCTGAGAGATGCTCTCTCATCTACAGCTGACGCTATAAGAGATGGAATGTTCGTGGCCGGTGGTGGAGCAGTAGAGGTCGAGCTAGCAAAACGCATCAGAAAGCTGGCTACTAGAATCGGGGGTAGAGAGCAGCTGGCAGTAGAAGCCTTCGCTAAAGCTCTAGAGGGACTAGTAACCACGTTAATCGAGAACGCCGGGTTAGACCCGATAGACGTCATGATGGATCTAAGAGCAGCCCACGAGAGAGATGATGGAAAGCACATTGGCGTAGACCTCTCAACCGGAGACCTCGTGAACATGAAGGAAAAGGGTGTTATAGAGCCTGTCAGCGTAATAGCCAACGCTATTAAAGCTGGCACAGAAGCCGCAACAATAATACTAAGAATAGATGACGTCATAGCTGCAAGCAAGCTCGAGAAGAAAGAAGAAACCAAGAAGCCTGGCGAAGAAGAGAAGAAGGAGGAAGAATAACCAAGCTCAATACTCACTCCTTTTTATAAGGATTCACTAATACTCTTAAGCCACACCCACAGCTCGTTAACATGCTTCAAGAACACGTATAGCCTGCCCGAATAATCCTACCTCCTACGGGATGAATACAGGCAAGTAAAGTGCAGATCAACCGATATATTTTCTAAACACAGTTATCCCGCTTCACTCTAGTTCACGGCTGAATTAGAGGCTTCTATCTAGAATCATGCTCGAATAACCTAAAGTATTACTCCCAGTTCTCTTCTAACCTGGCTTAGACTTAAAGGTTAAGCCAACGTAGACTTTATCCATGGGTTTTAATCCTAGCTCGCCAGGGCTTCTGATTACTACTAGCAGCCCGTGAAGAGATATCACAGTTCTATAGGTGCCGCCCAGCATGGTATTTGATACAATGTATCCCTGAGCACAGAAATATTTCTCGAGGCAGGCCTCTCTATCGCCTCCCACGTATACTTCAACTACTGTATCATCTACTCTAGGCTGCTCTACTACCTCTTCGTGTAGTTCTACCTCGATGAGCAATCCACTCCCGCATGAAGCCTTCAGCCTGTATACTTTTGGAGCCCTCAGCTGCTGGATTTCACTGATACTACACTCGTACTCCACCACTGTTTAAAACACCTGCTTCACTAATTAGCCTAGGGTAAGATAAAAAGATACCTAGGCTTTAATAAGCATTGGTGGTGCAGGATGTCTGTGGTTGACGCGTCGAGAAAACTAGTCAGCGAGCTTACCTCGTTGATGGATAAAAAGATCCGTGTAGTACTAAGCGATGGAAGATACTATGAGGGGATACTAGTAGGCTTCGACCATCCAGGCTTAAACCTGCTGCTGAGAGGAGCTGTCAACGAGAAGGGAGGTAGAATCCCAAAGGTCTTAATCAAAGGTGAGAGGATATCAGAGATAATGATACTTGAGGAGCCGTTATTCAATCCAGAGGAGTTCAAGGAATGGGTTTTAAGAGAGATGAGGATACCAGAGCACATGGTTAAAGTAATACCTGAAGCTAGAGTTGTAGAAGTCCAAGGGCGCTACAGGATCAGCGAGGAGGGCGTAATAGGCTCAGGCCCTATAGCTGAAACCCTTCACAGCATCTACGTGAAGTACATGGAGTATAGGAGAAAGATTGTGCAGGGATAAAGGAATGTTTTTTCGAGCCGAGAGAACACGATCTAGCTGGGAGGATAGCACGGTTAACCACTAGGCACGGGCGTATTGAAACCCCCTATCTTTTTCCCGTTGTAGACCCGTTGAGACAAGAAGTGTCTTTAAACAGCCTAGCGGAGCTGGGATTCAACGGAGTGGTAACAAACGCTTACCTCTTCTACAAGAGGAGAAAAGGGTCTGTGGAGTCTATTCACGAAGCCTTAAAGTGGGATAAAGTATTAATGACGGATTCCGGGGGCTACCAGGTTCTAGTATACGGGGATGTAGAAGTCGATAATAGAACAATAGTTTCCTATCAGAGGGATATAGGAGTTGATATTGGAGTAATACTAGATAAGCCTACAGGTAGCATGGCATCCCATGAAGAAGCCCTTAAAAGCGTTTACGAGACGTACAAGAGGGCAGTGGAGGCTGCACCATTAATATCTGATAGCGACCAGCTATGGGTTCTACCAATCCAGGGGCTTCCTTACAGGGATTTAGTTGTTAGATCATCTATTCTCGCTTGGAGGCTACCAGTCTATAGTATATATGCTCTTGGATCCCCGACAATCCTCCTCGAGAAGTACAGTTATGCTGGAATCGTGGAGTCAACAATCCTAGCTAGGATGACGCTGCCACCAGGAAAGCCAATCCATGTTTTCGGAGTCGGCCACCCCATGATAATACCATTCCTGGTGGCTGCTGGCGGCGACTTATTTGATTCAGCAAGCTACGTGCTCTACGCTCGAGACGATAGATACATGACTGAAACAGGGACGAGGAATATAAGGGACCTCCAGTACCTTCCATGCAGCTGCCCTATCTGCAGCAGGTATACTGTGAGAGAGCTACTTGAGATGCCTAGGCAGGAGAGAACAAGGTTAATCGCACTCCACAATCTTCATCTTCTAGCAGAAGAGCTTAGAAGAGTAAAACAGGCTATCAGAGAGGGGAGGCTATGGGAGCTCCTCGAGTATAAGAGTAGAGGGCATCCCCGCCTCCGCGAGGCCTTTAAAGTGCTTGTTAAGTACAGGCGTATACTAGAGAAGTACAATCCTGTATCCAAGCCTGACGCCAGGGCTCTAATGCTAGTTGATAGCTCTTCAACCCGTAACCCACGCTTAGAGGCCACCTCGAGGAGAGTTAGAGAGGCTATAGGAGACCTCGTCGAGAACAAGATTGTAATCGCTATCCCAGCTTACAGGAAACCCTATACAAGCCAGGTGGAGTATGCTGTACTCGAAGAAAAGTATGGTAGTGATAGTAGAATAGCACTACTATTCCTCCACCCGATGCTAGGCTTAATCCCTCCCGGGTTGTCGTCAACATACCCCTTCTACCAGCATGAAGCCTTGTTCACTAGAAGCGATATATCATCGAGGAATATTGGAAGGCTCCTCGCTGAATTGAAGAAGAAGGGGGCAGTAAAAATAATACTCGTGGAGGCTGGATGGCTTGATAAAAAGCTCTATGCTGAAATACTTAGAGAGGTTAAAGGAGTCGAGGATATTACAGCTATATGTAGGATAGACGAGATCTCCTCTCTCCTTCCTCGAGAGCCTTCTCGATCTTCTCCTTCTCGCTCTCAATAGCTTCTATCATTAATGCTTCCTCTTCGAGAGTTGACGTGCCTATCTTAACGTTGAGAACCTCGCTTAACACTTCAACGGCAACTATGCTGGCTCTAGGATCAGGTCTATAGAGCTCTGTGTAGGGTAGTATCGTAGCACCCTTTAATCCATACGCCTGCATGAACATCATAGTTGAGGCGAGGGGCCCGATAACGTATCTCTCCTCGAGTATCCTAGCATTAAGCTTAATGCTTGTCTCGCCTATCGGTATCCACCTATACTTCTCATTGCCTTCCCTTAAGCTGGGGTCTAGACCCCCTACTAGAACAACCTCTTCAACACCCAGCTCCCTGGCGAATGAGGCTAGATACTCAGCGTACATTGTTCTCTCTCTTTCAACAGGTGTTGCATTATGGAGTACTACAAGCAGGCTTCTACCACCAGCTTCACCAGCATAGACTTCGAAGGGGTATACTAGTCCATGCTCTCTAGTATAGAATGTGAATTCAGGCATATACCTAGTCTTTATGAAGCCTATTCTACGTAGCTTAAGCTCTCTTACAATATGTCTTGTTGTAAGATACCCTACCATCCCGAAGCCCTGGTAGCCGGTCACTAGAAACGCTTGTTTTAGTGAGCGAAGGTCTACATCAGAGGTTTTAATGAATGATATCATTGCTTAACCCTTCCATCACTCCCTCTCTAACTCTAACAGCCTCGCCTCTTTTATAGTAAACCATCTCGTGTCCAGCGAGAACAGCTCTTCCCACAGCAAGTAAATCCCCGCTCAGTGAGACTACTAGAACTTCATCGCCGGGCCGTATACCTGGATCTGCCGCCAACACATGCCGGCTGAACAAGTTGCCTCCAGCCGCTATGAATTCAGCGTAGTCTCGTTTAACGTAGACTCTCAGCTTTGGATAGGGGAGCATCTTGTTAAGGACTCTGCCTGAAGCTACATGCAGGTTAAACCTGTAGTCTCCTGCTCTTAGAGTCAGGTATTTCACGCCACCTAGCATGACATGTCTTACTTTCATTGTGCTCGGGCTGACAGCGAGCTCTACCGAGTCGGGTATAAATTCGCCTCTAACACCAAACTGAAGTCTCGCTATCCACCTTAGCTCTGAGAGTTCTCTCGGCTCAGGTCTTCGTATTTTTAAGCCCATGGAGACCCCTTAACCTGCTACGTTCCATACCTCCATGAAGCAGTATACTCCTCCTGCTCTCTTGTCATGAAGTCTATTCTCACGCCCATTGACTCAAGTTTTAATCGAGCAACCATTTCATCCAGCTCTACTGGTGGATTGAAGACTCTTGCAGGCAGCCTACCCTTATTCTCGAGCAGATATAGTGATGCAAGAAACTGGTTTGCAAAGCTCATATCCATTACTTCACTGGGATGACCTTCTGCAGCTACAAGGTTTACTAGCCTGCCTTCCGCGAGCAAGTAGAGCTTCCTCCCATCATAGAGCTCGTACTCAGTTACATTGGGGAGTATATTCCTTTTAGCCTTGGAGAGGGCTTCGAGGTCTGGTATCCATATCTCTACGTTGAAGTGTCCTGCGTTAGCTAGTATAGCACCATTCTTCATTTTCTCGAAGTGCTCTCTCCTAATCACCGCTTTATTACCTGTTGCCGTTATGAATACATCGCCTACCTCAGCGGCCTCGCTCATCGGCATAACCTCGAAGCCATCGTATACTGCTTCAAGCGCCCTGATAGGGTTAACCTCTGTGACTATAACACGCCTTGCTCCAAGCCCCCTTGCTCTTGCAGCTATACCTTTGCCAACCCAGCCGTAGCCTGCGACTACTACCACCTTACCGGCTACAAGAATATTCGTAGCCCTAAGGATCCCGTCGAATGTGCTCTGCCCTGTCCCATACCTGTTGTCGAACATGTGCTTTGTGTAAGCGTTGTTCACGGCTATCACAGGATACCTTAATAAGCCTTCCCTCTCCAAGGCTTTAAGCCTTATGACACCGGTTGTAGTCTCCTCAGTCCCCCCGGTGATTCTGCTAGCCGTATCCAAGTGCTTTTCATGCAGGTAAGCGTGGAGATCAGCCCCGTCATCTAACACTATATCCGGCTTCCACTCGATAATCCTCTCAAGACACCAGTAGTATTCATCACTGCTCTGACCCCTCCACGCGTAGACGTGGACACCGTATTCTACTAGAGCGGCTGCTACGTCATCTTGTGTTGAAAGCGGGTTGCTTCCAGCTAATGCTACTTCAGCTCCTGCATCAATAAAGGCCTTCATTAGAACAGCTGTCTCCTTAGTCACATGGAGCACAGCCCCAATTCTCACATTCCTCAAAGGCTTCGAGCTCTCATACCGCTTTCTAATAAGCATTAAAACCGGCATATGCTGTTCAGCCCAGGAGATCCTGGCTTCACCTTGAGGGGCTAGGGATAAATCCTTGACACGGTACTCCACGTCGTTCACCATGAGTATACTCGTATAGCTTGCCAAGCCTTTATAGACTGATACCTAGCTTTATTAAAGCCAACTCCACTCTTGTAGTTCTATAATATTTTAGCTACCAGCTGGTAACAAGGTAACAGTACGAAGTGGTGTACAGAGCTATGCTTCCACTCGAACCCCAAGTGCTAGTAAAAGAGAGTGTCTACACACTCCTACTACTCGCATGGGTTATAGTAGTCGTCCACCCTTTAACCAAACACTTATACTACTTGATGAGGAGGCATGGGGTCCCCCATAATAAAGCGGTATACTATAATAGAAAGATTATACATATTCTTGCAGGCGGGTTAGTATCCATAATGATTCCTCTACTGGAGTACAAGACACCTGTAACTATCATACCAATGATAGTGCTCCTAGCTGCTGCAACCTACCTCCCCCATAAGAAGGGAAAACTCATGTACTGGTTTCAGGATCCAGAGAACATTAATGAAGTACACTTCATTATCATGTGGGGTGTAGTAATGACGTCCTCATGGCTGCTCTTCAATAACTGGGTTTACGGGGTTGTACCGGTAGCCTTCATGTCTTTCGGGGATGGAGTGACAGGTATTGTTAGAAACTTGATCTACGGTGGGAGGAATAAATCTTGGTATGGTAATATAGCAATGCTAGCTACAGTCGCTCCAATAGGCTACTATCTAGCAGGCCTGCCAGGCTTAATTTCAGCTGTAGCAGCCAGCATAGTAGAACACTTCGAGATCTACGAGAGAATAGACGATAATATCACAGTACCTCTAACAGGCTTCACCATACTACTGGCATTAAACTTCATGCTAGGATAACCACTACACGTGTAGCTGACTCCAGGTAGGCCTCTTCATCTAGACAGGAGCTTCTTCTCTAATTCAGAGTCAGCATCCACGCTTGCATACAGCACTCTCAAACCCCACTTAGCAGGCGTGAAGTAGCATGTGATAGAGCTAGCGGGGGCTGAGGTAGTAGTGAATCAACAGCTTACTCGCAGGCCTGTAGATCGATTCCAGTAGCTCTAAGCTTAAAAATCCTCTATGCTATACCCCTGATCTCAGCGTTAAAAGGTGAGTTTAATGGGTAAGGTGAGAATAAGACTTGTTAAGAGGATTGCACGCGAGCTATTGGAGAAGCATCCAGAGCTGTTTACAAGAGACTTCCAGCACAATAAGGCTGTAGTCTCAAGGCTGGTGGATACATCATCGAAGAAGCTGAGGAACATGATAGCCGGCTATGTGACCCACTTGATAGCTATTCAGTCTAAACGCAAGGCGGCGTTAGAGCAGGCTGAGCAATGAGCATTATGCAGCCGATTACAGTTGAATCTCTCCCAGGTGGATTCCACCGTATATCCCTCTTCGAGAAAACCGTTTACTTAAGGATTAGTGTTTGCAGTAGGAGGAAGAACAGCCTAGACGAGGAGCTCGAAGAACTAGGCGAAAGAACAGGTGTTACTATAGCTATAATACCTTTAAGCATGACTAGTATTCCACAGATAGTGCAAGGTGCTCTTCACTTCATAATATACAAGAAGGAGTTTTCGAGATTCAAGAATAAGGGGCTACTACTCTTAATGCTCTCCACAGGGTACACTCAGATCTCCAAAGCTCTCTCTAAGGCTAGAGACCTATTTGAGGGAAGCCTCGAGTACTACCTAGTTGAGCTAGCTGAGGAGCCGCCTGTAGAACCCGGCTGGCAGGCTAGTATCAATGGAGAGTACTGCAAGCCTCTCAAGAAGCTTGAGCAGGTAGGGGTCAGTGATTTCACACCCCTCGTGAAAAACCTTCATGCATTACTTGAGATGATATAGCACGCAGCTAGTATTTAGGGCGTTCCTGCAGGATGCTTTGAAAAAACCTAGAGCATTCCGCTAGCCTACCACTCTTCCTCCTCCCATTCCTCTTCCCACTCTTCTTCCTCCCACTCCTCTTCTTCCCATTCTTCCTCTAGCCACGGCTTCACTACGACTACACCTCCCACACAATCACGATCTCCATGCACCTGGGTTTTTAAATATCCAGGGGGTCGAGTCCACCTTCACTGTGGAGGCTGAATGAAAAACTTATAACCTGGTATAACACCAGTTTAATAGGTTTAATCCAAGGGTAGCAGCGGTGAGGCTTATTGGTTGAATTCTGCCCTAGATGCGGAGGGCCACTCGTACCTGTTAAGAAGGGAAGGAAGATTATTCTTAAGTGTAATAGATGCGGTTATGAAGTAGAAGTTAAAGATAGAAGAGAACACAAAGTGAAGTTTCACGTGGATGCAAGCAAACGGGTTTCAACTGCTCAGGCAACTGAGGCAGGGGAAGCAAGGCTCTCACAGGAGGAAAGAGAGATGCTTAGAGAGTACTACGAGGTGCTTCTAGAGGAGCTGGCACAAGAAGAAGAGGGAACCGAGGAATTAGATTAAGACTACAAGGCTTCAGCTTGCATGGTCTCCACATTACAGGTTTTCGGAGCCGTCACCACTCATCATCTCAACCAGCTTGATCCAAGTAGACCTTATTAACTGCAGAGTCTCAAGAGTGGTTAGGTTAGTTAAAGTAGCTTAGTACCAGTGGAGTCTTAAAAGCTCGCTAGGTGGGCTGGGATGAAATCTAAGAGGACTATGCAGGGGGTTTTAATGCTGGTTCTCTGCCATTTCCTGTGGAGTACTAACAACATTGCTGGGAGAGTACTAGGCGGGGTCTTAGACCCGGTGACTGTAACTGCTCTCAGGTGGCTTCTGGCAATGCCCTTCTACCCTCTAATACTCGGGTGGAGTGTTATATGGGGGGTGAAACGCTATATCAGCGTGAAGACGCTGATACTGGGTTTAACAGGCATGGTACTCTTCAACATCGTCCTCTACGAGTCCCTAGCGTTAACGCAAGCGTCACTTGTAGGATTAGCATACGGCTTCACGCCTGCATTAATCCTAATATTCTCCGCTCTAATAGGCCTTGAAAAACCAAGCAGACTACAGGTTGCTGGATCCACTCTCTCAGTACTAGGCGTCATCCTGCTTTTCACGCTTAAAGGAGCAGCAGCCTCCAGCAGCGATATACTGGGTTTAAGCCTAGGGGTTTCAACAGGGGTTATATGGGCGGTTTACACTGTCCTCCAAGGCAAGTTCTATCCTGGAGGAGATCAAGCAGCATTAACGTATGCTTCAATAGTTCTAACAGCACCCCTACTAGGGCTTACTGCCTCACCATTAATCTACACGAAGCTCGAGATCATGCTGAAACCAGAGGTTCTCTTAGCCCTCCTCTGGATTGCTGTTGCAACAGGGGCTTTAGGCTACTACGCTTGGAATAAAGGAGTTTCACTAGTGGGCCCTGCTATAGCCGCCCCCTTCGCGAACTTAATCCCTGTCTTCACAGCCCTTCTCGGCAGCATGCTGCTGGGAGAAAGCCTTGGAGTAGGAGACCTAGTGGGAGGTGCTTTAATAGTGCTTGGCTCAACTATTTCAACTATAGGAGGAAGGCACTAAACCCTGCAGCCAGGTACAACCTGAGAGGATGCATTGCGAGAAAGAAAAATACCGGTAACCCTGGTTAACATGATTGAAGAACTGCTTACGAGGAGAGGTGTCAGCCTTGGTTAGAGTCGCCATAGTAGATAGAAGCTACTGTAAGCCGGATAAGTGTAGCCTGGAGTGTATTAGGTTCTGCCCTGTCAACAGGGGGAGGAAGAAGAAGGCTATAGAGTTGAGTAGTGACGGTAAGTATGTAGTAGTATACGAGGAGACCTGCATCGGATGCGGTATATGCGTTAAGAAGTGTCCTTTCAATGCTCTATCAATCGTGAACCTACCCGACGAGCTCGAGAAAACACTAGTGCACAGGTACGGAGCCAATATGTTCAAGCTATATAATCTACCAGCACCACGCATCGGAGGTATTCTAGGGGTAATCGGGAGAAACGGTGCTGGAAAATCCACTAGCGTGAAAATACTTTCCGGGCAGGTGAAGCCTAACCTAGGGAGATACATGGATCCACCAGACTGGGATGAAATAATAAGGTACTTCAGGGGGACAGAGCTACAATCATACTTTACTAAGCTTGCAAACGGCGATATTAAAGCTGTAGTTAAACCACAGTATATTGAGGCTGCTAAAAGGCTGTTAAAAAGCACTGTGAGAGAACTGCTGAGTAAAGTAGATGAAAGAGGCTTAGGACGCGAGCTAGTGGAGAAGCTAGGGTTAACCAACCTACTAGACCGTAAGGTAAGCGAGCTAAGCGGTGGGGAGCTACAGAAATTCCTTGTAGCTGCAACTCTATCGAGGAATGGGAATGCATTCTTCTTCGACGAGCCATGTAGCTACCTGGATATAAGGGAGAGGATAAGAGTGGCAAATACCATTAGAGAGTTCAGTGAGCCCTCTAAGAACTACGTAGTAGTCGTTGAACACGATTTAATGATCCTCGACTACATAAGCGACAATATTGTCGTAGTATACGGGGAGCCAGGAGTATACGGTATTGTCTCCAAGCCTTATGGAACGAGAGTAGGAGTAAACCACTACCTGAAAGGATACCTGCCGGCAGAAAACATGAGGATAAGAGAAGATGAAATAAAGTTTAGAATACAGGCTCAGGAGAAGCAGGTTACCCCGGAATCCTACCCGATACTCAAGTGGGATTCAATGGTATTCCAGTACGGTAGCTCTGGCTTCAAGCTTGTAGTCGAGCCAGGCGACGTGCATGCTGGGGAGGTACTAGGAATCCTAGGGCCAAACGGGATAGGGAAGACTACGCTAATCAAGCTTTTAAGCGGGGAACTAGAGCCGCAGGAGGGAATGGTTTTAATCTCAGCTGGAAAAGTAAGCTTGAAGCCCCAGGAGCTTTCACCAAGAATCTTCAGTGAGGAGAGTGTTGCAGGGAACTTGAAGAGCGCGTCACCTCAAACCCTAGACCCTTCATCCTGGATCTACCATGAGCTGGTGAGAAGGTTAGGATTGAATAAGCTGCTGGATAGAAGAGTAGATGAGTTAAGCGGGGGAGAACTACAGAAGCTTGCTGTAGCAGTCTCTCTAGCTAGAGAAGCCGACCTCTACTTCCTTGACGAGCCGTCAGCTTATCTAGATGTTGAAGAGAGAATTAGTATTGCAAGAACTATAAGGAGAATAGTTGAGGAGAAAGGGAAGAGTGCTCTCGTTGTAGAACACGACCTCCTTATGCAAAGCTATATTGCTGACAGAGTGATAGTCTTCCTCGGGGAGCCAGGTCTCCACGGCCATGCATACCAGCCAGTGAACGTGAAGGAGGGACTAAACCTTCTCTTAAAGGAACTGGATGTAACTGTTAGAAGAGATAGTGAAAGCGGAAGGCCGAGGATAAACAAGCCTGGCTCAGTAATGGATAGAGAGCAGAGGCTTCGAGGAGAGTACTTCCTTCCAGCTTAACACTAATTTAATTGGATATTTAAAAGTTCAGGCGTTTTACTCAGGGTAAGGTTTATTAAGGGTTTAACCATTCAATTCAATATTGATGGGTGCATGAACATGAAGGTAACTCTCTCTGTTATTAAAGCGGACTTAGGAAGTATCGCAGGCCACTACATGCCACACCCCGACCAGCTAGCTGCTGCTACAAAAGTGCTCTCTGAGGCTAAGCAGAAGGGGATTATAATTGACTTCTACGTCACGCACGTCGGCGACGATATTCAATTGATAATGACTCATACCAAGGGAACAGACCACCCTGATATCCATGGGCTAGCATGGGATGCATTCCAGGCTGCTGCTAAGGTTGCACGCGAGTTGAAGCTGTATGCAGCCGGCCAGGACCTTCTATCAGAAGCTTTCTCAGGCAACGTTAGAGGTATGGGGCCTGGTGTAGCAGAGCTTGAGATGGAGGAGAGGAAGTCTGAGCCTGTTGTCACGTTCCACGCTGATAAAACTGAGCCTGGTGCATTCAACCTACCTATCTTCAGGATATTCGCAGATCCATTCAACACGGCTGGACTAGTGATTGATCCAAACATGCATGACGGATTCGTCTTCGAGATATTCGATGTATTCGAGGGTAGAAGCGTTCTTCTAAAGTCTCCGGAGGAGATGTACGATATACTAGCCTTAATCGGTACCCCCGGCAGGTACATTGTGAGAAGAGTGTACAGGAAGAGTGATAACCTGCTAGCTGCAGTAGTCAGCGTTGAGAGATTAAACCTCATGGCTGGCAAGTACGTTGGTAAGGATGATCCAGTTGCAATCGTGAGAGCACAGCATGGCCTCCCGGCTCTAGGAGAAGTCCTAGAACCCTTCAGCTTCCCGCACCTAGTTGCTGGATGGATGAGAGGCAGTCATCACGGCCCTCTAATGCCTGTTCCAATGAGGTACGCTAGAGTCACACGCTTCGATGGGCCTCCGAGAATCATAGCACTTGGATGGAACATCTCTAACGGCAGGCTGATCGGTCCAGCCGACCTCTTCGATGATGTAGCATTCGATGAAGCTAGGAGGCTGGCACAGACTATCGCCGACTACATGAGGAGACACGGCCCATTCATGCCGCACAGGCTTGGACCTGAGGAAATGGAGTACACGACACTACCACAGGTACTAGAGAAGCTGAAGGATAGGTTCGTTAAGTCTGAAGAAGCCTATAAGGTAATTAAGAGACACAGCGAGATGCTAGAATCTCACGATTAGTCTCCTCGAGACTTTTTTCCCATCTATAACTCATACATGTTAATGAGGAGGAAGTCACATGGCTAAACCTATTCTAGCAGTCAACTTCAAAGCATACTACCCCCATAGCTTCGGCGAGAACGCGTACAGGATAGCAAGGGATGCTGTAAGAGTGTGGCGTGAGACAGGTGTGGATATCATACTAGCACCACCATTCACAGAGATAAGGAGAATTAAGGAGATAGTTGAAGGAAGTAGCGTGAAAGTATTCGCTCAGCACGCTGACCCTCTTGAGCCAGGTGCTATCACAGGCTTTATGCCGCTTGAAGGACTAAAGGAGGCTGGTGTTCAAGGAGTAATCATTAATCACAGTGAGCACAAGCTTAGAATATCCGAGATAAACTACTTAGTGGCGAAAGCTAGAAGCCTTGGCTTGGAAACCTTGGTCTGCGCTGATACCCCTGAGACAGGTGCTGCTGTAGCAGTCTTAGAACCCAGCTATGTTGCAGTAGAACCCCCTGAGCTCATAGGGAGCGGTGTAAGTGTTAGCAAGGCTAAACCAGAGGTTGTGACAAACAGCGTGAAGATGATTAGACGTGTCAACGAGAAAACCGTGATTCTAACTGGAGCTGGCATAACAACAGGTGAAGACGCATACATGGCTGTAAAACTAGGCACCATGGGGGTTCTGGTAGCATCAGGTATAGTGAAAGCCAAGGACCCCTACAATGTAATGAAGGAGATGGCTGAATCGATGCTTAAAGCATTATAAGTTTAACATGGCTACATTTTTACTCCACTTCCTCCAGCCTCCACATACTTCTTTAATTTAGTTTATTCCTCGAGTAGAGGTTATCCGAGAAAACCTCCGGTTAATCTACCGGGGAGCCGGTATGCAAGATAATGCTTCTAGAAGCATTATTTGAGGCAGAGTTTAATCTCATCATGGAGAGGATTACATCTGCACCTGTGATTCGCTATGCCAGCGCTCTGCGTGAGTGTTGGAGAAGACTTTAATCTCGATTTAACCATGTATCCCAGCTTCCTCTCAAGCATATACGATTTCGAGAAGCCTGGATACTGGGTTAGGAGAATAGGGTTTAAGCACCTACTGGTTCAACAGGGTGGGGAATTATGTTGTAGTGGAGATGGATGCTCCCACCGGCTCCTGCATGGTATTGGGGGATTATGGTGCTGGAGTGACTGCATATCAATCCTTAGAGACTCAGGGTTCAACTGGCTTCTTGAGTTGTATCCGGGGCTTAGGATCGCTGCTGCCTTAGAGCCCGTGGATAGAATACTGGTCTCATCGGCTGTAGTTCTCTCAGCTAATACCAGCTATGCAGGTAACGTTAGAAGGTGGATGAAACTGATATTTGGGGGCTTAGATCTAAAAGAGAGCTCGCTACTCGTGGAGGCTGCTTCAACCGCGGAAAAACTCACCAGTCCTCAACCCAGACTCCTGGCTAGAATTCTCCCCGAGCTACGAGATGTTGTCTTGAAAGTAGGCGAGGTAAGCCTGGAGACTCTGAGAAAACGCTTGCTTAGCATTAAAGGTGTGGGTCCGAAGATAGCTGATGCCATAATACTATTCACTGGTGCTTCATCAATGGTCGCGCCTGGCGATAGACACTTAACCCGCTTTGCTAGATATTATCTAGGTCTCACGGGGAAGCTAGCATCAAAAAACATGTGTCTTAAGGGAGGGGCTTGGTGTAGGACTTGCAGCATTAGCAGGCAGTGTCTTCAAGGCTTAATTGTAGCTTCCTTCAGCGCTGGAGCCGGCCTAGTTCAAACAATCTCGTACGTGCATGGAAGGCTAGGCACTACCAGCTGGCGTGAAAAGCTTTACAGGGAGCTCGAAGCCTTCTACCGCTAGGTCATATGAGCTCTGAGGGTAACTCGTCGGGCTTAAAGGCTACAAGAGGCTTTAACCCAGTAGTCTTAAGCAGGTTCACTACATGCGGGTACAGTATAACGTACTCAGGGTCAATGCTTTCAGCTAGCCTTGGATGTATTGCTCTAAGTACTCGCTTTATTCTCTCAACACCCTTACTATCAGTGAAGCTTAGCATTACAGCCGGGTAAACCTCCTCGCCTGGTTCAAGCCCGTATTCAACTAGTAGTTTAATCGCCTTCAACTGGAATCCCCATGCACGTGGCTCTGCTCTAGTTAGCATTACGAACTCCTGTGGGCTTGTCCCCTTTATAGATACTCTAACACTTACTCCAGCACCATGGAAGCTTGCTAGTCTACGTGCATACTCCTCCCGGGAGCCTATGACTACTCCATTAGTTTCTAGAATGAAGTGGTATCCTCTGCTCGTGATAAGCTCTATCACTTTAATCAGGTGATCAAACCCTAGTGTAGGCTCACCACCACTCAACCGTATACGGTTTATACCATGCCTTCTAGCTAGCGAAGTTAAAATTTCCACGGCTTGGAGGGGACTATACAGTTCCCCCTTGGAGAAACCACCCCATGTAAAGTAGTATGCCCAGCAGAATCCACAGCGGAGATTACAGCCTACTGTATCCCCTGTGATTATACCGCCATACCATCTATCACGGCGGAATCTATAGTACCTCCTATACTGCTCCCCGCCTACATAAGGTGCAACTACCGGTTCAAGCCTCGAATACAACTCCAGTGGGTCATACAATCCATGCTTCTCTTGCAAGACTACCACGAAGACCTTAATTCCGTATATATCTTAATTAAGCTGCCAGCCTGCGGATGAACATGTAGCTCAAGTGAGCTGATACATTACTCCCGGCAGCTAGAATACATTTTAAGCTCCCTTAGAATACTCAATAAAGCCTTGAAAAGCCGCCGTAGCTCAGCCCGGTGGAGCGCCGGCCTCGTAACGGCTTGTCAAGCCGAAGTCGCTGGACAGCCGGTGGACGCGGGTTCAAATCCCGCCGGCGGCTTTATTTTCAACATCATGGAGAAGACTACATGACCTGGCTTATTCTTATCTCGTGCACATTGATATGCGGCCTCGCGTAAGTTTCAATAACTATGTCTCCAGGCTTTAAGCGGCCTGTCTCTACTAGTAGCTCTCGTAATCTAGCTACCCCTCTCTCATAGTCACTTTCAGCTGGAAGAATCTTTGACATCTCAATAACGTTCAACCCGTATCTTAGTGTAAGCTTCTCAGCTAGTAGTTTATCGCTCACACCGATATACACTGAGGTTTGAGGTCTAAGCTTGGAGAGTAGTGTTGGCACACGCCCTGTTCTACTGAAGTCTACTATCACTCCTCCAATACTCTCGCTCAGCAAGATTAATCCCTGAACATACTTCTCCAATAGATCTCTCACTGGGATAAAGCTTCTGTACTCGTTTACAATACTCCTCGATAACCCTAGCTCGGCTTTCTCTATTATCCTCTTAGCCCATTTAACGGCTTCAACAGGATACCTGCCTATAGCTGTTTCATTAGTTAGTAGAACTGCATCTACCAGGTTGAATACTGAGTTGTAGAGGTCGACTACATCGCTTCTACTAGGCCTTGGATTATTAACCATGGATTCAAGTACTTCAGTAGCCACTATAACGATCTTTCCCTGCTTCACTACCTCTCTAACTATCTGCTCTTGAATCAGCGGGATCTCCTCGAGAGGGAAGTGTAATCCAAGATCCCCTCTCGCTACAATTAAACCATCAGCGACTTCAAGTATATCCCTCATGTTGATGAAGCCGCTTCTAGTCTCAATCTTCGCTATAAGCCCCGGTGTCCATCCATGCATGGCGAGGAGGTCTCTAGCTATCTCTACATCCCTACGCTTCTTCACGTAGCTTAAAGCTATGAAGCTGGCTTTAACATCTGCAGCAAACTTGAATACCCTCTTATCCACCTCGCCTGGAAAAGATGCCTCGTACTCCTTCCCCTCTACGACTACTTTCTTTCTGGGCTTCGCTACCCCGGAGTTTAATGCTACTGCTCTAACAGCACTATCCTCAACATCCACTACGCGGAAGGATAGCTCGCCGTCACCGTATAGCAGCGTGTCTCCTATTGAAACTGTAGTGTAGAATGCCTTCATGGGTAGCCATATATTCTTCTCTCCCTGCCCATCGCGGTTGAGAGTGAAGACTACTGTGTCACCACGGTTTACTGTAAACTCTGTGAAGTCACCGCTTCTCGCCTGCGGGCCCGGCGTGTCAAGTATTAACGGGACAACTGTATCCAGCTCGGCTGCAACATCCCTAGCGATTCTAGCGTACTCCATCCATGATTTCTCATCACCGTGAGCACAGTTTATTCTAACACCTGAAGCCCCCTCCTTAACCATTCTCTTAACTACATCATACTCAATGCTGCTAGGCCCAAGTGTCACTATGATTTTAACTCTACCCACAGACCCCACCTAGAGCGCGTGGATAACATCCCTCAACCTGCTGCCTTCAGTTAAACCGAGTGATCTAGCTGTGCTTGTAGCATCAGCTATCCGTCCATCCAGTAGCTCCTCCAGTGAGCTTACACCCGGAACCCTAACAGCAGCTACTCTAAGCTTCTCAACTACACTAATATTGAGGAGCCCACACATAGCGAAACCTTTCTCTCCAGCCAGGACTATTAGTGGAGGACTGTTGGGTAGCGATACCTCAACACCTACAAGCTTCTTACCCTCCACCTCAATGATTTTAACTCTCACGGAATCCCGTGCATAGTATTGTTTAGCCACAAGCACCCCCGGTAGATGCAATACTCCCCGTCTTCTTTAAATCTCCCAGCGACATCAACGATGCAGCAGGCTCGAGCAGGAGTACTTGATACACTGCTATTTTGATTAGAAACGGCACCCGATCCCAGCTCAGAACGGCTGCGAGGCCTCTCGGACCTCACGGCCGTTCTGACGTGGCCGGCTTAACTTCCGGGTTCGATACGAGACCGGGTGTTGCCCGGCCACTATGGCCGGGTCGGGTGCCAAGCTACACTATTACGGTAGAGGGGTTTTAAAGCGTTTCCTCGCTTGACTTCACAGAAGGGTATTTAATGAAGGCCTGCTTGAAGCTACCTTCAGGTTTATGGCTGGAGAGAACTCTGCTTTTCTCGACTGCATATATGCCTCTGATCTTGAGAGTTCCACCGCACTTCGGGCACTTACCCCGCTCTAATCCAATGTAGTCTCCTGCCTCGAAGTCTCTTTCCAGCTTAAAGCCGCAGTTAACGCACTGTAATAGGACTCTCGTGACGCTTTCTTCTCTCTTCTCCCTTCTCGAGCGGGCCTCAAAGTAGAAGTATACAATGAACACTATGAGGAGAATGAGTAGTACTAGATTATAGAGAGTGTTTTCATCCAACACTCGTCACCCTGGTATACCCATAGTGTTACCTATACCGGCGACGAGTACTGTGGAGTTGGGCTTAGTATTCTCCTCTATTAACTTATCGATGTACTTTAAAGCTGCTTCAACGCTGTCGAATATCTCCTTGCGCATCGTGGTTATAGCTTCGCGAAGCTCCATTTTCACTACGAGGGCCCTCAGAGGGATACCATACTTTGATGCTGCTCTCTCAATTGCTATTTTCTCCGGGCCTGGATCCCCTATAGCTGCGCCAACACCCTCAGCTAGAGAACCTGTTGCTTCACCCTCCAGCTTGAGGGCTGCATCAACAGTTATTATGAGGTCTACTCCACCGTTAAGCTCCTCTACGAGCTTACTGATCACTGCGCCAGGATGGCCTACATTGCTTCCAGGCCCCTCGGCTTTAACCACGAATATCCTTCTATCCTTATACCGGATCTCGCTTACTGATGTCTCATCTAAGACTTTCGAGGATACTTTCTCCCCCATCTCTATGAGCCGGTATGCTATGAGCGGGCCTACACCATCACCAATAGGCTTGCCTGTAGAGAAGGCTTCGAATGCTTCATGGTAGGCGTTAACGTATCTCAGTATCTGAGGCATTAGCATCTGCAGCTGCATTATCAACACCCAGTTATTCTCCTTCTCACCTATTAGAAGGTAGTGTCTAACCACCTTGTACAGCATGTAGAGAGCGCCTACTATCATAATGGATGTCTCGACAAGACTCCTCTCATACCTGCCTATATGCTTTAGGTTAGATTCGACGAGCCCCTTCACAGTTGAATCACTTGTTCTAATCAAGTGATCCATTCTCTTAATTATATCCACGGGTTCAACAGCCACGGGGTCGATGGTGAAGAACTCCATTAACCGATCCACGAGGACCTCGGGTGCCTGCAATCCTAGATTCATGAGCATGCTTCTAACCTTCCTTCTATCTTCTTCAACAATACTTCTAATGAAGTTAAGCTTCATCCGTATGTCGGCAACCCAGATCTTCATCTGTATCTTCTGGTTGAATCCTGTTAGAATCAGCACGAATAGGATCAGCCAGGCTATCTGGACTATCAAGGATAATGTATCCCCGTTCATTCAGTCTCACCACATATTCTACTGCCACCAGCTTGCCGTGATATCTGTGAGTGCTTTAGAGGAATTTAAATAGTGGTTATAATAACCTCCTTCTCGAGTACCAGGAATGTATGCTCGAACTGAGAGACCATGCCTCTAGACTTCTCAACTAGCACCGGGTAGGATTGAGTAAGACCAGCTCTAGCTAGCTGGCTTACAGCCGCCCGTGTATCCCTCGTGTACTTGTAGAGCCATCTCTCAGCGAATGGTAGAGTTCTTCTCTCACCGTAGAGTTTCTCGTAGATATCTCTAACCTCCGATGGAATTCTATTCTTCTTCTTAAGTGAGTATATTGTGACCTCCCTTGCTTCTTCAACCAAGCCCACGCCAGTTGATGCGAAAGGCTCAATAGCGTAAACCCCCGGCTCCAGTCTCCACCTAGAGAGTAGGTCAGCGTAGTTTGGTATGCTGAGGCCGGCGTGCAGAGTATACCAGTCTATGCTGTGACCACTAAGGTTTCTCACAGGCTTAAACCCCATGGATTTAACTGTATCCTCGATAATCCTCCCTATCTCGTTAGCCTTAACCCCCGGGTGGATTGCCTCTGCAACCTTCTCTAGGGCTCTACGCGATGCTTCCACAAGCCCCTCGTAGACAGGGCTTAAAGCTACTGTTGCAGCCGTATCAGCTATAAAGCCGTCTACATGGACACCTATATCTATTTTTACAACGGAGTCATTGGGGATCACGCTGCTATCACCTGGTATCGGAGTGTAGTGTGCTGCAATATGGTTGATGCTAATGTTCACTGGGAACGCTGGCTCTCCTCCAAGCTCTCTTATCCTCCCCTCTAAGTGCTCAGCTAGCTCTAGTAAGCT
>JAPNUX010000004.1 GCA_026626905.1 Desulfurococcus sp.
TCGGGGAGCCATCCTATCCTCGCTATTCTTGAAAACTTCTCTTTGAAGTATAATTGACCGTATAATAGTTGTCTTGCAAGAGACTCCCCAGAAACCAGGTTTGTATCCGGTTCAACCCACATTCCTCCGACAGGGATCCACCGCTTCTCATTTACTCTTCTTGCAACAGCTTCGAACAGGCTTTTATCCTGTTCTTCAAGCCACTTGTAGTATTGTGCAGAACTCTGCGCGAATGAAAGATCGTATCCATGCTCGAATAAAGCTAGCACGTTAGCAAACGTTCTCGGAATCTTTCTGAGAGTCTCACTGTAAGGCCACAGCCATGCTGCATCGATGTGGGCATGCCCGAATACTATGACCTCCCCTGTTTTCCCGTACTTATCTGCAAGGTTCTTGAGATCCTCTATGAACACTTTGTACGCTTCTTCAATGCGAACTTCTGCTTCAAGGATTGCTGGATCCTCTACATCCCTATAGATCCCAAGGAGAACTGGTATACCATAAACGCTTGTAATATAACCTCTATCCCATCTACTTTCAAGGTTCTCGAATAATGCGTGTGCAGCTGTTACTTGCCTTATAGTGGGGACAATATCGATTAGCGAGAGAGCTTTTGAAAGTGCCTGGAGAAGTTCTGTCTTCAATGAATCCTGAGCATTCCTCGCTAGTTTTAAAGCTTCAAGCATTCCTATGCCAAGTGAAATCCCCTTCCAGTTTGCAGCTGCTGCAAGCGCGTAATTAAAGGTAATAGACCAGGGGTTTTCCCCGAAGAGGCTTCTAGGTGTAACCTCTAAGCGTACTGAGTGCTCGCCACTCTTCACAAACGTGAAACTATGATACGGGTCTATACCTTGATGAACTTTACCATTAATTTTAAGCAGGCCGTTTCCACTCAAAGAGAACTTTAATATCCACTCAGTATTCTCCACCTCTCTAAGCTTAACGCTAGTTTCAAACACATAGAGCTTATCAGGAGTACTCCTTGAAGCGTATGGAAGCTCTACTCTACCCACTCCTTCTAAACTCCACTCCATTAATGGGATAACTTCCTTAATGCTGAGGCTGACAAGATCGAATATTCTTCTATGTATCTCCTGTTCATTATATACAACCATATTCCTACTCACCACTTCAAGTACTCCATTCAATTCAATATAATATGTTCCCCTCACAAAATTTAAATGTTCATTAGATTTGGAAATCTGGTAGAAAGATGTGGTAAAGCTGATCTGACTGCAGCATAAATATACTGTATCCTATAGTTTTCATACAGGAATGCTATTATTAAATCTCAATGGTTTAATCTACTGATCTAGAGGGGGAAGAGAGTAATCACCGTGATGCCTGGAAGCTTTACTGGAGATACTGGGGGTGCTGGTGGAGAGGGTTGCTGCCTGGAGGTAATCTCGCCGTATAGTTCATTTAAGCTGGATGGGTTAGATGCATCCTTCAAATGGAGGATTAGGTTAGAGGTGTAGATGTGTGAGGATAGCAGTAGTGCACCACGGCTTGAATACCTTGGGTGGTGCGGAAAGGCTTTGTCTTTCCACCATTGAAGCCTTCGTGGAGCGCGGCTGGCATGTTATCCTGGCTACTATTGAGCCGACCGACTGGTCTAGGATATCATCGCGGTGGGGGAGTGTGGTTAAACCGGATGAAGAGATAACTGTTTCAATACCTGTAAAAGGCTTCACGATCTACAAGCGTCTTTTAACATCACTTATTATTCCAGGTCTTAGGAGGCAGGTTGATCTAGTAGTTAACACGCATGGAGACGCTCTAGCCGCTAACGCAGATATAACGTACATGCACTTCCCTGTATTCACCTTGTGGGAGTGGGCTCACCACAAGTATGAGAGAGGCTTCTGGAGGCTATACTTCACCCCCTACTATCTTCTTCAAAAAGAGCTCGCTAAGAGGCATACCAGTACAGTGCTACTAACAAACTCTAGTTTCTCAGCATCCGTGATCTATAGGGCACTCAATCGTAAAGCACTAGTCCTCTATCCTCCCGTGGATATCGACAGATACATAAGCCTGGAGGGTAGGCGAGAGACCAGCGTGGTGTCTATTGGAAGATTCTCCCCCGAGAAGAGGTATGAGTTTATAGTGGAGGTTGCAGAGAGATTAAGGGATACATTCTTCTACATAGCAGGCTCAGTGTCCGGTACTAAGGAAAGCAGAAGATACTATGAGAAGATAAAAAGCATGGTGGAGGAGAAGGACTTAAAGAATGTTGAGCTGATACCAGACGCCTCCGATAAGAAGTTGATGAGCATTCTATCCACAGCAAAGATCTACTTGCATTCAATGATCAACGAGCATTTCGGAATATCTATTGTTGAAGGGATGAGCGCGGGACTAGTACCAGTAGTACATAAAAGCGGGGGGCCATGGCACGATATAGTTGAGTACGGGAGGTACGGTTACGGATACTTGAATACTAGTGAAGCTGTTGAAGTGATCAAGCATGCAATAAGCAGCTATGATAAAATGAAGGATGCCGTCAGAATAAGGTCCATGTTTTTCTCTAAAAACAAGTTCAAGAAGAAGATTGTGCGCGTAGTAGAGAAATATGCTGAGTTGAAAGTGTAATACCTGCTGTAAGAGGCGGCTGCGTAATCCAGCACTGATACCTCTTGGAACATGACACGATACCCTAGAGCGGGGGGATCATGCTCCAGCAACCCTCTCAAGCGGAGAATTTCCATCCTGATACCTCGAGAAGGCTCCTTAAAGTATAGGGGATTTGATATTGTTGAGACGAGGGTGATTGAGGATATTCTAGAGGGTTGGAGAGCTCGTAGCAGAATGGAGAAACTACGGGAGGCTGTCGGGGAGCTGTAGCTGGTTGAATCTAGCTTAAGGCTACGTCAAGTGATAGCATTACGAGGAAGCCTATGAAGAAGCCTAGGGTTGCATGAGCTTCATGCCCGCTCCTATGGCTTTCTGGGAGTGCTTCATGGCTAACCACGTAGACCATTGCGCCTGCAGCGAAAGCTAGGACTAGTGCTAGGGTTACAGCTCCTCCTCCAGCTGCGAGTACTGCTATAAGTGCTGTAGCCACCTCGCTTAACCCGCTGAGTGCTCCGAGAGCCACCGCTAGTTTAAAGCTCCCTGTTGAAGCGTATACTGGGAGAGAGACTGCAAGTCCTTCAGGGAAGTCCTGTAGCCCTATAGCTAAGCCTGTAGCAATACCCAGCGGGATACTGTAGGCTGTTGAAGCACCTATAGCCATACCTTCAGGTAGATTATGAATTATCACTGCTATCGCTACAAGCCAGGCTGCTTTAATCTTTCTTCTAAGGCTTTCAGGACCCTCATAGCCTCTCACAAGATGCTCGTGGGGTGAGAGCTTGTTAACCACGTGTATTAAGAGTGCTCCAAGCGTGAAGCCTGCAAGCGATGTGGGGAGGCCTGCTAGATCTATTGCTGGAAGCAGGAGGCTCGTGAAGGATGCAACAATCATTACTCCACTGCTGAAACCCATTCCAACATCAAGGAGAGCTTCCAGCCTACCCTCTCTAGCTTTTCTAGCGAGTACTACGAGGATGCCGCCTAGAGTTGTAGTGAGAGCAGCGTACAACGATACGAGTAGTGCTGCTAGTAAAGGATTCTCCATTGAGAGCCCGGTGAGAACAGCAGTAAGTTCCTTCATCATGTTTCAACAACCATCAGGTAGCCTGCGGCCTTTAAACCCCTTGAGAGTAGAGTAGTCTTCACTGGACTGCGAGTCCGGCTTAGAGGAGAGCCCTAAAGCCTCGACTACTGAAGCACCTATAACAGGGGCTTCAACACCATCCTCCACGATGACTCGTGTCAGCGCTCTCTCACGGCCCACCTCAACTATCACGTAGGACTCCTGGATGACTCCTACACCACCAGGCCTCCTCTCGAATATTAAGGGTAATTGTAGTCTCTCAGCTATATCCGGGCCTACTATAGTGAAGGCTTTACTCGAGTCTACCACTGCATCTACATCAACACCTACACCGGTTTGAGGGTTAACTAATCTTACTCTCAGAGTCACCATTCTCCATCCCATTTACATCTCTCAGAATTTCCTGGCAATAACGTAATAATACATTCCAGCTAATAACACTATTCTACGAGGAGATCACCAGTTCAATCATCAGCAACCCTCCCCTCTTTGATAGCAGCTACCCTAAAGCTTATTTTACTCCTTCCAGCCACTCCATAGCTGTGTTTTTAAGTAATAGATTCCTCCGAGCACTTCTACATTAGGTTCGCATTTTTAACCCGTAGTTCAGCTACCTCTAGCTTTAACAATAGATTTAATACTGCTTTAGGCTCACTATGGAGTATCTTATTGGCTCAGCAGCTGTATAAGCCTCTCAATTATCTTCTAGTAGTTTAATACACTTCTCTACGCTTTAATAACTCAACTACACTGGGCTCGGAGTTAACCTGCCTCTACAGTTATATAAGCTGGGTATTTTCAAGAGCAGAGTTTCAAGAGTGAGGATTGTATGAGGGGATCCAGCCGGCTCTCGTTCTTATTAACCGCTTCTCTCTAATGTATTCTAAGGCTTTCTCTCTAGCTTTCTCTAAGATTACTCTATCACCGCATAGAAGTTTAGCATCAGCTAGAGCATCTAGAATTATCATAGACCATCCGAGAACTTCTTCAATTCTATCTAGAGGCAGCCAGAGGATTTGACCTATACTAGTAGATTCAATCCTGTACTCGCCGCTCTCCACTACAGCTAGTAGATCCCAGTCGCTTAAAGGAGTGTTATCACCACGGGCTCTAGAGCCGAATAAAGCTACAGCTAGTGCTCTACCACACAGCTCTTCGAGAAGCCTTCTAAAATCAGCTTCTCTCTCAGCTCTAATCTCTCCAACCAGTGAGATTATATCCCTGGACATAACTCCAGATAACCTCCATGCATTCTATAGCTCTCTCAGCCTCCCACCGCCTATACTCACTTATCCTTGCATCAGGATACCTTGCCTGCACGTAGTGTTGTTCTAGTTCTTCAGAACATCTAATAACAGATTCAGGTATTCTTCCATCGAGAGCTCTCGAAAGAATAGCCAGTAGCTCGGATGTCGAGCGAGTTAGAGGTCTAGCACCAGTTAACTTAATTAAGAAGGCTTTTAGCAGTAGTTCAACTGACTGATGAGAGTAGAAGGCTGCCGAGTCAAATCTACCTTTCTCTAAATCCTCTTTCGCATACCTCCTGAATCTCTCAGCTTTTGCAAGCCAGTTACTCCACATCTTCATCCAGACTTGTTGAAACCATTAAATGCTAATAAGTTTAACACCAGCTGAAAATAGACTACAAAATACGCTTGATACAAGTGAAGAGTACTAGAGAATGTGGAAAAAGTATAGATTAACTGCATGATTAGAGGGAGTTCTTCAGTAAGAGTAGGGAGTATACTGCTATCGCATCTAAGAGCTGCTGGATCTCAATGTACTCGTCTATGATGTGTGCTAGGTTTTCATCTCCTGGACCGAATGTGAGTGCTTTAATACCCTTGGAGCCGAAGAGAGCCATTTCTGTGAAGCCTGTTTTAACGCTGACTCTAGGCTTCACCCCGATGATTTTCTCTGTAGCCTGCATGAGAGCCGTAGTGAACTCTTCACCACCCTGCATGACGTAGGAGTTCTCCATGTCTTCGATAATGATTTCGTATGAGACTCCCAGCTCCTTGCTCTTAGCTTCTATGAATTCAGCTATCTCGCGGTAGGCTTCCTGGGTATCTTCATCTGGTAGTACTCTTCGATCGATCGAGAAGCAGAAGCTACCTGGGATTACATTGATTTTCTCTCCGCCTTTAACATACCCGCCTAGCTCCATTGTAGCTCTCCTAGACTCCTGGTCGTGGAAATCGTATCTAGATACTCTCCCTGTAATCCTGGGTTTAAGCTCTGAGAGAATCATGTATGCTAGTTGAACCCCCTTCTCGAATGCGTTCTCACCAAGCCACGGCCTTGAAGCGTGTGCAATCCTCCCCTTAACGCATATCTTCAACCATACACCTCCCTTACAGCCTATATCAATGCTCTTCAGGGATGTCGGCTCAGCTATCACAGCGTAGTCTGCTGCTACAAGATTCTCCTGGAGAAGATACTTTGTCCCCATGGAGGTTGTCTCCTCATCGGGGACTAGCGAGGCATTCACCCCGACATCCAGGTGGTCCTCGAACTCGCTTAGAATCCTCAGCATGCTGATTATGCTTGCTACACCACCCTTCATATCACTGGCTCCTCTACCGTAGAGTCTTCCATTGATGATTGCACCGGAGAATGGGTTGACGCTCCAGCCCTCCCCCGCTGGTACTACATCGTAGTGTCCATTGAAGTGTACTGTAGGCTTTCCCTTTCTTGAGCTCTGCTAGCAGGATGAACCTGGGGTACTCCCGTGGATTCTCAACGAACTGCCTAGCGTAGTCATCAGGGATTCTCACGATCTCTGTTCTCACGCCTCTCTCACTCAAGTACTCTCTCGCTCTCGCAGTGAACTCCTCGTAGTTCTCGCCTGGTGGATTCTGAGTTGGAATAGCGACTAGATCCCTGAGAATCTTGATGATATCATTCTTCTCCTCTCTGATCCTCTCGAGGACTTTCTCTTCTACTGCTACCACTTCTACCACCTCTACTAGAATGGCCCGAGGCGGATGATCACTGCTATAGATATGAATACTGCTGCAGTCAACCATAGTTTTACTGCTAGTGGTAGAATATACCTCAGCCATCTATCATAGGGTATCTTAGCCATAGCTATTGTAGCCATTACTATACCGCATGTCGGGTAGATCATGTTGGTTATTCCGTCACCAAACTGGTATGCGAGTACAACCGTCTGCCTTGTAACCCCTATAATGTCTGCTAGAGGCACCATAACTGGCATTGTGACAAGAGCCTTCCCGCTCCCCGAGCATATGACGAAGTCTAGTACGATGTGGACTAGGAAGACGCCTACACCGAATAGTTCATGGGGTACTCCTGTAAGTGGCTGGAATAGCATGTATACTATTGTATCCAGTATCCTGCCTTCACGTAGAATAACAGCTATAGTTCTAGCGAATCCTACAAGCAGTGCACCGTAGGTTAGTGACGCCGCTCCCTTTATGAAGTACTTTACAATATCGTTGGGGTGCATTCTGGCAATAAAGCCTGTGACAATAGCGCTAGCCATGAAGAGAGCTGAGATCTCATCTATATACCACCCGTACTCTAGCACACCGTATACTAGTACTGCGAATGTAGCCATGAAGCTTAAGAGCACTAGCTTCTGGCGTGTAGAAAGCTTAACCTCCCCGGTTCCCTGGGTGAGCCCGGCTTCCTCGTAGGGTATGTCGGCTACTATACTAGCCTTTGGATCCCTCTTCACTCTTGAAGCATATGAAGCATAGGATAGAACATGGTGTATTGCTATAGCTGTAAAAGCCAGCCAGACAATGAGTCTGAACTCTATGCCTGAGAATAACGGGAGCTCAGCTACTGATTGCGCGACTCCTATCGTGAATGGATTCATGAATGCTCCAGCGAAGCCTGCTGAAGCCCCCCACAAACGATATTGAGATCCCTACTACTCTATCATAGCCCATAGCTACACCAAGCCCTATCATTAAGGGAACGAATGCAAGAGTCTCCTCTGACATGCCGAATACAGCGCCTCCAAGACTGAACAGCAGCATTAGCACAGGAATGAAGAGTTTCTCCCTACCCTTCATTTTCAATGCTGCTGCTGTGAGACCTGCTGTTAGAGCTCCTGATGCTTCAACAATCCCTATGAGGCCGCCGATTACCAGTATGAAGAATACTATTGATGAAGCCTCATTCAATCCTTTAATAATGGATGTGAAGACCCCCAGAGGTCTACAGGACTCCTTTCAACGTAGTGGAATGTCCCTGGGACTACTAGAGTCCTCCCATTCACCTTTGTACGCTCGAATTCACCGGCAGGAATAACCCATGTTGCAGCAGCTGCTAGGAGTATTATGATGAATATTATAACATTATGTATCTGGGACTTTTACTACAGCTAGTCTATTACGTCTACTCCTCCTTTTCGCAATCCACTCCGCTCACCATTATTTCAGCGATGTGGAGAACTCAGGGTTAATAAGCTTTTCGCTCTCCGTCTTCAAGGGAGTATACTCCTGCCGGCAAGTTACACCATCCTAGTAGACGGGGATGTTGAGTCTAGTCTACGCGAGCTTTCATCACCTGTATCTAGCTCTAACTATCGGTTATTTAAGTTCACTGCTAGCGGTATTTGCTAGTGATTTTCAGCTGGCTGCTGGCTTAGCTAGAATGCTACTTTATCCGGCGCTACCTGCCCGTAGTTTGTGCTTATGAACTCTACGTGGCTTCCTCTAATTATTATCTTACCGTATCTTGATGATGGTTTACCGTTGTTATCGTACTCTGTGCAATCGCTTAAAACAATATTCATAGTGTTATCTATTAGATCCAGCACGCCGACGTACTCATGCCCGCCTTTAACTCTAACCAGTACTATCTGGCCTTCAGCACTCTTCAAGATCTTTAGGGGTGAAGGGGGTCTATACCTCTGCATGTTGCTCACGTACTCCACCACTACAGGCTATTCAATGTAGCTCTAAATATTAAAAGCATGGGGCTTTTTAAAGCATTTACTGTGAGACCTCCCGCGGAAGCTGGATCCAGGGGGTCATAAGCTGCAAGCGTAGAATTCATCAATGTGGACTGCTACAAGCCTGAAGCACTGGTTGTAGATGGAGGGAGGTGGCGCCTTATGCTTAGCGTGGCTGGATACAATGATCAACCCGCCTCTCCTTGCGACTCTTAGAAGCTCTCCTAGAGCCTTCTCTTTACCCTTGATATTACCCCATGCTGTGATTGAGAGAACTAGATCTACGGTTGAGTCTTTTAGCGGGGATTCCTCAGCGTAGGCTACGATAGGTATGACTCGGTGATCAAGCTTCTTTTCAAGGAGTCTTGCCAGCATCCCCTCGCTTGGATCAAGGCATATGTATCTGGAGTAGGTGTCAGCCCTGCTATCCCTTAAGTACTCAGCGAGCAATCCAGTTCCACAGCCGACATCAAGGATTAAAGCATCCCTAATTCTCTCTCCAGCGAGCTCTACGAGCACCCTGTACTTGCTGTACTGCTCCTCCCTGTACAACTCGTCGTAGGATGATGCTGTTGTATTGTAGAGTAGTATAGTGTCAGCGCTACCCTCCACTCTCCCCCAGCCCTCTTCTACGAGTATATTTGAAGAGGCTTTTCTTCAACCCCTTCTCTACTGCGAGCTTGTAGAGCTCTCTTGGATCTACACGCTTATACTCTAGTTTAAGCCTGTGGAGGGCTTCGAGAGCTGAAGGGGAGAATGAAGGAGCCACCAGTATTCCACGGGGCCTCCTACCATACTTCGACTCGTAGGATTCAACGTAGCTGTAGAGCTGGAGTACTGCTTCTCTTGAAGCCGTCACCCGCTTTAACTCTACTATAACAGGGTTTCCATTCTTATCCAGCCCGTATATATCGGCTTGCCCTGCCTCAAGCTTCTTCTCGTCTTCTACCACCCTGAACCCCGGCTCCACGATCTCAGGGTGCCTGACTATAATACTCTTCATTTCAGCTTCATCAAGGTACATAGTGTACTCAGCTTTATCCTTTAATCCAGCTATAACCACTAAGTCTACTCTCGTGAAGGATACATCCAGGACTTCTCTAGGCTTACTTCTCACTGAGAGTACCCTTAGTGCTGTATCATCGCTGCTCCATACCTCTATGGTTGATGAACTAGGCTGCCAGTTGATAGGTGAGTAGCCGGTGGGCCTGTGGAGGAGTACTGAGCCATCCTGCTTTATCACGAGGATTCTCTCACCGCTTCCTAGTCTTGATGCACCTCTACCCTCGTATTCAACACTACACTCTCCTATCACTATTACAAGCCTGCCCTCCCTGACAGCCTTCCTCAGTAGGTCTGGGAGCTGAGGGGAACTGGGCTTCTCGAGTACCACTAGGTCTTCCACTCACGCTCCCTCCAGTCTTCTACCCGTTATCCTTAAGCTCCTTCCACACGTGCTCCGGCAACCTCCTGTAGGTTAGGTAGTATACTAGCTCGCTTGATATAAGTGGCCTGCCATCAACTAGAGGATACCTGTAGGGTAGGTGTATCACACCGTTCTGTGTCTCAATTGTGACTCCATCCACGTAGCTGTAGCCTTCTAGGCCTTTACGAGTATACATGTAGTGCACGTAGTATACTGCCCCATCAATACTATACTGTCCCCCGCCGATATTGAAGGCTTCAACCCCTCTCAGCCTGCTTGTTAGAAGCTCTCTTGTTCTTCCTCTAGGCGGGTGGTCGCCTAGTATTCCCCCTATAACCACGTACCTCTTCTCGACGAGAACACTATATGCTAGGGGCTTCGGGCTTGAAGGATCCAGGATTAATAGTTCACTCGGCTTTACAAGCCCCTTCTCAACCATTTCAACTATGCTTTCAGGGAAAGGCCTACCATACTTTGAGAGCAGCTTACAGTATCTTCCAGGAATATTAGTGAAGAAAACGCAGTGTGAGCCGTAAATAGATGATAGATGCCTGTACTCTAGTAGTATCCAGGGTGTGAAATCCTCCTCTAAGTGCTCTACTACTATAATAGGCTTACTGCACGAGGACTCCTCTAGCATGGCTTAATCACCAGCTCACACTAAGGGAATCCACTCGGCTCATATTAACAATTAGTATATTAATACCTGCAGCCGCTGCAAACTCCTATAGGAGTAGTAGGGGGATGGTAACACTCTAGCCTGGCTTTAAGAGATCGTAGAGCACAAATACTGTTGCAAGCCATGACGCGTAGAACTCTAAGAGGCCGGTTACATACAAGTGCCATTTCCTAGCAGGCCTGTACTTTAAGTAGACGTATACTATTGTCGCATAATACACCATGGGCGAGAAGCTCCAGGCTACAGCTGTAGCTCTAATGGGATCCATGAAGTACAGTAGAATGAAGACTACCACGCCGTAGGCTACACCGGCTGCAAGCCTTGAAGCCCATATCTTGTCGTCTACATCCATGTACTGCATCCCATCATAATAATCCAGGATTGAGGTAATTAAGTGAAGTGGTGGTTGAAGTGCTTAAGAAATCCATGGATATCCTCGACGTCTACGCTTGGGCGTCCAGGTACGCGGGAAGTCTCCAGGGATGCTTCATCGACAACATATACCGCTCTAAATCCTACTGGATTCTCAAGGCTAGGTGTACTGAAGGCTTAACGCACATTAAGGTTGAACCAGGAGTTAGAGTACACTTCTCCCAGAGCATACCTGAAGAAAAAGGGATCGATGCGTTCACAAGATTCCTGAGAAGCAGGGTAAGAGATTCAAGAGTAACACTAGTTAAGCAGCCGTGGTGGGAGAGACTCCTGCTGCTCGAGACTACTCTAAGGGGAGTAGTGCTAAGACACTACATTGAGATCGTGCCGAGAGGCTTATGGGTTATCGCTGATACAAGCGATAGAATAGTGTACTCAACAAAGTTCACCGAGTTCAAGGATAGAGTTATCAAGCCTCTAGAAGCCTACAAGCCTCCACCCCTCAAGAATCCACCACCCTGGAGTAGAGAGCAGTTGCTTAGAGAGCTGGAAGCTGGAAGAGACCTTGTTAGAACAGTAGTTTCAGCATGGGGTCTCCCAGGCTATATAGCTGAAGAGCTACTCTACAGAGCGGGCTTGCTGGAAGTAAAGAACACTGACCCTAAGAGCATACCTAGAGTGGATTTAGAGAGGCTGGCAAGCGAGTACGAGTTGCTAGCATCCGAGGCTGGAAGAGGAGCCGGCTACCTAGTCTACGGTGACAGCACTCTCGAGTTATACACCTCCTACAAGCCACTGCTCTTCAGCGAGGTATACGATAAGAGTGTGAAGACCACGGGAGACTTGAATACAGCTATAGACGCCTACTTCACTGAGTACGAGGCTCTACTAGAGCATCAGAGGAGGATTGAGGAGGCCAGCAGAGCTCTGCGTGAAGCCGAGGAGAGAGTTAGAAGGCAGGAGGAGCTGATTGCAGAATACCGTAGAGAACTAGAGGAACTAGAGCATAGGCTTCAAGTAATATACAGCAACTACACTCTACTAGAAGAGGTATTAGAGTGCGCACGCTCCACTAGGGAAGCGAAGGGATGGGACTATATAACCAGGGAGTGCAGGCATGTAGCAGGTGTAGCCAGGGAGAAAGGAGCTATCACGGTAAGCTTGGATGGAGAGCTAGTAGAGCTGTCACTACGCGTGGACCTCGGGAGACAGGTTATAGAACTCGAGAAGAAGAAGGGTGAGCTGAAGAAGAAGATTGAGGTTGCAGCAGGAGTACTCGAGGAGATGAAGAGGAGGATGGAGGAGGCTTCTGGAAGCATTATCCACGAGGAGAAGACTATTGAGAAGCCCTCACCAGTCTTCTGGTATGAGAGATTCCACTGGCTTTACACTAGAAGCGGCCTCCTAGCTATCGGGGGCAGGGATCAATCCCAGAATGAAGTAATCGTTAGAAAATACCTGGGTGAAAGCGACGTCTTTATCCACGCTGACGTACACGGGGGTTCAGCAGTAGTCTTAAAGAGCAGTGGGAGACACTCAATCGAGGATGTAGTTGATGCAGCCTGTATAGCTGCATGCTACTCGAAAGCCTGGAAAGCCGGATTCAGCTACATAGAGGTATTCTGGGTTCCCGGGAGCCAGGTCTCGAAGACACCTCCTTCAGGCGAGTACCTTCCACGAGGAGCCTTCATGGTGTACGGTTCAAAGAACTACCTGAGAATCCCGTTGAAGCTGGCAGTTGGCGTTAGACTATTCAGTGATGAAGTATACGGGGAGTACGTTAAAGTAATCGTAGGACCCGAAGAGCTTCTCAAGGGATCCAGTATAGCGTACGCTATACTAGCACCGGGAGACAAGTCTCCCAGCGAAGTAGCAGGGATCCTCGGAGAGTTCTTCGAGAAGACTATACTAGAATGCAAGGGAGTACGGTACAGAGTACCTAGAAACGAGATTGAATCGAGGATCCCTGGGGCATCACGGATACTAGGGCTATACAAGCAGTGCTCTTAAACCCCTACTCCTAAAAGCCCTGGATGAAGCGCAAGTGGATTCTTCTCACCGGGCATCTTAGCCGAGGATATAGACTTAAATTCTCTAACATGTTATACTCTTGATTAAAACCATCAAGGAGGGTTACCCTGTGTCCGCGAGGAGACATATAGAGGTGGAGCTGCTGAGAACAGTTAGTGCGGGTAAAATGAGGGTTGAGCTAGTGGAGAGAAAGGGGGTTGGGCATCCAGACCACATTGCTGATGCTGCCAGTGAGGCTGCTTCAAAAGCTCTTTCTAAATTCTATTTGAAGGAGTTTGGCACAATACTACACCATAATCTCGATAAAACCCTGCTGGTGGGAGGCCAGTCTAACCCGAGGTTCGGTGGCGGCGTGGTCTTAGAGCCAATATACATTATAGTCGCGGGTAGAGCGACCACGAGAGTTAGAGTCGAGGATGGAGAAGTGAGAGTACCCTTCGGTAAGATCATCGTTGAATCCGTCAAGGAGTGGATTAAGAAGAACATGAGGTACCTTGACCCTGAAAGCCATGTTATAGTCGACTACATGGTTAGACCTGGTAGCGCTGACCTTGTAACAGTCTTTGAAGCTGGTAAGTCCATGATACCCTTAGCGAACGATACAAGTATGGGTATAGGCTACGCTCCCCTCACGCCACTAGAGAACCTAGTGCTTCAAGCCGAGCGGCTGCTGAACAGCCCTGAATTAAAATCTAAGATCCCTGCTGTAGGTGAAGACATTAAAATCATGGGTTTAAGGAGGGATAAAGAGATTACTCTAACAGTAGCTGCAGCCATAGTGGACAGGGAGGTTAGAGATAAATACGAGTACCTTAAAGTTAAAGAAGATATAGCTGAAGCAGTCCTCGAGCTAGCAAGCAGGATAACACCTGACTACAATGTTAAAGTAAACGTTAATACAGCCGACATCCCCGAGAAGAACAGCTTCTACCTGACTGTTACAGGCACGTCAGCTGAGCACGGAGACGATGGTGCTACAGGACGGGGGAACAGGGTTAACGGGCTGATAACACCTTTAAGACCCATGAGCATGGAGGCTACTGCTGGAAAGAACCCAGTCAACCATGTCGGTAAGATCTATAATGTGCTTGCTAAAAGCATCGCTGAGAAGATATACAGGGAGTACAATGGGATGTTCTCCGACGTCTACGTTGAATTACTCAGCCAGATCGGTAAGCCAATAGACCAGCCGCTCATAGCTAGCGTGAAGCTAGTGCCGGATAACTCCTCTATGAGCGATATACCCAGCCACATTAAGAGCGATGTTAGCAGTATAGTTGACAGAGAGCTATCTAACATCAAGAGGATTACAGAGCTGATAATCAACGACCAGGTGACACTGTACTAGGAGAGTGGTGTCTTAAACCTAGACTTCTGGTACTCCTCGATCATCTTGAGTATTCTTTCACGCCTCTCAATCTCCTCCAGCTCCTCTATCCTACGCCAGAGCTCTCCCGCCTTTTCTGAAACACCCCTATCTACTAGAACGTAGTCTCCGACTTCATGGACTACTACGGGTTTAACCACAGGTATTCTCTCCTTTAAGGAGTCTACTTCCACTATCGGTGAGACTATAAAGCCCTTTGACTCCACCAGCATCTTTTTTAGCTCGCTGGGTATATTGCAGGCTTTCTCCATGTAGACGCCTTTTACAGCCCCCTTCCACTCTCTCAGAGCCCCTGCTTTAGGTAGTAGTAGGAGCTCGCCGCGTCCAAGCTCCACGATCCATTCTTCAAGTGCCAGCAGCTTACTGTAGAGTTCTCTCACAACGCTATCCTTATCTTCAATTCTCCTCCTGAGGGCCTCTACTTCTGCTTCAAGCAGGCTTATTCTCCTCTCATATTCCTCTATCCCTGGCTTCCTGGAGCGGGCTAGCTTCAACTCTAACTCTAGATCCCTTATGTACTGCTCTCTCCTCTCCTTCTCCTCTAAGAGCCTCCGGACTAGTGCTTCAAGAGCATTCACGCTCTCCACTAGCTTACTACATCCCTGCTGAGCCGGCTGCTCTCTCCTCCACTCTACTACAGGCTGCTCGTGTGCCACGCTTCTCTTAAAGTATTCCTCGAGGACTTCGCTGAGAGGCCTGCCCTTCAAGACTTCTGCTATCAGCGAGTACTTATCGACTCCTCTTATTGATGCAAGTTTTGATTTAACCTCCTCAATTGTATTCCTGTAGCTATTGTATGCTTTCACAGCTGCCGCTAAGGCGTCCCGGGCATGGGAGTCAGGTATATCTAGAGAGTACTTTTCAGCGTACTCCTTTGCAATCCTATTCTTGTCTTCAACACTGATATCCTGCTCTGGAGTGTAGAGTATAGCGTTGAGCATGCTTGCCAGCTTAACGACTGTTTCAGGGGGCTTAGCGACATCTACTGCTACTATAACAGGTTTACCTAGCTTAGCTACCGCTTCAATTATTTCATCTCTATCAGGGTTCTTCACGCTTACAGCGAGGAGGGGTTCACCGTCTAAAGTGATTACTGCTACACCCGCACTCATCCCCGGGTCAACGCCTACTATAACAGGCCTTCTCAGCTCCCTCTCATCTGTAAAGAGTCTTCTACTCCTGTAGGGTTTAACAATAATCCTTACATTCTTGTACTTGAAGGGCTTGACTAAACCGTAAAGCCTCTCCCGTGGAGCGTAAACTATGAAGACACTTCTCTCTAAACCCCCCTTACTCTTCTTTAACATCATATCGTAGTCTAACCCCTCCTCGTCTAGAACCCGCTTTAAATCCCTTGTCGCCTGGATTATACTTGCTCTTATACTCCTGAGGAATCTATCCCTGCTCATCCCGCCCTGGCTAACACTCCTCCCCTTCGTAACCACTATCTTCGTCTTCTCAGAGAATATTTTTAACTGGGAGCCTACACCCTTGTAGGCTGCTAGAGCATTCACGTAGGCTGTTTTAAGCGGGGTTTGAGGTGCTGAAACCCCTAGCTCCCTGGCAATCTCGCCCATGCTCCTTGTGGAGCCGGGAGGCCCTGTAACCTGTACTACTTTAACCCCGCTGGGGAGTAGCTCTAGGAGTCTTCTAAGAGATGACTCGGAGGGTGCTAGCTCGTACACGTTGTCAACTGCTATTGTATCAACATGGTACTCTAATACCAGCCTCAGCAGCCTGTGTATCTCGATTGATTCAAAGGATGCTATGATCTCCCCATCCCTGAGTATAACTACCGAGTACCGTGGCTGCCTCCCGCTGCCGGGGGATGAGCCGGGCTCTATGTCAACGCCCATGACTGTGGACGCTATGATACCACCTAGTACTCCTAGTAGTATTTAACACCTTAAATGTCTTTAAGACCTCGAGGCAATCTCCCTGAAGACCTCCTCGGGGTTCACGTTAACCTTGTAGACTTTGCTGAAAAACCTGGTGATGTAGTAGACGTCTCTTCTAAGTAATTCAAGGGCGTTTGGATCATCGCGGTAGACGTATTGGGGCCAGTCAATAATGTATGGTTTCTCAGCTTCGATCGATACAATAATGTTGTACTCGCTTAGATCCCCGTGTACTATGCCTGCATCCCTGTAGGCCTTTCTAATAGTATCGACTATCAAGCCCAGCACTCCACCGGGGTCGCTTAGCTCTGGCCGCGTGTAGAGTTCAACTCCTTCAATATACTCTGTGACCACTACGTGCCTGTTGAATCCCAGTGGCGCCGGGACAAGAGCCCCTATACCTGAAAGAGCTTTCAAAGCCTTAAACTCTCTTTCAGCAGCAAGCTTCGACTCCTCGTACCATGATGCACTTGGTTTAATAGTACTCCAGGATCTCAGCCGCTTCGTCTTACGGAAGCTTGTCCTCCCAATCCTC
This sequence comes from Desulfurococcus sp., assembly GCA_026626905.1. NCBI lineage: Archaea > Thermoproteati > Thermoproteota > Thermoprotei > Desulfurococcales > Desulfurococcaceae > Desulfurococcus > Desulfurococcus sp. The sequence continues at coordinate 16,920 of JAPNUX010000004.1, forward strand.
AAGACTTTTACAGCTACTTTTACTCCACCTGGCGCTAGCCCGAGGTATATCTCGCTCTCCTTACCTACGCCTACTCTATCCCCTATAGCCTCAAGTACATTGCTTTTCGCGAGGGCTTTAAAGGCAAGCATATCGTAGCCTAGGTAGGTTAGCCTGTAGGCTTTAACACCAGCTATCCAGCCTCTTCTCACTAGTTTCAGCTGGTGGAGTTTACTGAGAATTAAAGCTAGTTTATCCTCGTGGATCCCGCTTATCTTCTCGATAACTTCAACTGGAGCTAGCTCTCTGCCTCTAGCAATACTCTTCTCTATGGCTGCGAGTACTCTGAAGTCCTCGCTGGTGAGAGAGGCGTATACTTCACCCTGGTTCACCAAAAACTATACACCCTTACAGCGAGTGTATCTCTCTTAGAGTATTAATTAGCTTATCCAGGTGGCTTCTGGTTACATGTGGTGCTACAACAACACGTAGAGCCTTGAGGGACGGCGACTTATACAGGTATAGCCTCCTCTCGAACAGCATTCTAAGCAGCTCCTCATAGCTGTACAAGCTGGATTTGAAGACGTTGATTGGTAGAATAGGCTTGTAGGCTACTAGACCCGGCACCTCTATGAGACCCTTGTAGAGGTAGAGGGAGTTCTCCATCATTTCCACAGCATTCTTCTCGTATCCTTCAACACCAGTAGCCATGTAGGCTGCTGCAGCAGCTATAATAGCACCACCAGGCCTAGTCCCCAGCAGCCCGCAGGAGCGGCTTGAAGGCATGTAATCCATGTTGAAGCATGCCTCCTCGAGAAGCCTCTCCTCGGAGAAGAAGAGTAGGCCTGAAGGTATAGGGCTACCTCCATTCTTATGCATATCCACGCTGATGCTTGAAACCCCTGGATACATCTTTAAGTCGACGCTTAAATACCCCCTCCTGTAGAGGAATGGAATCAGCAGCCCACCATAGGCTGCATCCAAGTGGAGGTATATATTATACTCCTCCGCCAACTCCCCGGCTTCTCTCACAGGATCCACTACTCCGGTCTCAGTAGTACCAGCTGTCACAACTACCGCGAAGGGCTTGTACTTCCTCACGTACTCCTCGAGTACAGCTGGATCCACAGGCTTTAATGGATCAACAGGTATCTTAACTAGCCTGCATCCTAGGAGAGCGCAGGCTTTATCCACGGAAGCGTGGACTGTTGAAGGAGCTACAACAGTATTGGTCTCGCCTCCTCTAAGCTTCCTTGCAACGTAGAGGGCGAGTATATTGGATTCCGTGCCCCCTGACGTGTAGAGTCCATGCTGGGCTTTAATTAACCCGCCTACACCTTTAACAAGTATCTCTAAGGCTTCTCTTACAACAGGAAATACCACTGGGTCATTACCGTTAACGTGGATGAACTCTGTGAATGCTTTAACAGCAGTAGGGTGGGGTTGGGTTGTCATGGAGCCTAGTATAGAGCCGTCGCTATGCCTAGGGGTTCTACGACTCCACTCTTCAAGCCATGCTAGAACATCCACGCTAGCACACCATGCAGCTGGATGTCGGTTTAAAAGAAATTAAAGCTACTTTAGGAAGAGCTTCTCGTACTGCTTTAAGTACTCGGTGCTCACTGTGGAATCTATGAAGAGTTTTCTCGCTCTCTCCACGTCTTCAACTTCAATTCTGCTGGAGCCTCTATCTCCTGCTATAATTCTCGCTGGCTCGAGTAGTTGTACAGCGTAGCGGAGGCTTGTCTTGCTTCCTATTTCAACAAGCTTCTCTAAGGCTTCACTAGATAGCTCTATCTCCATCTCTTCAGCTCTAATCCTAATAATCTCCCTGATCTCGTCCGGCGTGTAGGGTCTTGTAGGTATTATCAGCAGCCTGTCTAAGAGGTCTAGTGGGATCCCGTGAGGTGACTCGATGTCAGTGCCTCTAATCCTGGCTACACCGCGGTTTGTCGCCAGTATTAGTATTGGAGCAAACTCACTCTCCATGGCTCTAGTAAGGAAGCTGAATGCCTCTATATCCAGCATGTGGGCGTCGTCAATGAAGAGTACCCCGGGTATTATCTCCGCTTTCCTCTCGCTAATCCACTTTCTAACCATTTCATCAACCTGGCTTCTAACCTCTGATGGAATCTCTCTTTCCATGAATAAGCCTAGCAGGCTTACACTCCTCTGCGCCGCGTACACTGTATCCAGGTCGTGGAGTGTTAGAACATTTACTATCTCTTTCTCCTTCCTTACAGGTCCTTTAGGTATCTCGACAACCCTTTTAGTTTCAACATCGTATGCTCTCGCCCCCTCGATTTCTCTTGTACGGCCGACTCTGTGAACTCTACCTGTCTCAGCGTCAATCCAGATTACATCTCCCTTACGTACTCCTAGCTCGAGAATCTGCTGTGTGACCTCCTCGGGCACTGTGAGAGTGAGCTCTTCATCCTTGGTGGCTAAGACTACTCTAGCCTCCACGGGTACTGTAAGATAGGGGACCATGGGGTGTCTTGCCCTGCGGACCTTTAAATCTTTTACCACTCCTTCGTATACTTTTCTTACCTCCCTCAGCCTCACGCCAAGGGATCTTCTAAGTGCCTCCATGAGGATCTCAGTTTTCTTCTTCTCCGTGCTGTATATCTCGCTTCCACTCATAGCTACGAATGGTGTCTCCTCGCCTAGCTCTCTCGCAATAGCTACAGCGAGGGCTGTTTTACCTGTGCCTGGGGGACCGACCAGCAGTATTCCTCTACCGGCTATACGGCCTTCTCTAATCATCTTGACAACTATCCCAGCGGCTTCTCTCGCCTCGGTCTGGCCGACAAGACCATCTCCCACCGGCTTAGCTCTACCCTTCTCGTCGAGCCCGAGCCCCATTATATGGCTGTGAACACTTATTCTTCTACGAGTTGGGGCTTCAACACGTATACCACTCATCAGGGTTCACCCTCAATACTATTATATAATTATAATATTCTCAGTCTCCATTTAAGCCGTTTAAGCTGGTTTAAACTAGGTTTCAGCACCGCTGAACTCTTCACGGGCTTCAGCCCCTGAAGCCTCAGATCTACTCTTCATCACTGTGGAGGCAGGCTTCAAGCCATATGAATATTAATCCTGGAGTCTATTAGTGTTTTACCAGGCTTATAGATTTACCTGGGTTTAACGAGGGTTGAGTATTGAGTGAAGCTTCAAGGCCTGTGGTGAGCGCTGTCTTAAGGGATCTAGGGGTTCTTGAATCCAAGTTGAGGGAGCGGGGGGTACCGGAGGAGTGGCTTGGAGGCCTTAGGAGAGCAAGGTTAAAGCTGAGTGGTGTGAGAGCACCAGTGATTGCTAGCAGGGGGCTTATAGAAGCCTACACGTATGTTCAAGCCTTAATAGGAGAGCTCCAGATGCTACTGGATAGTGGAGCTGGTCTTCTAGACGCATACGTGCTTCTCAACGAGGTCTCAGAGAGGCTTGATGTATTCGCGGAGGCAGCTAGAAGATCGTATGTAAGGGAGAAAATCCAGTTGTCAATACCTTTAGTAATGGCTGTCTCCCTCCAGGCTCTCTCACTGTTATCCGGGTTCAAGCCGCCGAGCGTGCTCTCAATCCTAGTGCTTGCCGCGGGGGCTGTAGCCTACTACTTTAATACTCTAGCCGGGCTCGTGTTCACAGCTGCAGGCATCTCGCTGGGTATTGCTTCAACGCTAGTACTCTACGGTGGTATGCCTCTAGACGAGCTGCTGCTTGAGCTAATAGTACTGTTATCAGCTATACTCCACATCTACATTCTCCTGGAGGCAGGCGGCGTGCAGTACCGTCAGCGTGTCAGCGAGGTGCTTAAAGCCCTTGATACCATCATCATGGATAGCCTTAAACCCTCCGACCCCAAGGCTCTCACAGGCTTCCTAAGCAGCCTACTAGAGCAGTATAAGGGTGGTAGTATAGCTGAGCTCGCAAGATACAAGGCGGTAGTTATGCTGATGAATGGTTATAGTATTGAAGAAGTAAGAAGGACACTTCAATCCTCCTAGCTTGTGGAAGCCTGGCTTGAATACTACTAGCTGAAACCTTATTTAAGGGATTAGAATCCTCTATAACCCTTTAGAACTCTAACTCCAGGTGGCATCGTCATGCCGAAAGCCGAGAAGAAGCCTCAGCAGGAGGCTGGTAGCGAGAAGAGCAAGGAGGTTAAAATCATAGCTAGACAGGTTGTTACACCCCACGACTTAGAGAGGAATACTAGAGCAGTCAAGCTACTATACCTGGTATCTCTTAACGGTGGCAGTGGGATAAGCGAGAAGGCGCTAGTGAACCTTGCATACTTAATGAAGCAGAGCGGGTATGACTTAGGCTATAGCTTCGTGCTACTAGGCCAGAACCCCTCCAGCAGGGATCTCCTCAACGATCTAACAATGCTCAAGTACCTGGGCTTCGTTGAGGTTAATGCAAAAAGGAAGCTGGTTGCAACAGGTCTTGGAAAAGAGTTTCTTGAAACACACGCTACTATCATCAGCGATGCTGAAGTCTTGAAGAATCTCTTCAATGAGCTTAAACCTAAGATTGCACCCTTCGATGTAGAGGTGGATGTAAAAGCTAGGAGGAGAGCCTAGGCTATATTGTCGGTGAAACCCTCCTCCCGCCCTCCCTCTCCCCCTTCTCGATCATGAAGAGAGGATTCAAGGCGTTATCCTCCATAAGCTTCTTCAAGTGCTCGCTGAACTTGCTTGTATGCTCTATATCTAGGTCTATTAGCTCGTAGAGTATGACTCTCAGCTTAGACCAGAGTTCAACAAGCATTTCTCTAGGCATGTGGCTGGCTATCATTGGATCCTTCAGCCACTGGTCGAATGCCTCTATAGTCTTATTGATGTGCTGGAATGCTGCTCTCGAGAGAGTTATAAGAGCTAGTCTATCCAGGTTCTCGTAGTTTAACTCAGCCTTCTTAAACATCTCTTTAACAGCATCCTGCCTTTTAACCCATGCTTCTAGGTTCTCAAAGAATCCATCCACGATACTACACCTCTCCTGAATTCAAGGTTGATAAGCCCTTATATACTCGTATCTACAGTTCCGTGTTGAAGCTGCTATTAAACCCTTTGAATCTAGGAATTAATTAGTTGGATCTAGGGGTTGAGCTAGATTATGAGCGTGAAGCCTGCTAGAACAGTTAGGTTTCAGGATGTATTAATATACGAGTATCCTGAAGGAGCCTCCAAGCCCGTGAACCACCTGGTCCTCAGCTTCCCTGACACAGGTCTCGTGTCATCAATTATCGGCAGGCATCTCGTCGTCCACGAGGGCTTTAAGCTTGCTGGAGAAGTAGATCTACCGCAACTCCACAGTATCTCAGTAGTGCATGATGGCAGGGCTTTAAGCCCTGTGCAGATTTACCGCTTGGAGAGTCGAAGCGTGATGCTAGTACTCTCCGAGGTACCTCTACCACCGGATGCCACTGCATCCTTGATTGACGCGGTACTATCGTACTCGAGTAGCCTGGGTGTTAAAAGCATACTAGCTGTCACAGGTATTGCCGTGCCAAACAGGCTGGATTTAGAGAAGCCCGGGGTATTTGTTCTCCCGATAGGAGAGTGGATAGATATCAGTAGACTTCAAGTAGAAGAGTTAAAGGAGGGCTTTATAACAGGAGCCTATGCTACACTGATCAGGGAGGCTAAGAAGAGGAGTTTAAATGCCCTAGTAATATTCGTTGAATCCTTCTACGATATACCGGATCCAGAGTCAGCTGCCATCGGCCTTCAGGTTCTCTCGAGGATCATAGGCTTCGAGGTCAGCGTGGATAAGCTACTCGAGGAAGCTGAAGCATTAAAGCTCAGGCTACGCGATTTAATGAGGCAGACACGGGATGCTATGAGTAGAACCAGTAAGGATCTAGAGGCTAGAATGCCCTTAATGTACACGTAGAGGGGGGCTGGTTGAATGAGCTTGGAGCCATTTGATGAGTTCATTAGGAGGATTAGAGAGCTAGTGAGGAGCCTAGAGGAGTCTGCTAGCAGGCTGGAAACCACGAGGAGAGAGTTCATTGAGCCATTGTATAGTGTATACGAGTACACGGATAGATACGTGATAGTAGTAGACATGCCGATGGCCGACTTCAACGTGCTCTCAGTTGACTTGAGAGGGCGGAGGCTCAGCTTAGAGTGCAGGCTGAGAAGTGATGTGAGATTCGAGAGGTGGAGCATGCATAGGACTACTGGGTTCAAGTACTACAGGCTTGAGCTACAGCTACCAGAGGATGTAGTACCAGAGGAGGCCAGCATTGAGAGCATTCGATCCAAGTCAATGGTGAAGATCACTATACCCAGGAGGATCAGGCGGTAGGCGGGCAGGGTTTAAGAGTGAGCGGCAGGCTGATTGTAGAGATAGGTATTGATGAAGCAGGGAGAGGCCCCTTCATAGGAGACATGGTTATAGCCGGCGTGGCTGCCCCTAGAAGCGTCTTCGAAGAGCTCTCTAGAATCGGCTTAAAGGATAGTAAAGCTATTAGTCCTTCTAGAAGACGCATGCTGCTACAGGAGATCGTGTCTAGAGGTGTTGACATCGCAGCTGTCTACGTTGCACCACACCTAGTTGACTCGAGTAATATGAATAGACTAGAGTACACTGTGATGTGCAGTCTACTAGAACTCCTCTCATACAGCCATATGCTGAAATCCTCCAACAGCCTTGTAAAGATATACGTGGATGAAGTTAAAGGCTATGGGAGGCTCCTCGAGGAGTGCGCAGTGAGAGTCTACGGTGGCATTGAGGTACATGTAGAGCCAGACGCTGACGCTAAGTACCCTGCTGTCTCAGCTGCAAGCATAGTAGCCAAGGTGTTCAGAGACAACGGTATTAGAGCACTTAAGTTAATTGCTGGTGAAATAGGCTCAGGATACCCTAGCGATCCTACTTCAAGAAGATGGCTGACTACAGCTTACACGAGTATGCCGGAGCCCCCGGTATACGTTAGGAGGAGCTGGGGGCTGCTGAGAGAGCTTGCACCAGGATGGTATACTGTTAAGCATGCTAAACACTCGAGAACTAGAAGCCTACTAGACTACACAGGGGTCTCCCAGCATGGTGACAAATCTACCGGCTGAAGCTAAAGCTAAATGGCTTAAAGTCATTGAGGCTAGAACCCCTGAGGAGAAGATTAAAGCTCTAGAAGACTTTCTATCCAGCGTGCCTAAGCATAAGGGTACAGAGAAGCTTAGACTATGGGCTACGCGGAGGCTAGCAGAGCTGAGAGAGGAGGTTGAGGAGAGGAAGAGGAAGAAGGCTGGGCGTGGAGTATCCTTCCTCGTAGAGAAAGCCGGGGATGTTCAGGTTGTTGTAGCAGGCCCGCCTAATACTGGTAAGAGCATGCTTGTAAACAGGCTTACCGGCGCCAAGACTATTATAGCTGACTACCCTTACGCTACAGTGACACCTGTACCAGGCATGCTGAAGTACGAGGATATTTATATTCAGCTAGTAGACTCGCCGCCACTCGCTAGGAGTAGCAGGATGCTCAACAGGGTTCTAGGGCTTGTTAGAAATGCTGATGGACTCCTAATAGTCCTAGATGCTGCACGCAACCCTCTAGGTGAGCTCGAGGAGACACTAGAGATACTAGAGGAGTCGGGTATACTAGTCACTAAGCCTCGTGGAAGAGTAGTTGTAGAAGTCTACAGGAGCGGGGGGCGCGGGATACGCTTTACTCTAATGGGTAGGCTGGTTAATGCAACTCTCGATGATGCACGCAGGCTGCTAGAAGAGTACAGAGTGTACAATGCTCACGTGAAGATATATGGTGAGGTAGAGTTAGACGACATCGAGCAAGCATTATTCGGGAGCATAGTCTATAAGCCTACAGTAGTATTCATTAATAAAATCGATGAAGCAGGCAGCGTGGAGCAAGTCGCCGATGCTATTAGAGGTAGAGGTATCCCGGCTGTATTAGCAGGCTCAGCTCTAAAAGGTGTAGGCTTGGAGAGCGTGGGGGAAGCCCTCTTCAAGCAGCTAGAACTAGTGAGAGTCTACACTAAGTCACCTAACACTCAGCCCTCCAGTAAGCCACTAGTACTCAGGAGAGGGGCGACTATTAGAGATGTCGCTGAGGAGATACACAAGGATTTCGTGAGAAACTTCCAGTATGCTAGAGTATGGGGGAGATCCGTCCACTACCCTGGCGAGAAAGTCGGGTTAGACCATGTTGTTGAAGACAAGGATATAATTGAAATACATATTAAAGGATAATGCTGCTAGCACTTTACAATAGGTATCGGCAGCTTCTCCAGTATCACTGTTAAAGCTGTGAGAGAACCCTTCTCATCGCATACGTAGGCTTTGGAAGGAGTGTAAACTGAGATTAATTCTAGTACTTTCTCCTCAAGCCTCCTCCCTCCCAGAACTACTACTTCAAGACCCCCCAGGGCTTTAAGCAGCTTCATCTTCTGGAGCAGTCTAATGGTTTCAGCGTCTGCCACGAGAACTCTAGCATCACCTGCTAGAGCCTTCTCCATGAATGCTAGCTCGCTCTCACCTAGTCTCCTAAGTGATACAGCTATAATCTCCATTACGGTAAGCCACCTGGATGGTGATATCAAGGCCTGCATCTTATTTACTCTTATAGCTGGAATTATCTAACTGAGAAGGTAGTGGTGTTTCCGGAATGATTAATGATTTAGCTGATTTCCTCGCGAGAAATGGTTTTACTCCTGTAGTCCAAGGTAAAAGCTCGCTGAGAGTTTACGACTCCGAGCTACCAGTATACCTGGAGGCTAGACTGGAGGATAACAAGGTTTACACTTACATAGGCTTTACCGGCGAGCTGAGAGAGAAGCTCGAGGAGGCTGCTTTAAGCGGTGAGGATATCGAGGAGATGGTAGAAAACTCTCTCAGCTACCTGAATACCTGTGCTCTACTAGTTAAGAAGTGGGCTGATGAAAAGAGACTTATAACTGTCTTTAAGCTTAGAGAAGGAAGTGTTGAGCTAATGGAGCTGCTAGAAGACATCATGGAGGAATTAAAGGAATGAGTGGTCAGTCCAGGTTCTTCGGTACAGATGGAGTTAGAGGAGTACTAAACGAGGATTTAAACCCTGAGTTCCTTGTTAGGCTTGGATTAGCCATTGGATCCTTCTTCGAGAAGGGGTCTAGGATACTTGTAGGCATGGATGCTAGAGCAGGAGGCGATATCATAAAGCACTTGGTGATAGCTGCAGTAATGTCTACAGGAGTGAAAGTATATGATGCAGGGTTAACGCCAACACCAGCATTACAGTACGCTGTGAAATCCAAGGGGTTTGACGGCGGTATAATGGTGACAGCAAGCCACAACCCCCCTGAGTATAACGGCGTGAAGGTCATCGGCCCGCACGGGATAGAAGTAGATAGAGATGAAGAGAGAGTTATCGAGGAGTTATTCTGGGAGAACAAGTTTAGGAGAATCAGCTGGAGGGAGGCACTACACCGTGTTGAAGCATACCCGTATGTGAACGAAGAGTACGTTAAAGCTGTTATAAGCCACGTGGATGCTGAGAAGGTTAGAGCAAAGGGATTCAAGATCCTAGTAGATCCAGCTAATAGTGTGGGTGTTCTTACAACACCACTAATAGCTCGAGAGCTAGGTGTTAAACCAGTAGTAGTAAACGGCTCACTAGACCCCTTATTCCCTGGGAGGCTGCCTGAGCCTACAGCAGAGAATCTAGCTGAGACAGCCAGGCTTGTAGTAGATGTAGGCGCAGTAATAGGTGTAGCCCATGATGCAGATGCTGATAGAGCAATAATAATCGATGATAAAGGAGTAGTACAGTGGGGGGATCGCTCAGCAACTCTTCTAGCAAGATACCTCCACGAGAAGGGTTTAACTGGGAGGGTGTATACAGCTGTCTCCTCTAGTATTGTAGTTGAGGATGTCTTAAAGCCGCTTGGTGTTGAAGTAGTATGGCTTAAGGTTGGAAGCGTGGATATAGCTCACACAATGAGGAGGAGCGGGGATGCTTTATGCGGGTTTGAGGAGAACGGGGGCTTCATGTATCCTCCACACCAGTACGTGAGGGATGGAGGCTTAAAGACAGCTCTCTTCCTTGAAATGCTAGCCACCTACGGGAAGAAGGCTTCAGAGCTCTTCGCAGAGCTGCCGAGATACTATGTCTTGAAAACCAAGTATAGGATGGATCGCGAGAAAGCCTTGAAAGCCGTCGAGATAGTTAAAGAGGCATTTAAAAACGAGCGCTTGATAACTATTGATGGTGTTAAAGTAGTCTCTAGAGACTACTGGCTTCTCGTGCGTCCAAGTGGAACTGAGCCGCTTCTACGCGTCATGATTGAAGCGAAGAGCAAGGAGCAGCTAGCTGAACTATCATCCTACGTAGAGTCACTGGTGAAAGAGGCTGAGGAGCATTGATGAGGTACTGGGGTCTCGATGTACTAGTATGCGTTCACTGCAAGCACCACCCGTTAGAGCTGGTAGTCATAGAGACAGTAAAGCAGGATGTTGATACAAGCAGTATTACAACACCTGTATGCAAGGAGTACTGCGGGTACTTGAAGGAGAAGATAGATAAGAATAAAGCATACCCCTGCCAGGAGTGCCTTAGAACCGGGATTAAGACTGGAGTCCTCTACTGCCCTAGCTGCGGGAGATGGTATCCTATCAGGAATGGGATAGTCTACATGCTAACAGACAGCAAGAGGAATTTAAAGCAGGATAGAGAATTCCTAGAGGCCTATAAGGATAGAATACCGGAATACATTTTAAAGCAGGGTAAGCCGGTTAACCTTGAATCCTAGCTAGCTTTCAACGCACTCCCTGGCTACAAGCGTCTCTAGTAGCTCAGTATACTTGGTTCCATGGTCTGGGAATACTACTACAACATCACCTCTCACTAACCCCTCCTCGGCGAGCTTTACTAGAGCGTGTACTACGGCTCCAGCACTAAAGCCTGGGAGTACTCCGTCGCTTCTAGCTACTCTTAGCATGCCTTCAAGAGCTTCTTCGAGTGTTACATCTATGATCCCGTCTACTTCAACCATGTGTAGCCATTTAACACCTGTCTCTACTCTCCTCAATCCTGGTATACTGGAGTCTTGGGCTGGCTGCACGCCTATAACCTTGATGTTCTTGTACCGTTTCTTGAAGTAGAATGAGAGAGCTGAGAGATGCCCGCTTGTACCAAGCCCGGATACTATAGCGTTAGGCTTAACATTCTTTCTCGCTAGCTGGTAGTCTATTTCCTTAGCTGTATAGCTGAGGTGGACTAGGAAGTTGTAGTCGTTCTCGAACTGGTTTAACACGGTGGCGTTATCTCTAGAGGCTTCTAGTATAACTTTACCTAGCATGCCTGTTGTTATAGGAGTACTCTCTCTTCTCACCTCTGCACCCATAGCTTGAAACACGTACTCAATGCATCTCTGAGCTGTGGATGGAAGGTAGACTCTTGTTTTAATCCCATAGTAGTTTCCCAGCCCTGCGAGAGCCAGCCCTGTGTTAGTTGAAGAGGGCTCGTAAACCACGCTGGGCTTAATGTTCTTCTCGAGTAGTCTCTGAAGCATGTACCAGGCTACTCTATCCTTAATGCTAAGGCTGAATGGATGGTACCATTCCAGCTTAGCCCATACTCTCACACCTTGATCCTCGAGTAGCTTTAATCTAACTAGTGGTGTCGGGTTGTCTAATGCTACTAGCTCGGCGAGTGAATCGTATACTCTCGCATCACTGCAGCGTACATTGTAGAATGGGTCTAGTAGGTCTAATGGAACTTCTCCTCTCTCATCTTCTCTATCAGCTACAGGAATGTATTTCACCTTGAACTCGCGTAGAGCCTTATATACTACTACATCTTCATCTACTACTATATTTCCTCTAGCATGGATTAACGGAGCTCTCCACGTGGAGATCAAGTCTCCGAGAGCATTAATATATTCTTCGAGCTTTAAGTCTACTTCTCTAAGCCCTCCTGCTTCAACCAGCCTCATAAAGCACCCCTAGTCTGCTAGTGCATCTTGATTTAAGGGCTCTTAAACCTGCTATCCTACCGGCTGGTTGAAAAGCTCACTTAGAGCGCTTTAACTCAGCTATAGATGCAATGTATACTGCTAGTATTATCAGGCTTCCACCAGCCACCTTATAGAACTCTACCTCCTCGAGCCCCATTAACACTGAGAAGATTAAGGCGAATACAGGCTCTAAGAGGTATACTAGGGCTGCAGTCAACGGGGATACCTGTCTCTGCCCTAGTACTTGGAGGAGGGTTGCAAGCAGTGAGCAGAAGACTGCTAGGTATACTATATACCAGAATACCTGGGGGCTTGCTCCTCCATCTAGTATTACCGCGAGAGGGTATACGAGAGCTCCAGGCGTGAACATACCGTAGAGTATCTCGGTTAACCCAGTGCTGCTGAAACGCGAGACAAGAATTATCTGGGCAGCCCAGGCTAGCGAGCCGAGGAATACTAGGATAACACCTACTGTAATACCGCCTCCAGGTGATGTTAGAATGTAGAGGCCTAGTACTGCTAGAGCTAGGGCTACACCATCCAGCCTACTATACCCTCCTCTAGCCGCCACGATATACAGGTGAACGTGCACTGAGTTCAAGCCTGTCACGAAAGCACTTAGAGAAGGAGTTGTGTAGACTGTGCCAGCAGCTTGGAGATAAAGCCCTGTGAAGTATGCTATACCAGCTTGAACCCCGTTTACCAGTCCCCTAGCGTCAAGTCTTCCTCTAACAGCTTTCACAGCAATGAATGGAGTTAAGATTAGAACTGCTATCAGGCTTCTTAGAGCAGTATACATTAGCGGGGTTACATCTGAAACCGATAGCTTTATGAAGGAGAAGGATGTACCCCAGAGTAGCGAGACTAGTAGAAGTAGTAGTAAACCCTTTAAGAGCTCCCTATCCATCCTCTAAGACACCCAGGCTACCAGGCTTGTTATCTAACCTGGCACTATCCTCGTGCCAGCTTCTCCTCTTAAAGCCTCGTAGGCTTGATTCAAGTGTGCTATTACAGCCATTTCTCCCCCGTTAGCAATGAATCTCACGGCTGCAAGTACTTTCGGCCCCATGCTCCCCGGCTTGAAGTGTCCTTCCTCATAGTATCTTAAAGCCTCGCTAGCTTTCAGCACGCTGAGGGGTTTAGCCTCCGGTGTCCCGTAGTTCAAGTAGACTCTATCTACATCTGTTAGTATCACGAGTATCCTGGCTCCTAGAGCTGTAGCAAGTCTTTCAGCAGCTAGATCCTTGTCTATTACTGCTTCAACCCCATGGATGAATCCTCTTTCATCCCTGTATACTGGTACCCCGCCGCCACCACTAGCTATAACCATGAATCCCTGGTCTACTAGAGTTTTAACAGCTTCTACTTCAACCTGCACTACTGGGTCTGGGGATGCTACAACCCTCCTATAGCCGCCGCGCGGGTCAGGCTTGAAGACCCAGCCTAGTTCTCTTGAAAGTTTTTCAGCCTCCACGCTACTATACCATGGCCCAATATACTTTGATGGATTCTTGAATGCTGGGTCTCCTGCATCGACTAGCGTCTGTGTTATAATGGATACAACACCTTTAACCTTCGAGCCTAGTAGCCTTCTTCTAGCTAGCTCATTGTATAGAGCTTGCTGCAGCATGTAGCCCAGCCACCCCTGGCTCATTGCTCCAGCAACATCCAGGGGCATCGGCTGTATACCTTTCTCCTTTAACCCGAGGCTCATTAACTCTGCTATAATGCCTACCTGAGGCCCATTGCCGTGTGTCACTACTATACTGTAGCCTTCATCTACTAGTCTAGCTATAAGGCTTGCCGCCGTGTAAGCGTTCCTCCAGTAGTCTTCAGCTGTCCCTTTATCACCCTTACTCTGGAATGCATTACCGCCGAGTGCAACTACTATTAGGTTTCTTGAAGCCCTGCTCATACCTAATCCTCACTCTTAGCTCGAGGAGCATGAATTCCCATGGTAGACTCAGCTAATAACTATTACGCTACAAGTGGGATTAAAGCATATAAAAGTGTTTTACAGGCACTCAATACATCCCACTAGCTTTATAAGGTTTAATTGTATACTAGTTATCTCAGGTGGCCTGATGCTTGAAGCAAGAAATCTAACAGTAGAAGTAAATGGCAGGATAGTCGTAGAGGATGTAAGCTTCACTCTGAGCAGCGGTGAGATCGTAGTATTCATGGGGCCTAATGGAAGCGGGAAGACTTCTCTAGCCTACGCTTTAATGGGGCATCCAGCCTACAAGGTGGTTAAAGGCAGCATCATCATAGATGGAGAAGACTACACAGGTAGGCCTGCATACGAGAGAGCATTAGCAGGATTATTCCTAGCCTTCCAGAACCCTGTTGAAGCACCAGGCGTAACCCTAGAAATACTCTTGAAGAGCGCGTTGAATAAGAGGCTGGGTAAAACTGATCTCTCGGAGAGTATCCCAGGACTCTCCAGCAGGCTGAGAAGCGAGGCTATACTACTAGGATTAAAGGAGGATATACTAGCCAGGGATTTAAATATTGGTTTCAGCGGCGGCGAGAAGAAGAGAAGCGAGATACTCCAGGCTAGAATCCTCAAGCCTAGATACCTGATACTAGATGAAGTAGACAGCGGCTTAGATGTCGACGGGATTAGACTACTAGCAGACTACATTAATGAAGTAGTAGGAGGCGGGGGAGGAGTACTCCTTATAACGCACAGCCCTTCACTCCTCAAGCTGGTGTCACCTAGAGTAGTCTACGTGATACACCGGGGGAGAGTAGTTTTAAGCGGGGGTATTGAGGTAGCCGAGAAGATATCAGCTGAAGGATACAGCTGGCTTAGGTGAGAAGCATGCCGTTAGAGCTCGCTGAAAAACTAGGAGAGCTAGAATTAGAGCCCGTGGAGTACAAAAGAGAGATCGAGGTTAAAGGTAGGTTATCGAGAAGCCTTGTAGAAGAAGTCTCGAGAGCTAAGAAAGAGCCAGAGTGGATGAGGCTCTACAGGCTTAGAGCACTAGAGATGTTCGAGAAGCTGCCTTCACCAGCATGGCTACCCTGGGTTGAAAGCATAGACCTCGACGAGATATCCTCGTACTACGTTAAGCCTGAAGCCTCCCGAGTGGAAAGCTTTGATGAGCTCCCAGAGGAGATCCGGAGGATCTACGAGAAGCTAGGGCTACCAGAGGCTTACGTAAAGTATCTCGCCGGCCTCACAACAGTCCTAGACAGTGAGACAGTCTACGCTGTCATGAAGGATCTACTCAAGCAGCTAGGGGTTATAATGGTGCCAATGGAGGAGGCTGTTGAAAAGTATCCAAGCCTTGTTAAAGAGTATTTTGGTAGAGTATTCCCCTACACAGACCACAAGTTTGCAGCACTACACTACGCTCTCTGGAGCGGTGGTGTCTTCGTCTATGTTCCAAGAGGAGTTAGAGTACCATACCCTGTTGAAGCCTTCTTCTTCATTGGAAGCGAGCTGGAAGGGCAGTTCGAGCACACTATTGTTGTAGCTGAGGAGGGAGGCGAGATAACATTCATTGAGGGGTGTAGTGCACCCAGGTTAAAGAAGTACAGCTTCCACGACGGCATGGTTGAACTCTACGCTCACAGAAACTCGAAGATAAGCTTTGTAACTGTTCAAAACTGGAGTAGAAGCATAGTTAACTTCAATAATAAGAGAGGAGTGGCTGAGGAGAACGCTGTAATCGAGTGGATTGAAGGAAGTATTGGGAGCAGGGTAACAGTAACCTACCCTTCAACAATACTAAAGGGGAGGGGTTCTAGGACAACAAGCACTGTTATAGGTATAAGCAACGGTAGTCTTGTAAAGGATACAGGCTCTAAGGTAATCCATGCAGCTCCTGATACTACTAGTAGAATAGTATCAAAGAGTATTAGTGGTAGGGGGGGTGTGAACATCTACCGCGGCCTAGTACAGGTTAACAAGGGGGCTAGGAGGGCTAGAAGCTACACTCAGTGTGATAGCCTGATACTAGATGAAGCTAGCACGGCTAGCACTTACCCTATAGTACACGTATTCGAGGATGACGCTGATATAGGTCATGAAGCATCAACAGTTAAAGTTACAGAAGACCAGCTCTTCTACCTGGCTTCAAGAGGGCTCAGTGAGAGAGAGGCGCTCTCAATGATAGTATTAGGCTTTGTCCGAGACATTCTACCCAAGCTGCCATTCGAGTACGCTGCTATGCTATCGAAGGTCATACAGCTAGAGTTCAAGGAGCTCGGAGGCGTGGGGTGAGTGAACAGCGTGAAAGCCAGGGGGTCCGGTGACTCACCGACGATCAGAGAGTACATTGACAGAAGGAGTATAGTAGAGCTAGTTGAAAGAACCCTTAGAGGAGAAGTAGCTGCTAGCACAAGCCTTCTAACCGTGCTCGGTGGCGCAGTAGTCATCCAAGAGCCCTCTAAGCAAGGCAGTGGCTTCAAGCTGCTATCACCCGCGGGATACCGGGGACTCCACAGAGTTAAAACCACGAGTGGTAGAAGCGAGATTATAGTTAAAGGACTCGAGGAGAGCCCGGTGAACCTAAGCCTCTTAGAGTTGAACTTAGAGTCCAGTGGGTTAACAGTAGTCAGGGTTACAGGGGGCTCGGGCTCCAGGCTTACAGGCTTGAAGATACATGCTGCTAGGGGTGTAAGCCACGAGGTCATCGTGATACAGGATCCAGTGGGAGAGAATACAGAGGTCACCGAGATCATAGTAGAGCAGGAGGATTCAAGCAGTCTAATCCTGACAATTCTACTGAAGCCTAGCTCACTATCGTACACGAGTATTACTTCAAGACTTGCCGCCGGCTCGAAAGCCAGGAAGAATATTATCGTGAACCCACTGCCAGGAGCACGCGTAGACGTCGAGGATACCTCCCTAGTATCCGAGCCTGAGAGTAGTGTTGAATCCTACATTAGGTCCCGTCTCGAAGGAGGTTCAACCACAGCGCTACGCGGTAGAGGTGTAGTAGAGAGGAGTGCTAGGGGATCTAGAGTAGTCTACGGTATTGAATCACTGCTGTGCGATGAATCTAGTAGAGTCTACATGCAGCCCTTCCTAGACATACACACAGGTAGCGTAGTAGAAGCTAGACACTACGCTAGAAGCTACATGCTAACCCTAGACAGGCTATTCTACATTGAGACACGCGGGTTGAATACGAGTGAAGCCCGCAGGCTGCTAGTTAAAGGCTTTCTAACCCAGGGTTTAAGTGATACAGCTAGAAGAGTAGTTGAAGAGTCTATTTTCTCTTAAATAAGTACTCTACTAAGCCGCCCCCAGCCTCTAGGACTACTACTTCATACCCGTATCTTAAGCCTAGAAGTCTTGCTAAGCCTTCAGGGAGGATCTCAGGTTTAGATTTAACTCTTACTTCAGTATCCTGCTTCTTCAACACATCTAGTAGAGTGGTTAAAGGGTTCTCGCTACAGCTACCACTACTCGTTAAATCAAGCTCTCTAATCCTACTCATACAGGCACCTAATTGAACAGCTAGTTTAACCCTAATTTAAGTCTTCCCGTGGAGGAAGGCTAGTTGAGCAACCCTATTGAAATATTTAAAAGCATGTTCTACCCAAATTCAAGCCTTGGGGATGGAAATGTCCAAGAAGGCTGAGAAGAAGAAGGAGGAGAAGAAGGAAGAGAAGAAGAAGTAGACGGCTTCACTATCACCTTACCTCACGATTATTCTTTTTACCTCTCCCGCCCTCCCAGAGCCCTGCGCGATGAAGGGTAGCGGGATTAAATTCTATAGTGGATGTATTACAGTTGAAGGTACTTCTGTTATCACTGCTTCCATGGTAAGCGTGGAGTACTGAGTGGAGGTGGGGGAGTAGGCTGGGATCCGGGTTAAGGCTGGGTTAGACTACGTTTAGCGAAGGGGCAGGTTCTCCAGAGGGTTTCACATCTTTTTACAGCTGACTTGGTCAGGTATCTCTCGAGTACTGTGCAGTAGGCTACACAGTATTTTACTCCGTCTTTCTCGAACTCGAGTATCTTGAGGTTTACACAGGGGTCTTTAAGCTCGCATCTAGGTAGAGCGTGGATTGGCGTGTATATCTCCTTCGGTCTCCGTGACTCCATTTGCTTACACCGCCTACTAGATTACTTAGCGTCGAGCTGTGTTTTAAGCTCTCATGCCTGCTTAAACTCTACGCGGGCCCCCCTGTCTTCCACCAGCTATCTTTCTTGATATCTGCTCGCTGAGATACTGCTCTAGCTTCTCTAGGGGACCGTAGTGTAGTGATATCATGGTTGTCCTGCCTCGGTTGCCAAGGCTTTTCACTGTAGTAGAGATTACTCCTGCTCTTGTAAGACTCCTCACGTACTCGTATAGCTGTGTATGCTTACGCGGGATCTCATTGTAGAGGCTGCACAGCATTCTATATTCTTCTTCAACCTCGCCTATTCCTACAGCACTAGTATTCCTCCTGCGTAGGAGTCTCACGATGCTTAAGAGTAGTAGCTGCTCGTGGAGTGCTAGATACCCTACTAGATCCGTGATTCTCACGAGCTCCCTGCTCAAGCCTGCTATAGCTCTTCTAACATGCTCAGCACTCAGCCTGTCAGCACCTTCTCTCTCAGCTATATCGCCGGCTGTGAGGAGTACTGTTAGAGCGTGCCTAGCATTACCTTCACCTCCCCTGTCAACCCCCTCGTAGTCTGCTATTAGCTCTAAGACTTCATCACTATAGGAGTCCTCGCGTAGAGCCTGGGAAGCCCGGTATCTTAGGATGTCTAGTAGCTGCTTTGAGGTATAGGGGTTTAACTTGACTACATGCCTGCTGAGGTAGGATTCAGTCACGGGATCCATGAATCTCGCTACACCTGTATCAGTTGAAACCAGGATTGTGTTTAATCTTCTAGCAGCATCCCTTGACTCGTATATTCTAGCGAGAAAGTAGAGGTCTTCTCTACCAGCCATGCTTGCAAAGTAGTGGAAGTCGTCTAGTATGAGGAGTAAGTGCTTATCTTCCTCCTCTAGGCGTGATAACACTAGATCCATTACCTCCATTGGAGACAACCCTCTAACCGGCACGGGGATCCCCTGCTGAAGAGATATCTCGCTGATAACACTGTAGAGTGTTCTATTCCTATAGCAGTTTACGTAAGCGTAGTCTAAGCTAACCCCTCTCTCACCTGCAATCTCCACTAGGTTTTTAACGAAGACTCTAACCAGAGTAGTCTTACCTGTTCCAACCCCTCCTGTCACCAGGATGCTTTGATGCATGGAGCCAGGGTTCTCGAGGAGGCTCTTGAAGTAGGAGGCTAGAGCTCTAAGCTCGCTATCCCTGTGTGGTAGAGCACTAGGAGTATACTCTGGTGCAAGACTCTCCCTACTCTTAAACAAGCTCCTCCTACCCACCTCGCTTTCAATTAGTCTCCTAGCATCCCACTCCACAGTCACGCACCTAAACTAGACTCCTCCTAACACTCTTACACAAGCCTACACCAAGATATACTACTCCACCCACCCCTTCAATGAAGAGGCATGTAGGAGATGATGGATCATGGGTTACACCCATACTCCTCAACACCTCGGCAACTCTAGCAAAGAGAATCCTGCTTAATCCTCTCACACCCCTCATTCTAATCTTAATCTTCACTCTACCCGGGTATACTAGATTCCTGAGGATTACACCTGGATCCCTGAGGAAATCCTCGAGGCTAGCACTCCCGTGCACTGGGATAATGTTCTCTACGAAACCATACTCACTGCTAATAGCCCTCCTGTAAACCCTCTCAACACTAAGACAGCTGCGGACGAAGAGAACACCGGGGAATCCAGCCTCCTCTACAACAACATTACTATCTAGAGCGTAGAGTACATCACCAATCTCCCGAATACACCACTCAACACTACCAACCCTGCACGTAGCAATCAGCACAATACTACAAGCCATAAGCCAGCTCAACCCCTCGAGTAAACTCTTACCCTAGCACACCGTAAAAGAACAG
The DNA here is from genome assembly GCA_026626905.1 of Desulfurococcus sp. Lineage (NCBI taxonomy): Archaea > Thermoproteati > Thermoproteota > Thermoprotei > Desulfurococcales > Desulfurococcaceae > Desulfurococcus > Desulfurococcus sp. The sequence goes on from JAPNUX010000004.1 coordinate 36,795, forward strand.
GATCCAGGTGGTAAACCCAGTAATACACCACCATAGAATATTTAAACTACCACGCATACTAAAAGTATTATCGGTGAAGTAGTAGTGAAAGCAATCTCACCAGTAATAGCAACTGTCATCATAGTAGCTGTGACTATAGCTGTAGCAATAGCTGTAGCACTATGGATCTCAGGGTTAACCGGGGCATTCACAGGAACAGAAAACCTACAAATAGTGACAGCATACGCTACAGCATACGCTACTACAAACGAAACATACTGGAATATAACATTAGAAGTCAAGAATGTAGGGACAACGGATGCTACAATAGACCAGATATTCATAAACGGAAAGCCGTATACTGCGTATGGGGACAACATAACAGTTTCTGAAGTAACAGTAAGCACGAATACCATGCAAACTAATACTACGACTCCTACCATGCAAACTAATACTACGACTCCACCTTTATCGCTACCTGCTGGTAGCAATATAACCATACTCATAACGATCAAAAAAGACGCGGGGTTCACGTCAGGTCAGATGGTTGAGATTAAACTTCACACTGCTAGTGGTAAAGAGTACCCGAAGATGGTCACCCTCCCCTAACATAACAGTCTAACTTAGTCCTAGTGTTTTTCCACCTATCCCCTTCCTCTCCTAGTCTCCTAAGGGTTCCTGGTGTAAGTAGATGTGAATACCGTTAAACCCTCGATGTAATGTAGAGTGTTTTCAGGCTTGCTGCGGCCACGTCTCACTTAAGCTTATACTTCTCTTTCTCCTTCTTTTAATACACTCTAAGTGCTTTCAGTCTTTTTTATTGCTTCGGGTTATCTATGAATGTATCAAGGAGTGTATTCCACGCATTCTCATATTTCAGTCTTTTCTGATCGCTTCTAGACGTTGATTCTCACTGTAAGAGTCTATAAGCTTTTCGGCTAAGCTTCCCGCGAGCCGGTGAGATGCTAACTACGACTCTATGAAAAGTCAAGCATTCAGAATGCCATGAGAAAACCGGGGGTCAGTTTAAAATAAGCGGAACTAATAGTCTAGGGGTTAATGATGTATTTTTCGTATTTTCTCAGGGATTCCTGGTATTTCTCGAATTTAGGGCATATTAGCTTGAGAGTCCTCCAGAATCTCTTGGTGTGTCTCTTTACAAAGATGTGGGCAATCTCGTGAGCAATAATGTATTTTAGTGTACTTTTAGGTAGTGCTATAGCGTTCAGTTTAACTAGAATCTTGCTGCCTTTAAGCTTTACAATTCTCTGCTTCTTGCTATATAACCTCTATCACTCTCGAATACGTTTTCACGTAAGCCCACAGATTACTTTAGAGGTAGTTATTGAACCAGCTTCAGCCGATTGCCTGTAAATCTTTAAGTGGGAGAGGCTACGGGAAGTAGTGGATAATGACGTAGGGTTCGTGCTTTATCATGCCGACACAATAGTCGCTTTCAGAGGCGAATGGGTCTACTATGATCCAGGTATCTCCTTTTATTTCAAGGTATTTGACGCTGATGATATCTGGAAGCCTTGAACCTAGACCTACAGCTTCAGCTATCTCTTCCTCAGCATTCAAGAATTCCTTAAGGGAGCGCGGATAGCGGACAAGCACTGCGAGGTGATCGATGACTCTGTCGCCGTCTGTATCGACTTCAATAAACTTTGTTTGAAGACCCAGTGCCTGATACATTGAAGCTAAGAGTATAGCTACATCATCACAGTCACCCGCCTTAAGTTCAAGTGTCTCACTCGGCTTCTGGAAGAGTTCAAAGCCAGGGTCTTTAACATAACGGATGTTCTTCGCAACCCAGACATTCACAATCCATATATACCAGGCATCCCTGTCATCAATGTAGCCATACAAAGTTCTCGGTAAGCGGTTTTAGAGATTTCACAATCATTAATTTTACTCTCGCATCACCATAGCTAGCAGATACTATAAAATAGTAAGTCCCCTTCACTGGTACACGCCATTCAAAGCTAGAGGAGTAAACAGCTTTACGTGATAGTATAGTATAGTAGAATGAGCCTTTCTCCCTAAAGAGCTCGTAGTCATCCTCGCTCATAACATAGAAGTCGATGGGAGCTGTAGAGGAGAGAGAACCGTTCACGTAATCATACCTGTCGAGTTCAACTCTGATCGCCCAGTAATATCCTCTGCTGACATGCTTCTCCTCACTTACAAGTACATTTGAAGACCAGAGCTCAGGAAATGTTTCCAGAGGATTTGTTGCTAAGGCGACAGCGAATTTCCTCACAGACATGGGGTCAACAGCTTTTAGAACCCTTTCCTCGAAACTCGTTATATTATACCAGGAGGAGGCAATACTCGTTGTATTATACCAAGGAGAAACACTAAGGCGTGAGGCGTTGAAGTCTTAACCAATATAAGAATAAGATACTTCTAATACAAGCACCGTGGATGCTATCAAAATTACCGCGACAGCACGCTTCCGCCTCTCATCCTCACTCACTCTCCCATTCATACCCTCGCCTCGAATAGATTACTCCTAAATACACTTGTCTCGAACATGCCTAATAGTATTTTTATCAAATTAAACTTTATTTTTAGCGCCCTTAAGTTGCTTTGGGATCAATGGTACTTTTATCAGGCTCACACATATGGATGATGCTAACTTTTCCCGCTTTTACTAATTGATCCCCGTTAATCTAAGATGAGCGAGACTGAGAGATAATACTTTTCATGAGAGCCCGGTACTTCCAGGCTCCTAGAATTCAGCTTAAGCTTCAACAGGGTATTCCTATTTACTTTCTTTAATTAAACTGAGATACACCGGCACGATACTTCACGTTGCTCCATGCAGGCATTTCCATATAAACCTTAGCAGGAGACTCTAATACCTCGCTGTGAAGCCTAGTATCCTTAAATCCCCAGCTATCATTCAACACGTACCAGTATAGTAGCTAGTATAGGCATGAATACCACGGTACCCCTACAGTTCCCACTCTCCAAGCCTCCTCGTGTTAGATACACCTTCACTCTGCTATCAAGCCGAGAACACGCGTGCACGGCACTAGACCCCATGCGTCCCTCTAGGATGCCACCGAGTTTAAGCCGTGATTTTAATGAGGGGGAGTGCGGCGGCCGGGATTTGAACCCGGGATCTCCGGCTTGGGGGGCCAGCGTCCTAGTCCAGGCTAGACGACCGCCGCTCTAATACTAGTCTAAGAGATGTCGTGCTTTAAAATATTACTTCATTGTCTTAGTTTTGCTTGTTTTGAACTAGATGATAGAGCCTGTTATTGCTACTGCTAGCAGTACTCCTACCCGTATATACAACACCTGTTAATGCAAGCTTAGAGTTAGGTCTAATAGCATACGATGCAGAAGCCAATGGATATACAGGGCCTTCAACGACATTAACCCTTGAATTCTACTATGGTGGCGCAATATTGAAGGCAAGTGTTAGCGTTAATGGTGCTGATGCCTATGATGCCGCTCTGCTAGCAATAGTAGGAAGCTATGATACAACTCGAGGTGTATGGGTAAGTTTGGGGAACGTAATACAAGGGTATACTAAAAGCTGGTCAGGATCCTTGAACTGGGAGTCATATGATATCCGTTTAAAGAGCACCTATAAAACTGGTATTATTGTTACTCCCGGTTATGGAGGCTGTATTGTAGAAACCAGTGGATACGCTACTTTCGCTGTAACTCATTCCACGTGGTGGGGACTAGTAAGAGAAGAAAGAATTGATCTAATACCTCTTACTGCAATAGGAATCATCTGTAGTTCTGTAGGGTGTTAAAAATTTCTTACTTATTCTTCTCTTTAAACCATTAACGAGGTTGAGTGTATGCTTAAACCCATGGTATTCTACTCGCTTGCTCTCACCCTGCTACTCCTAGCTGGTGCTGTGAGCGCTGACTCTACTGTGTTAAAGTCTCCTGAGGTTCTCGCCTACTATGGCTCTATGTATTTTGTTGAGAGGCAGGGAGACAGCTTTAATTATAATGGAACTTACTTTGATGGGACTGTCACCATTGAGAAAATTGAACCCTTAAACGAGACAGCAGCCTGGGTTTATGTGGATATTACTGCCAGTGAAGTCTTGTATAGACCTGATGCATGCTCAGACACAGTAAACTTGACTATACCAGCTAAAATCGTTGTGCGTGACTACCGCTTGCAGTTGAAGTATCTGGTTGACACTGTAAGAAATTACGCGTGGGTTAATGGAGAGTTCATAGGCTTCTTCCCATTCTACATATTCCCTGAACTAAGCTATAGTAATGCATCTAAATACACCTACATCTACATGGAGGAGGAGCTAAAATTAGTCTCAGAAGAAGGTAAACCGCTCCCAAATGTAATAAGGCTTCCAGATAATACTACATTACCCACGCTCAATCTCGTGAACAAGTATATATCTATACTATACTATATCTATACCTATTTGTGTATCATTACCCAGTATCCATCTTTGGCTATGTACCTTTAGGGAATAACAGTTATCTGAAAGTTCGTCTATGGATTGATGGAAGCTGGCTTCCCTACTTGAAGTCTATTGACGACTACCCAAAATCTGTTACATTCATAGATTACAAGAAGCTAGCTTTAATTATCGCTACTATATCTGTAATCATAGTTTTAGTCATAGTATTCATTAAGAGAAGGAGGAAGTAGATGAAGCTACCTTTAAGAGAGGCTTTTTCAGCATCAGTTATTTTTATGATGGCTCTCCTAGTATCCTCGCCACTATTAATTGCTCTCCAGGGTTTTACACCCTACACTCTCAAAATTCAAGGCAATATCGCTAAGCAGTTTATCACTATAGGCTTTAATGAGAGTAGTAGAGGGCTGTGCCCGCCTACGGTGCTGGTGTACATTAATAGATCCATGCTTCTCTTAAACTACCGCGGGTATCTTGATGAGGTTTCAGCAGTATTCTTCATCATGCTAGGCGTTATTACAGCCTACATTATTGCTGAGCCATTAGAGTACAAGTACTTTTTCATTGAGGCTACTTATAGTGGTGGAAGACTAAGAGTATTTGCAACTAGACTCATCATTATATATATGCTTGGAGGTATAGCATCACTCTCGGTGGAGTAAATCTTGCTGGTGTAGCATACACCCTCAACCTCTTCGAGAGTATTAGTGAAGCACTGCTATTCTCCACGGTAATGCTCTTCCTTGAAGCCTTAATCTCCATAGCAGTTTCATCAGTGCTGTCAGTAGCCTCTAGGAGAGTATCTACAAGCATACTACTCGTTCTAGGTGTCCTAGTATTAATGCTAGCACTCGGCTTGAGATACGAAGTCTTTAATAGCGTAGTACTAGCTAGCAGGCTACTCGTAGATGGAAAAGGGATTGAAGTATACCTAGCAGTACTCCTTGTATCCCTAGCTACAGCTATCTGGAGGGTGGACTCCATTGAGTATTAAGACTAGAATAGCGGTTGCATTACTAGTACTAGCTGCTATAACACTCACAGAGTTCCTGGTGTTCATGCAGGGATACCTACCTCAATCTAGTATTCAAGTTGAAGTTAAAGCTCCACTCTACCCTGAGAAAACAGCTTATCTTTCAACTATTGATGTATTCCTCGGTAGAGGGTTATACGAGGTTAGAGTAAACCCTGCTACAGAACTCCAGGTATGCATTACAGCTGGAGGCAGTAGGAGTGAATTCAATGCTAGCAGGCCGGTAGTAGTCTACGTGTACAGTGAGACAGGGCTACACATTACTATTCTAGCTAGTATTGAACCATACCAGGTAGATTTAGGTTCTATCACGGTGGTTAGACGATGGGTGAAGATAGGGTAGTCTTAGAGAACATAGTTAAAAACTACAGGTATTTCACTCTTAGAGTAGACTACGCTGAATTCAAGAAGGGGTTAAACCTAGTGATAGGATCTAATGGCAGCGGTAAATCTACGATTCTAAAGATTATAGCTGGATTTATATGGCCTAGCAAGGGTAGAGTTAGAGTCGTGCTTGAAGGCCGCGAGTACACTCCAAGAGAATCCATGAAGCATGTAGGCTATGTCGCAGAAGATGTCATTCCCCCGAATATCAAGGTTAGAGAACTCCTAGAGGCATTTGCTCCCAGCTCATCTACACTAGAGTATCTAGCAGGTAGCCTCAAGCTAACCGAGCACCTCGATAAGAAGTACATGGAGCTTTCAGCCGGGCTAAGGAAGAGAGTTCAGATAGCTATAGCTCTGCTAAAAGACCCTAGATTAATTCTGTTCGACGAGCCCTTCTCAAACCTAGATGTCTCTATTATCCCAGCAGTGAAGAAGCTACTCGAGGAGCTTAAGAGTAAAGCTATAGTAGTAGTCACAAGCCACATATGGGTAGACATGGATGTAGACACTATAACAATACTAGACCAGGGCAGGCTACTTTACCACGGCGACTCTTCAATAGTAAAGCAGAGCATTCTATTCGATGTAGAAGTAGAAGGCGAGAAGACTACAGTAGACTTAGACTCCCTCAACAAGATTATACACCCGGTGAAAATACATAGAGTGAAAGCCAGCGACCCTGTAGAAGCCGTCCTCCAAGCAGTCCGTGATAAACCTTCAGGAAGCTCGTACACCACTAGTACTCCCACCAACAGTAGTTAAACTTGAATAACCGTGAAGTCAAAGTGAACCATCCCTGCCCTTACGCATCTAGTAGCACGCTTTTCAGTCTTTTCTAATGCATCCCCGTAAGGAATTACAGTTAACAGGCTTCACGATTTCTTCAGGCTCAAAGCATAAAGCTTATAAACCCATGTACTCTTAGTTTGGTACGGGTGTTGACGCGTGTCAAATACACTTAAGCTCCGTGGTAGCCTAGAGTTACTGAAGACCCTGCTTAGGAGGATTAGTGAAGGCGGGGATGTTAAGGAGTTAATGGAGGAGGCTAGAGTTCTCCTCAAGGAGTTATCACCTGCTGAAATCATACTAGCTGAGCAGCAGCTTGTCGCTGAAGGTATTGATGTAAGAGAGATTATGAGGGTTTGCGACCTTCACCTCGAGCTTGTTAAAGACTACTTGAGGGGTGTTGAATTAAAAGACGTGCCGGAAGGGCATCCACTCGACTACCTGCTTAGAGAAAACGACTATATTATCGCTCAAGCCGAGCTACTAGGCCTCTACGCTGCACAGTTGTTAAAGCTTGCTGGAGCCAGCAGCACGGATGCATTAAAGAAGACTCTCACAGAGCTCCAGGGGTTCCTGAGAGACTTGTACAGGAAGTCTAGGCTACACTACAGGAAGATCCAGATGCTCATATTCCCCTATATTGAGAGGAGGGGATTCGATGCTATACCTAGAGTACTATGGAATAAGGAGGATGGAGTTATAAGAAAGATAAGGGAGCTTGTAGACCAGTTGAACAAGATTCTCGCCGAGGGGAGCATTGATTCAGGCATCATTGAGAAAATAGCCGGCGACTTAAACTGGATTGCAAGAGAACTAGTAGACATAGCGTTCCGCGAGGATAAAATACTATTCCCGACAACATGGATTCTCTTCAGTGAAGGCGAGTGGACTGTAGTACACGAGATCGGGGAGGAGATAGGGTATATTGTTGAAGCTAGAGGCGAGTGGAAGCCTTCTGCGAAGCCAGTGTACCCTTATGAAGTAGAGGCTAATTTAACCCCTGAAATCCTCGAGAAGCTGCCTGCTAGCGTGAAGAGCATGGTTAAAGAAGTGAAGCCAGACTCATATAGGATTGAAAAGGATAGTGATTTAAAGCTAGAGACAGGCTTCCTCACAGAGGAGGAAGTTGAAGGAATCTTCAAGGCACTACCCCTCGAGGTGACATACGCTAACATTGATGATAGAATCAGATTCTACAGTAAGAGCATGTTGAGTAAGGGGTTTGTTAGAACTAAAACTATCATCGGGAGGCAGCTGTACTACTGTCATCCACCGAGGCTTGAAGCCCTAGTAAGACAGGTTGTTAAGCAGGTGAAGACAGGGGAGAAGCCTTATAGAGAATTCTGGACTAAGCAGGGTGATAGAATAATCAGAGTACTAATAACACCAGTAACAGGTAGAGATGGAAGAATCATCGGTGCACTCGAGGTAGTCGAGGATCTAACAGAGATCGTGAGGAATCCAGAGGAGGTATTAAAGAAGATAGTGGTGCTCTAGCCTTGAAATCCATCTACGAGATAGCGTACAGGTATATAGTGCCGTACGTTAACAGGCGTATCGTAGAAATTCTACGCGAGAAGGGACTAGCAGAGACGGAGATAGCTAGGAGGCTAGCCGTAACCCCTTCAGCTGTATCAAGATACATGTCCAGGGAGAGAGGAGGCCAGGTGGATTTAACAAGGTACAGGGATGTCGAGGAGAAGATCAAGAGTATTGCTGAGAGAGTAGCCAGCGGGCAACCAGTAATCGAAACTTACATGGAGGTAGCCAAGGTAACAGCATACATACTCTCGAGGAAATACGCTTGCAGCATCCACGTTAAACTAGACCCAGAAGTGAACCCAGCTCAATGCAATATATGCCCCCAGCTCTTCAACGTATAACCGCTTTGCCGGCTAAACTAGAGGAGTGCGAGCTAGAGAAAGCCTTCCAGCAGTTTATGTTGCAGTTCTCATGAAATACTAGTATTGCAGCTTGAATGCTTTCTCTGCTTTTGCCTTAATATCGTTAACCTCCTGTATTGACTTGAATCTCAGTCTCTCTGCTAATGCTACTTCTCTCTCAACGAGTACTACTCCTTCAAGCGCTTTTGCACGGAACCATGGTGGAGCATAGTCTACTATAATGGTATCTACAGGTATTCCTACCAGTGGCCCTAGAGTTCTAGATAACTCTTCTTCATATGCTTCCACCTCGCTGTACGGTATCTTGTACCCTGTGAATACTGCTACATCTATATCACGGAAGACACTGTACTTTACGAAGCCGCCGAAGACTACTGCCAGCAGCACCTCCCTCCTCTCAAGTAGAGCTTTAGAGAGGACTTCAACAACCCTCTTCTTCTCCTCCAAGCTTAACTCGTAGAAAGTAAACTTCTCTACGTCTTCACGGATCCTTAGAGACATACTCTTCTACCTCACGGATGAATGATTCAACAGCTTTTATACCGCTACTCTTAGCTTCACTGTATATTCTAGCATCATCAATACCCCAGTATCTATGAACAATCATATTTCTCAGTGAGGCTAGTAAACTCATACCTCTAGCTGTATTATAGCTTAGCACTCCTTTCTCAGCTAGCTTCACAAATACCTCTCTATAGCTCTCAGCTTTCTCGTTGAAGCATTGTCTAAGTATTGCTATACCGAGGTCGGCTGCAGCTTCAACTATAAGTATAATAGAGTATCTAGCTGTAAACCTCCTACTTTTATCACGCATAAAGCTCTCCATATCTAATGCCACGCTACTTCTAATTTCACTTAAACCCTCCTCAATCTCCCTGATAGTCTTCTCAACAAACTCTCTATCTACTCCCGTCACATACAACACCTTATCCAGCATGACCTCTTAGTATGAAGTCTCCCTGCTCTTTAAGATTAAGCTAAGCAGTAAACTCCTCTAGCTTAGAGAACCATAGCAGAATGAGGTAAAAGGATTTCCACTACTGGACTCCCTACTTAAAGGCTACTCCGGAATTCGTGGCTGCATCCCCAGATTACTGGAAACCAGTCTCACCTACCATCATTATATCCGTTATACTATTAATCGTAGTGTTCACTAAGAAAAAGGTGGATATTAAAGCTGCATTTAAGAGAGGCTTTCCAGCATCAATTGTTTTACTGGGTTGCTGGAAACTCTAGGATTCTACTGTAAGGGAAAGGGTTCCCCCAGGTGAAGTAGTAGAGGTAGCTAGAGTTGAGAAGCTAGTTAACTAGTGTAAGCTATATTAGGTCTTCCAGATATTCATATCCAGCTGGTGTCTAAGAGATGGCTAGAAGAATCCTCTTCTTGATTGGACCTGAATACGAGGATATAGAGCTACTATACCCGCTTTACCGCCTGCAGGAGGAGGGCTACGAGACTGTTATAGCTGCACCAACCCGTGGTTCTATTAAAGGTAAAGTAGGCTATAGCGTGGAGTCTAATAAGACTTTTGATGAGGTGGACCCCGCTGAGTATGACGCGCTGGTTCTACCAGGCGGCCGGGGCCCGGAGAGAATAAGGAATTATGAGAGTGTTAAGAGGATTGTAAGATACTTTATCCAGGAGAATAAGCCTGTAGCAGCTATATGCCATGGCCCGCAAGTCTTGATTAGTGCTGGAGTATTGAAGGGTAGAAGGCTGACTAGTACTCCAAGCGTGAAAGACGATGTAGTGAATGCTGGAGGAGAATGGATTGATCAACCAGTTGTAGTAGACGGGAATCTTGTGACAGCTAGGATACCAGCGGATATACCGGCATGGATGAGAGAGTTCACGAGGATTCTCAAGGCGGGTGAAAAATAACTGGATATTAGTCTAGCTAGACCACTATAGACTTATTTTTCTCCTGCTACCTCTAGAAGGAACCTGTATACAGTCCCCCAGATACGGTTATCGCTTCTCAGCTTATTCTCAAAATTGTTTACATGAGCCCACGTAGTGAACGCTGCCTCAGTCTCCTCGCTCCAAGCCCCGGTGACCTCGCCTTTATAGTAGCCTAGCTTCTTGAGAGCTGCCTGAATTCTTCTTACAGCCTCAATGTCGCTCTTAGAGACTGTATCCTCCGGCTTCTCTCTCGAGAGGAGTACTAGCTCCCATATCCTGAATATCCTCTTCAACTCCTGCACGGGCTCCGGGTGGTCGTCTACTCTAATGTCAACGTATCTATCCGTGTAGCCTCCGTAACCGCCGTTCTCTCTGACAACTAGTATTGCAGCAGACTGCTTACCCCTCCTGTCACCACCAGCCTTCTCTCCTGCTTCTAGTGCAGCTATAAGCTTGTCTACGAGTTCTCCACTAGTGTTCTCGAAGGCTCTAGCCATCTCCTCTAGAACCTGGGGTCCAGCTAGAATATTCCCTTGAACACTATAGCCATCGCCTATTATGTGGCCAGCGAACTCGTAGCACTTGCTGCCAGTGAAGGCTGCAGCCTCACCACGAGAGTCAACTATCCCCACCTGCCTCATCTCTCTCAACGGGTCATCGCTGACTAGCATCTCGAGCACGTGGCGGGCACTATAGCCTCTAGCTAGGAGCTCTAGTCCCCGCGGACCATATGAGACGTTAGCGTATGCTTGTGTTGCTATAGCACCAGTTCTAGCTTTAGCCCAGGGTACAACAACTCCGACAGCAATGAACTTTGAGGCTACAGCTACACCTAGATCCCCTGTGCTAGGATCGTATGCGACAATACTATAGGTTGACGTGTAGACTGGGCTACGGGACTGCAAGACATGCACCTAGTAGAGTAAATACTCTAAGCCTTTGATTTAAGCGTGACGTGAAGGCTTAAGCCTGTAAATCACCCCGGCTACTCCACGGGTTAGTACTCGCGGGTGAAGAATCCAGCTACAGGCTTATAAGTCCTCGAGTCGTTTTAACGCTCAGGGCTAGATGCTTATGCTTGATAGTAACGCTTTCGGTGTATGGAGTTTTATTGCTAAGAGGGCTTTCAAAGCTGTCTTCGAGAGGGCTTCAAGCGAGGAGGCCGCTGAGTCTATCAGCAGAAGCTTAAGAGAGCGTGAAGTAGCCTTATACATCCACATACCCTTCTGTACTGGCACATGTCTTTTCTGCCCGTATGTCAGGTACCCTATAGCTAGGAGTGAAGTAGAGAGGGTTCTATCTTAGTTTTGCTTGTTTTGAACTGGTTCCCACCTGGGTTTTTCAACTAGTCTTCTGTATGCTTGAATAGTTTTAAACTTTTCTTCAATGAGAGTGTTGTTAGCATTCTATGGGCTCGTGGAAAATCCTCCCGTTGAATGCTAGCCGAAAAACTTATAAACTCATCTTCAATGAGTAGAAGCAATCAAGAAAAGACTGAAAGGAAAGGACACTAGGTCTAGTGATTTTTCTAGTGCTTCTCTACTATTATGCTTCTCCACGTACTCGTCGAGTATTCTAACAATCTCCTTGAACTCAGAGTATTTATCGTATATGTGCTTTAATGCACTGGCTTGATTTGAGTATCCTCTAGCTTCTATCCTCCGGCTTAACTCTCTACTCAACTCTGCAATTCTCATTCTTGTATCCTTATTCACGCTACTCCAGCTTAAGCCGCTTAAAGCTACTGCTAGAAGAGGCCTTGCGAACTGAGTGCGTATGAAGCTTCTTCCCTCGGTGATAGCTTTGTATGCTAGGTAGTTGAGTACAGCTGCATAGTAGTATGCTTTATCTTCCTCCCTGCACTCTATGGATGCTACAGTAGAGTGTAGAACGAGATTCCTGCTGGCTGGCTTGACTACAAGTGACGTGAATACTCTACTAGCTCTGTATACAACGTAGTATGATTCAGGCTTCATTAACTCTAGTCTGCCTGGGTGAGCTATCTCCTCGAGGAGTCTTCTTATCTTCTCTTCATCCTCAAGCTTAATGCTATGCTTATTGTACTCTAAAGCATGATGCAGGAATTCTCTGAGTGGTTGAAGCCCGCCTTCAGAGAGTAGTACTGGTAGTGTTCTAGCTAGTTTAAACGGGTTTACCTCACTCATGTAGATAAGCTCGTAGACGCCTACCCTGTAGTTCTCCAGCCAGAATCTAGGTACACGCAGCTTTGATGTTGTCCCGTAGAGCTTGAACTCGAAGCCGCCTCCCGCGTACCTGTGCTCGCTGAGAACTAGGCCAGCGTAGGATCTACCCTTCCTGGCTTCTTTAAGCTCTCCTCCGAGAAGCCCTCTAATATACAAGCCCATTGGGATAACTTTCTCCACGCTGAGCGCTCTTGCAAGCTCCCCGCTACTCGTAGTAAAGTATAACAGGGGGGTTGACACGTAATCCTCGTATCTTATATTAAGCTTCTGGATTTCAAGTATATCTGGTTTTAGAGTTAGACTCTTAGTATAATTCTCTCTGTACCTGCTTGAGAGCCTGACTACGAGGAGCTCAGGCTCCTTCTTCAAACCTTTTTTAGCTATGACTAGCGCGGGATATATACCGTGCTGGAAGGCATCGTAGTCTACATCCACGAGCTTTAACTCGCCGTTAAAATCCTTTAGAACCGCGTATGCTGCTAGTATGCCGGCTCGCATTGAAGCCTTATGGTAGAATACCTGCTCTCTATTCATTACAAAGCCTACTCCTTCATCCACTGTGTTAACAGCCATCGCGAGAGCTACAGTAGCTACATCTGAGCCGTTGAGTATAGAAGTAATATTTTTCTTCTCGAGCTTCAAGCGCTTCTCTAATAGCTCCCCGAGGTATCTTCTAAGCTCTACCGCGTAAGAAGCTTTAAACTCTGTTAGCTTTATCCAGGGAGGATTAGTTAATATCAAGTCAACCCTGAGGTTTAGTAGGGCTAGCGGCACATACACTGAGGCTATTACTAAACCCCATTCACCACTCTCCTTGTACTTAGCGATGAGTTCTGCAAGCCTTAAGGCTAGAGGAGGCTTTAACTCTCTAGCATGCCTGAGAAAGCTATCCATTATAAGCCTGCTCAACTCTAAGGTGTTCTTCGAGTACTCACTAATATATTCTACTAGCTCTCGATCTATTACTTCTGCAAGATAGCTTCTAGCCTCGCTTTCACTCCACGCTAGACACTGGTTTCGAGTACACGAGTCGTAAGCTCTATAGAGAGCTAGTGTTAAAGCCTTCTCAATCCAGCTGAACGCTTCTAGGAGAGCTCTACTAGCTCCTTTAAGCCTTGGCGCTAAGTTAAAGTTTACTAGGATAGCAAGGTACTTCCAGGCGCTATCGAATAACGACTCTACCTCTGGAACCCACATGCCTGGAGCTGGCGGCGTTGGAAGCTCTCTACGCTTAGCGAAGCTTAAGAAGACGTCTGCATGGTATACTCGGGGAGGCTGGTCAGGCGTCCTGCCTGCTACTCTCGAGTACGCTATTATAAGCTCGGCTCTAGCTATAGATACTGCTAGCGGGTTTACATCAAAGCCTACTAGGCTCTTATATGCTTCCTCCGGGCTCTCACCCTCCATGATCTTCTTGTAGAAGGCTTTCACAAGGAATGTTCCAGATCCGCAGAAGGGGTCTAAGACTAGTTTACCCTTCAAGTTGAACTCGTTTAACATGTACTCGACTATCCATAGCGGTGTATAGTACTCGCCTATCTTCCTGCGTACCTCAGGCTCAACTAGAAGCTCGTAGAGGGATCTAAAGACGTCTTCAACCTCCCCTATACTACTATGCTCCCAGTCTATGAGGCTAGCTTTAAAGACTATGCCTGCAGCTACCTCTCCAAGCTTCTCCCGTAGCCTGGGGGGCATTGACTCATCACTGTATACCACCCTCCACCAGTTAAGGTATGGTAGTGCTACATCCACGCCTAGCAGGATGCCACTACAGACATCTACAGGATCCCCCTTTACTCCAAGAGTCTTTGAGAGGCTAGCGTGGACTATCATATGCATTAGTGTATGCTTAATAAACATGTCTTCAAGAAACTCCTCTGAGGCTCTACCGTAAAGCACCTCTAGGATTTTCCTGTAGGCTTCATAAAGGGGTTTAACCGCGGGATTCTCTCTTACATTCTCGAAGACTTCCTTCAAGGTGCTTACAGCCTCATCTATATTCCTAGTAAAGAACCTGCCTACAACTTCAGGTCTAGCTGGAAGCTTAACTCCCCCTAGAATACTAGGTAGAATCTGTGTTCTCAGAATCTCTACCGCGCTCGCTAATTCTACGTCTTTAGCAATAGATTTCAGCTCAAGCGCGCTATCCCTGCGTTCAACCCTATAAATCCTCCATAAATCGTAGTTAGTGATGACAACGTACTCCACGGTTACTGTCTCAGGGCATTGAAGATACTCCTCGAGAAGCTTGTAGTAAGCTTCATCAAATTCACCTGGCTGAGACTTAATTTCCACGATTAGCTTGCCGTGGAATACCATGTCAACAATCTTCCTACCTCTACACACGTAAACCTCGAATTGCACCATTCCGCGGAGGAGTTCTTTAAGAGTGTTCCCAGCGAGATTAGCAAGAGGTGTGTGAGTGATTTTAACGATATCACTGGCAAGGTATACGAGGAGGTCTTGCAGGATCCTCCTTACCTCCTCATGCTTACGCTCTCTCATAAGACTCATTGAAGTACACCGCAAGCTCTAACTTAAAGAGAAGTATCCTCTAAATCTAAACGAATCTTCATCTCGAAGTATTTAAGCACTACTAGGAGTCCACCATAGGTAAAGCCTTCTTCGAGAACCTCTACCTGTAACTCCCTCCTTTGATTACAGGTATAGGAGAAGTTTTGAGAACACTCCACGGGGAAAAACCCGTGAAGCACGACTTCTATACTTTTACTTTTACCGGTTAAAAATATTTATATTATCTTACCAGAAGAATAACTATATGGAGGATGGTATCTCTTGTCTAGTGTAGGGAGGGAGTTCGAGCGAAGTAAAATGATTGGCGGGATAGGAGCAATACTAACTGTAATTAGTTTCCATAACGCCTTCCTCTTAAATCCGCTCGGTATCCTACTCAGTTTCGGGGTCCCCTTCTCCGCCTGGAACATTGTATTATTCTTGAGTATCTGGAGTATAAGTATCACTGGGGTTTAATACTAGTGTTATCAGCTATGAAGAGTTTCTCTGAAATCTATGGTGAAAAATCAATATTCAGCAGTGTTCTCTACGGCTATATCATCAACATTGTTGGAGATATAATATTGGTATAATTATGGGATTTGCGTTCTCTACAGCCATAGCGAGAAGAATTACATATAGCACCTACTCACAGTTAAGTCCTGCTGAATTATACTCAATTCTTACCGAATCAATAGGAGTGTTAATATTAGCCTGGATAATGATTACGTTGTTTGCTATTTCTGGAGCCATATTCTATAGAACAGCATTCAAACTACTCGCTGAGAAGTCGGGGGAGAAGCTATTTGATACTGCAGGACTACTAATGCTTATAGGCGCGGTCTTAACAATAATAGTCATCGGTGGAATCTTAACTCTAATAGCATGTATACTTGCCGCTGTCGCATTCTTCTCAATTAAGCCGCCTTCCGCTGCAGCCCCCCAGCCACCCCCTCCATCTCCACAGTAAACTGCCTTTTTCTCTCTCCCAGCCCCCTCTCTACCAGAGCACTTTCAGTCTTTTTGACTGCTTCACATTCCTTTAGGGGTGGTGGGAGTTCAGTACTCTACTGTCATTGACCACTCGTAGAGGGTGTATCCGAGTTCTACTCTTCCATTAATGTCGTTGAACTCCATTCCTACATTAATGGAATTTAGGTAGTATTGGCTTTCATTTATTTCCGGGAATACCTTATTTATCCACCGGAACTCATCTTTTATGAAGAACGTTAGTGGGATGCTAACTTCTCCTTCTAAGTTCTTATTCGATAAATAGTATACTCCTATCCAACCAGTAGGAGAACCAGTATGAGGTAGCACGTACACGGTGAACGTCCACGTAGTTCTACTCCCATTCACGTAGATAGGTACTTGTACCTCCCCCATCTTTATGAAGGGGGGTGGGAGAGCCTCACCTTGGTGGTGTAGCCAAATCATTAATTCGATGTCCGGGAAAGCTAGACGCTTGGTATTCGGATTTTGAGTCAACCAAATGTCATAAGAGAAATCGAGAATGTAGCCTTCTTTTACCCATAACGAGTAGCGGAGGATAGAAGTAATATCAGGCAGGACACTTACCTTCATCGGTAATACTAGGTGAGGATTCTGTATAGTTCCTGCATGCGGGAACCACCATCCTTCATAACCATATACTAGTTTAGGGTAGCCGACAACTGGGATGCTTGGAGATTTTTTCATGACATTCGAAAGATTAACATTAGCATATACAACTCCGTTTTTATAGGTGAGATTAACATTACCGTCAGCATATGCCGAATTCCACAGGTTGGGTGAAGCAAAAAGTGAGCAATCACCACAATGAATTTCAGCCGTAATGAACTCGCTATGGGTCTTATGACTTCCAATTAGTGAAAGCGAACAATCATTACCACAATAAAATTCAGCTACAGGGCTCTTATAGTATTCAATTATCGAGAAATATCTTCCCTGATTAGAACTGCATACTTTATATTGCAAGCTTTTAGTAGACGCACTATTAATATTAGAATAATGCGATGAAATGAAAGCCATACTTAACACCATACTTAACATAATTATTGTAATTATTATTATGATTTTTTTCTCATTTTCATTCCCAATAATACTCGTAAAATTGAAGGGTTTTTATATCTTTAATCTTAGAGCCTGGGAAACCCGTGAAGCTTATTGAAGGATCAACCATTAAATAGAATTCTCTACTGCTGTGATTCCTTTACGAAGAAGTATTAGAAAAGACTGAAAGTGCTGGAATAATTCTGCCTCTCTTACTATACTCTTCTAGGTTCTCTCTGCCTACTATGTGGAGTTCTACTGGAGCGTAGAGTGGCAGGCCCTGCTGCTCAGCTTTCTCCATGATTTTTTCTCTGAGTTCAACTGCCTGCTGAAAGGATGGCTTCGAGGGGATCACTACTAGTATGTCTACATCACTCATAACAGTTAGCCTGTTTTCTGCGCACCTCCTACTACGTAGACTTCGGCTTCAGGTATAGTAGCTTTTACAGCTTCATATATTATTCTAGCATACCTCCTCCACTCCATTGGTATGCGTAGCGGGGTAATCCTAGTCATCTTAAAGCCTCATTCTAGTATTCTATTTCTATCAATCTCTCTAACTAAGTTTACAACCTGCCTTGAAGAATCAAGTATAGCCTCTGCTCGACTCCTAGTGTACTCGAATACCCCATAGACAGCTCGCACGTGTGCTTCGTCAAGCTCTGCTAGAATCCTCCTATTCCTCCTAATGAAGTCAAATATCTTGTCGGCAAGCTGATCCAGCCCGTTTTCTCTAGCTGCGTACGCGGGAACCCCGACTAGCGAGCGGATACTATGGCCTCTCCACTCATCACCAGTTAACTGGTAGAGTACGGCTTTAACGTACAGCTGGGCGGCGTATTCAGCGTTGAGAACTGCGAGATCATACTCTCCTTCCTCGAGGAGTCTAATAGCATTCCTCAACATAGCTTCAGCCCTACGCTTCAGAAGCCTAGGGTAACTACCACTCATCACACACCACGAGTTAGCATTGTTTTCCGCGTCACTAGAATGAATAACTGTAGATAGCAATAATAAAAACACTAGGCAGAAATAGTTCTACTACTGGGAACATATGGACTTGTAAACCAGGTTAAGCTGGGAGGACTGATCTCCAGAAGCACACTAAGCTTGAAGACTATGGTGATAGTTGAGGCTAAATACTACTCTAGGCGTGAACAAGTGCTGGTATTACTGTGCTGAATCCTAGATGTCTAAGCATCCCTAGACCTGTAGTGCACAGCTCACCTAGACGGATATTACAGCTTGACGAATCAGCATATATGATTGATCTCGGGAGTATAGCATTATATAGTGGTTTACGCCTACGGAATCTTAGACTGTAACCTAAGCCTATAACGGATACCACGCCGTCTACTGCTATCTTCTCCACGCTACCTCTACAGGTTTTCTCCAACTCCTCTTTAATGTATTCGAGTACCACTGCTGCACTCAAGTATACTGTGGTGGAACGGTTTACAAGGACTCAGGACTCTCTCCCGCTCCAACTTTAAATCTAGTGGTATTGGTGAAGCCACATAAAGCAATGGAAGATAGAAGAGACTAATTATCTCTAGGTTTCCTTATCGTCTTTCAACTTGCTATTCGTTTTCGCAGCTATCTAAGGAGACGTTATCCACTACGCTATAGCTCCTAGGGTGAGCGTCTCCTTGTAGCATGTAGCTAACGACTTATCGGGCCCCAATAGAAGGGCTAGGATCAATCTAATAATTTGAAGGAGAGATTTTGAAGGAGACGAGGTTTCTAAGGAATGGAGGATGCTGCCTCACGGAATGCGAGGAGAAGGCTGTTTGGGGAGCATTTAACTCCTATTCAGGTTTTCGAAGAGTTCATTCTACCAGAGATAAAAGACTACTTATACGATTACATATGGGTTGATCTTTTTGCAGGAGAAGGAAGCCTCATACTACCAATATTAAAGCACATCCCGGGGGATAGGAGAGTAGAGTTCTTCAGGAAGCATATTTTCCTCTTTGATATCCAGGAGGAAATGGTGGAGAAAGCAGTAGAGAACGCGGTGAAATACGGGATTCCAAGAGAGGTTGCCGCGCAGAATATTCTCCAGAGAGATACTCTTGAAGACTACCCGAGCTTTATTCTCAATAAAGGTCTACCTGTATACCATATAACGAATCCACCATACCTGTATATCGGCTACATTGTGAAGCATAAGGAAGCATGGAGGTACTTAAAGTACTTTAAGGGGGTTAACGAAGGATACCAGGATCTCTATCAAATCGCATTAATGAATGATCTACGGCATGGAATCAAGAAAATGATCTACATAATACCCTCCAACTTCCTATACGGCTACTCTGTTTCAAATAAGATAAGAAGAGACTTCCTGAAGTACTATACTATTAAAAAGGCTGTAATCTTCGAGAAAAGGATATTCGAGCACACAGGGACGAATGTCGCTCTCTGCTTCTTCGAGAGAAAAGAGAAGCCGGGGCATGAAGTCCTCGTATTCGAAGGCATTAAGATAGATAAGACAGCTAGAAGGAGAGTGTACACGCTCGACCCTAAATACTATTATAGAGCTGGATACGAGTTTGAAGCCTTCGTAAACGAGTTTCAAGCCGTTCTCCCCCTTAAAGTAGAATTTTATTTAACCATTGAGGAAGTAGAGGAGAATAAAGGTGACCTCGAAGTCGAAGTTATTGACGCCAACTCATTCAACGGTAGAGAGTATAGGAGGATGAAAATACACGTGAACAACAGGCTGTACAGGAAGATTAAATCAAATATTCTCTTCGCTAGAACCCTTGATACAGGGGATCCAGCAGGGAGAGCCGGCCTCTACGTGGTAATAGAAGTCTTCGGGGTAGATGGAATACTGGTGACTAAAGCAAAGTATAGAACACACCCTATCCAGGTGTTCATAGAGCCGCAGCTTACAGTTGAAGAACAACTACTGTTAAAAGACTACTTTAATCTAGTACTCGAGTACTTCAGGGAGAAAACTGATAGTGAATTCATGACTACATACAAGTACTCTGATAGCGAGTATACACGAAAATACCTGGGGTTAACACAAGTTAAAAAACTGATACAGACATTCCCATGGCTAAAACTCTCAAGTATTGAACGCGAGTACTTCAGAGAGCTAGTTAGAAGTAGAAATACTGAAAAACTAGTAGAATTCGTTAAGGAGAAGAATAGTAGAAAGCCGAGGCCCCATTTCTCCTAATAGAGGAAGACTGTAGCGGCCATTGCCCCCAGGTTTCTACGCCACGGCCTTCTTGAATGCAAGTGGATAGCGTTCTCAGTGACAAATAGTTGAATCAAGCCTCACTTAGCCAGGCTTTACACGGGTAGTTGGGGGTTCTTAAACTAGTTATAAGGGCCCGGGCCGGGATTTGAACCCGGGTCCTCCGGGTTTCCACTACCCCTCCTCTACTATCACTGGAGGGGTGTCCACAGCCCGGCGCTCTGCCAGGCTGAGCTACCCGGGCCACTCTACGGGCTGCTTGTGGCCTGGGCTCGTCACCGCCTTACGGCTCTTGACCGGGCCCTTCACGCTAGCAGGGTAGTGCTTATTGACTACCGCGTTTTTATAGTTTAATTCCTGTAGCCTTAACACTATACCTCTTCATTAAACTACCTTCCGAATTATAATGTGTTTACTCATTCGAAACCTATTCAGCAATGCTAATAGCTTATCTAGTTTTCGATGGTTGTATATTCGCTTTTCTTACTATGAATACCTTTTATTCCCTAAATTCATCGTGTACCATAAAGCTGTATTCAAGAGCCTCTATAACGTCTATTCTAGGTCTTTCTCTAATAGATTCCAATACTTCACCTCTAGTATAGCATTAAGGCTCTAAGGGAAATGAATAATTTCAATACCAACATCTACTGTTGAAAGGAAGCGAGCCATCATGGTTTTCCCAGGCAATTGATATAAAGCAGAACAGAGTCAGCAGACATGGTTTATATTCCGAAGGATTCACAAACACTTGTGATAGAGGTCGAGAAAATGATGCAATACAGTATATTTAGTGCTCTTAAAGATCTTGGTTTTAGAGTTGAAATTGACCCTTCAGCAAGCAGTTTAACGAAATACGCAATAAAAGTTGAAGTAGGACTGTATAATGTAAACGCATATGGAACGTTTAAGTTTCCACATCGTTCTATAGAACTGCCATTCTCCAAGCAAATTATTACAGGTCCATAGGGTATTATATTAGGTGAAGTAATTGAAAAGAATAGTGTGCTCACTGGCATGTGCTCTATTTTTTATTTTACTCATTTTAATTTATCCAATAGTTAGTGGTGTAGGGATACAGGCTTTTAGTAATAGTGAAGAACTGGTATACTACGTGAACGGGTTCGCTATTCCCATCAAGGATGTTAACTCGTTTGAACCCATAACTGTTGACCTATTACTGAGAGGAGTTGAAGAGGTTTACTCTATGGATCATAGCTATATTCAGAACTTACTGAGAAAAATTGGAGTTAATGAAAGCTTTAATGCTGAAGGTATCCGTGTACTTTACAATTGTAGTGAGATTGCAGGCGAGAAGCCGATCACTTATAGTATTGGATCTGATGGATGGTACTGGGTTAGTATACCTGTTGGGCCCTGCGTGCTCCATAATATACCTTTAATTATGAGGCTTAACGGCACCGTCCATGTTAAACATGTCGTCCATAATAATGTATATGAATTCCACCCTATCAGATATTTTTAAACATAATCTTTCAGGCTATGAGGTGCTAGTTCGATATCCTCCTCTATTTCCAGAAAACTTTAATGGTAGTATAGAAGCTAGCTTAACATATATGATATGATAATAAATAATACTGCTGTATCTAGTAATGAAACGATTGGTTTCTCCCAGCTATACATTGTTTATCCCAGAAATGCTATAGAGGTTAAAGAAGTATATGATAAAAATTTACTCCAATACTTTACGGTATCCCATTAGAGTTTAAGATGGAGATTGTTACTGAAAAATCCTAGGACACGTTACTAATTATAGCTACATCACAGCTTATGCTCGCTCAAACAGGTTTATCAGCCTAACATCATCTATTAGCAAAATAATGAATCAAGGAGTTTTCACTGAATACATGGAACCGAGATATAAGGATATGGATCTTTTCGATTTTTACGATGATCTCGCCCTCCGCGTGGTCATAAAACATGAGAATGTAACAGAGAGTATAACATATGCTCCTTCGAAAGAAAGGTATATCTCATTCACATTTCTATATAAGAATCTTAGTCTTCTATATAATCCTGATGGGAAGGTAGTTGATTATAGATGGGTTTATCCACTGAGGTTCTGGGGCGCTATTTTAAAGCTTGAATTGAGTAATGGCAGGTATCTATGGATATTGTTTTGGGGGGATGTGAAATATGATGAAAATGTTGACCCTTATAGTATTGATATAGGCTATTATAGTCCTGAAGGCCCTGTCGCAATAGATGTTAAGCAAATGCTATTGTTTATCGCGGTTATTGTATTGCCTATAGTATTGACAGCATACTATGTTTTAAGGAGGAGGTAGGAAATGTTGAAATAGTTTTCCGCGAGTATACCTATTTATTTTTCTCTAATAGTATTTGTGGCATCGTTTATCACGGTATACACGTATTACTCGCTAAAAAGTGATGCAATATCATTTAGTAGTGTGAGCAATGTAATGGGTTCATCGTATGATGTATATCTACAATTCTTCGATTACGGTGTATTTCCGGATGCTGTACATGACGCGATAGTTAGAGGTATTTCTAGAAATTATAACGAGTTATCCGTGATTTATGAAAGCTTCTATATTTCTAAAGTATACCATGAGGTTATAGGGGTTATCATACCTCTAACCATTATTTTACAAGCTATGGCATCCTTAATTATCTTAGCAAACTTTAACCCGGAGGAAACACTGCAGATAATCACGCTTATTGGAAAGAGAAGGTTTTCCAATACATGCTATACATGGTTACTACTGCTGATTTACTTCTAGCAGTGGCTGTTGGTGCACCATATGCTATTTTCACTAAGGGGTTCTCTACCCTGGAGCTTGCTATAAGTATTCTGTCTATTTTCAGCTCACTATTCATAATATCTCTTATCGTTCTAGTGTTTTTTATCTTGTTGAGTAATCCCTTCTTATCTCTGATGGTCGGGCTATCCGTTTTCATCGTATTCATTACTTACCCGGATATGATATTCTATATTTCACCATTTATTCGTGGACTAGAATATGCTGGTATCAATAACATTGTTTCTGAGTATAAATACTACATAGTGATGTACTGCTTATGGGTTATTGCTCTACTAGTGGTTTCCTATAAAGAGCTCGTAAGGAGGGAGCTTTACTAGTGTATGGGGGAAAGTTATGTTTGTGCTTCGAGTAGTAATAGTATTGCTATCATTAATTGCTCCGTTAGGCTTTGGGTTCTCATATTATATTCGACCCGTAGTTTTCCACATACCGTTGTATGATGGGTATACTGGTGGTTTAACCCTCTATAATCCCCTAGGTTCACCCATAATTATCAGTATGTCTTGCGGAGTAAATGCTAGTATTAATGTGACGGTAATTCAAGACTCCAGTATTCAAAGCTTCATATTGACATGTAATTCCTCTAGAACGATCAGTGCTGGTAGTAGGACAGTATATATCGTGTTCCGCGTAGTTTTACATGGAGATTTGTACTTGCTGGGTGAAACTGCTAATATAACTGTAAGGCGAGTACTATGGTAGTTGTAATGGAGAATGTTGTGAAGAAATATGCTGGTAGCATAGTGTTGAAGAATATTAGTCTCAGTATATCAGAGGGTAGTCGAGTAGTTATTGTAGGACCAAATGGTTCAGGTAAAACTACTCTGATAAAAATATTGCTGGGGCTGACGGGAAGGGATAGTGGAGTAGTCAAGGTATTCGGTATAGACCCATCAAGTAGGAAATTCGATGAGATGAGAAGAAATATAGGGTATCTCCCCGAGAAAACAACTCTCATCCAAGGGATGAGGGTTGAAGACTATCTAGACTATGTATCAAGTATTAAGGGATGCTACGGGTATGAAGATGTATTAGATCAGTTCAACCTAGTAAAGTACAGGAGATATAAATTAAAGGCTCTCTCCCAAGGCTATAAGAGAAGAGTTCTATTAGCAGCCTCCCTCCTATGTAAACCTAGATTGCTAATACTTGATGAACCATATGCTAACATAGATCTTGAAACAAAGCTAGTTATAGATGACCTATTAAACAACATAGCTAGGGAGCACATAACTATGCTTATGACAACACATATAGAGCCCTCTCTAAACAACTATACAGCGATTGTTATGATAAATGGAGAAATAATTGGAAAGATAGAAATGGAAAATACAATTAAATTAACATTAATGTGTAGCGGTGAAAAGATCGAGCTCACTGAAAGAGAACTAGACAAAGTAAACTATCTAGTAAGATCTGGATGCAACCTTACGGAAATATCAACAAGTTCCCTTACAGCGAGGCTTAGACACCTAATTCACCATCGATAAATAATTCCCTAAATTAACTAGCATGTGATCTAAGCAATTCCCTCATATAGTATTGTAGTTTACCAACAATACCTATCGATGCTAATATGAGAATAAAATGGTGTAGAAAGACATATAGATTAGTGGAGAGCTCACAGTAGACTTGATACGTGCTCTCAGAGCCCTCTAGTAAGACTTCTTCGCAGCTCGACTGCTCTATCAGGGTAGTCTGTAGCTATCCCGTCGACGCCTGCCTTATATGCTTTCACCATGTCGCTGGGGTTATTGATCGTCCAGGCGACAACCTTTAAACCCAGTTTGCGTGCAAGCCTGTTAGCCCTAGCAGTAGCAATCCTGTAGTAGGGGAGGACTATGCTTGCACCCAGCTCTCTAGCTCTAGTGATCTTACCGAGAGGCATGTAGTATATTAAGCCTGTAGCCACAGAGGGGTTGAGTCTTCTAACTTCAACTAGAACTTCCTCCAGGAAGCTTATTACGGCTACATTGCTTAAAGCCTTGTAGAACTCGATGAGCTCTACTGTTCTCTTAGTTGCCTCAGCCTCCTTGACTTCAATGAATACCCCGGCTCTCCCATCAACTAGCTCTAAGACTTCCTCTAGCAGAGGGATTACCTCGCCATTAATCCTCACGTTGCTTCGAAGCCACTCGAAGTCTACATCCCTAATGCTTCTCTCAACACCTGCTAGACGCTTAAGGTTAGCGTCATGGAAGACTACTATCCTGCCATCCCTGGTGGCTCTTACATCAATCTCCACGATGTCGGCTCCAGCTTTTACACCAGCTTCAACAGCTTTAAGCGTGTTCTCAGGTGCTATGCCACCGGCACCTCTATGGCCTACCACTGTGAAAGGCTTCATGTTAAGCTTCTCGAGTATACTCATTCAACCACTCTCAGAGCTATATTATGAGCAAATGGTGTTAATGAACCCTGCTTGCGAAAACTGCTGGAGGCGCTGCGGGATAGAAGACCCTGCTGCTTGGTAGGCTTAAAGGTATGCTTGAATATCCTGCTGGAAGCCTACTTGGAGCTAGAGTGCTGGGCGGGAATGTATACTGGTGCTCTCCTCCCACCGCTGTACAATTTAAGAATACCTTTCCTTGCAGCCTCGCGGAGTATCTTTCTCGCTGTGCTAATTCTTATGTTTAGCTCCTGAGCCAACGTGTAGGGAGTATAGTACTTTACCTCTCCTCTGGATACACTAGCCTGTATCCTCTTCAGTAAGTCTCCTCTAGGCTCGAATATATTCGCCTTAGACTCCCTGCTACTTGGAGCCGGCTGTGGAGTAGTCTTCTTGCGCTCAGACACTTAAACCACCCTTTACAATCTACTACCTGCATCCTGGATTTTTAAAAGCATAAGTGTAGAGGTAGGGGATAGTGAAGCATGCAATAGATACTAGCTCGGGGACTGCTGCTCCACGTGGAATCTTGTAGGCTAAGTGAAGAATCCATGCAGCCAGCCCTACAAGCAGGGCTACTAGGGATAGCGCTTTAACAGCTGGACCCTCCTCGACAACCACCATCCAGGCTAGAAAGAATGCTGTCCCCATGAAGAATAGTATTGAGGCAGCAAGGTGAAGCCAACCGTAGGCTTCATTGAATACACCAACAAAGACCAGGGATACTGATGTAAAGACGAGAATAGCATTATACGATCTACGGGTTGAACGAGATGTTAAAGCAACAGTATAAGCTAGCAGGCCGCCTAAGACGACTCCCGTGTTAAAGACTGCTGCCACGCTACTCTTCTCCGAGTGGCCTAGGTCGCTTAAAGCATTACTTAAAGGATTAAACCAGCCTGAGAGAACTGAGGCTACAACGATAAATACCAGCGGGATTGCAATTGAGAGGAAGGGCAGGTAGCAGTACCTCAAGCTGCTTTCACCCTATGAGGTTCCTCATGTAGAGCTTGTAGGCTGCAATCAACACCGTAATCGTCCATACGAGTAAACCTATAGTGTTGAAGAATAAGTCCACGCTCTCGTAGTAGCCGAACCCCCATCTATACATTGATGTAGCCATTGATAACGGTGAATAGTAGACTAGAGGGGCTGCAAAGCCTAGTCTAGCCTTTACAACCTGCTCGGGAAAGAAGACATTGGAGACTAGGAAGAGTAGATTGTAGGTTAGAGATCTAATTGTAGCCTGCAGATTAAAGTCTCTTGTGACAGTTGAAAGCGAGATTGAAAGGCTGGCCATTAGTGCTGATAGAGTGATACTAGTGTAGGCTATGAACAGCCATTTCAAGGGGGATGGGAAACCCATTAATAGTGCTGCGAAAACAAGGAATCCAGCCTGATATATCAGCCCTCTTAACATTCCACCCAGCATACGGCCTGCTACAAGCACGCTCCTCTTTACTGGGAGGGATACAAGGTATAGTGTAACCTCTCTTCTAAGCTCAACACCCACCTCTCTGCCGATACTGAACGAGGAGATGAATATGGATAACCCGAGTATCCCTGGAGTAATGAATTTAATGTAGTCTGGGATATACTTCGGGTTTACAATACCCCTGAATATCAACCCGAAGATCACTATGTCAGCTAGATTCATTGCTACCTGCCCGGCAAGCCAGAACTTGTAGTTCCAGAACCTCGCTAGATCCCTGCGGGCAATTATAATCATCTCTCTGAGATCCTCGAGCATTACTTCCACCCCCCGGCCTCCAGTTTCCTAGCATAGTACTCTATAGCCAAGACAGCGAGCCCCATGCTGAAGCCCAGTATGTATATTACTAGTGCTTGAGGTGACATAGCGTACAGAGTATACTCTGGAAGGAGGAGTAGCCTCAGGAAGTCCGCTATACTCGAAATGGGGTTTGCAAGGGCTGCATAATAGTATGCTATTAGACCTGAAGCCTCTATTACTGGAAGCGGGTAGAAGATACTGCTGAGCCTCACGAGGATTGCGTCAATAGTCCCAAATAATATGTCTGTTATATCGGTTGACTTCATTCTCATTACCACAGTGATTACCAGGCTGACAACACCAATGGAGAAAACGTACGCCATTAGTATCGAGGTCAGCAGGCTGAAGGGGTTTACGTAGCCTATTGCCAGCACTACTACCAGCATCATGGGGATAGTGAACACTAAGGCTGAAAGCGAGCTTCCCAGTATTCTCCCTAGCACGAGAATCCATCTCTCAATGGGGAGCGATAAATGATATTCTACTAAGCCGTCATCGAATTCGTCAGCTATCACGTAGCCTCTCGATATGCTGACAGAGTAGAGTGCTGAAACGTATATTCCAAGCAGGTAGAAGTCATAGTAGTTTACGCCTGCCACCATCCTGCTGGAGACTATAAGAGATATTGCTCTAGCGAATACTAGTACTTGTATAGCAAACCACGTGAACCTCATTGTCACAAAGACTTTCTCGCTCCAAAGCCTCCTTAAATCCCACTCCATGACGTGGAGTAGGCTGGTCAGTCTCCCAGGCATTGCTACTCCTCTCTCAGCCTCGCTCCGGTTAGATAAGTGAAGACATCGTCTAGTGACGGCTCTTTAATCATGAGCTTTGAGACAGGTATATTGTAGTGTCTAAGCACATCTATTATTTGAATAGCCTTCTCCTCTCCTTTCTCGAGGTATAGTCTCAGTAAGCCGTTCTCAAATCTCACTTTACCGTAGTTTCCCAGCTCCTCTAGAACATTCCCTGGTATCTTGGCGTCTTCAACGTATACTTCGACGACGTCGCCTCCAGGCACTAGATCCTTTAACTCTTCTACTGTTCCAAGGGCTCTCAGCTTCCCCTTGTACATTATTGCTATTCTCTCGCATACTCTTTCAGCCTCGAACATATCGTTTGTTGCTAGAATGACTGTTGTACCCTCCTCTCTCAGCTTCTCAATAGTATCCCATAAAGCGTGCTTAGCTAGAACGTCTACCTGGGCTGTCGGCTCGTCTAGTATTGCCAGCTTGGGTTTTTGGATGAGTATTTTAGCTAGCTCAACCTTCTTACGTGTCCCCCCGCTCAGCTGGTAGAAGTACTTACTTCTATGCTCCCAGAGTCCTAGAGCCTCCATGACTTCTCTAACAACTCTTCTAGCGTCTTCACTAGAGTACCCGACTACTCTTGCATGCCACATTAATAAGTCGTAGGGTTTGTCAACCCATAACGCCTTAGGATCCTGGAATGCTATCCCTATAAGTTTTCTAACCTCGTAGTCTTCTCTTAGAACGCTGTGCCCGTAGACGTAGATATCCCCGCTTGTAGGCTTGTACACCGTTGCAATTGTAAGTAGTGTCGTGGTTTTACCGGATCCATTAGGCCCCAGTAACCCGAATATCTCTCCATCGTATATGTCGAGGTTTAAGTTATCAACCGCCGTGAAGTTGCCGAAACGCTTGGTAAAAGAGCGTATTTCAACCGCCTTAGTTCTAGGCATGATGAAACCACCATGAAGGCTCTACAATCACTTACCACCTTTTTAAACGTGGGGGCTAGAAGACCCTCTTAACCTCCTGATAGTTACCCTTCCACCTGCTTCAATCCCTAGGATTCTAGAAGCGTCACCCATGGAGACAGCTATCTCAAGGTATCCCCATGAATTCATGTAGCATGCTAACTTGCCTGGCTCTACTAGGCTGAAGCTAGTGGTATACGTGCACTCGCCTCTCGTATCAGGTTCAACTGTTATCTCTAGCTTCTCACCTATCTTAAAGCCCATTCTGCCGGCTAACATGCTGTCCACATTAGTCATAATATTACCGTAGACATCTACGTAAAGGATGCTTGCTTCAACAGTATCCTGGTTGACTATTCGCGGCTCACTCAGCTTGAGCACTGTGAGAGAGCTTGCCGGGACTTCAACACCAATCTCCTCTAAGGGTACACCACGGCTAATCCATGCTGCTACCGGAGCGAAAATATCCCGCCCATGGAATGTATGCGATACACTGCTCAACCTGTACTTGGAGTTCGAGATATCGAAGACTCTTCTAACTCCATCCTTTAAGGCTAGTAGGCTTAGAGAACCATTGTCAGGCCCGATGAGCACGTAGTTACTGGTTTCCACTGCTATAGCTCTCCTACTGCTACCTACACCCGGGTCTACTACAACCACGAATATAGTGTCCCTAGGGAAGTACCCTGCTGAAACCAACAGTATTACGGCTGCCTCGAGAATACTATGCCTTGTGATACCGTGTGTTAAATCTACTACTTCAGCTTCAGGATTAATGCTTTTTATCACGCCCTTCATAACGCCAACATAGGGGTCTCTATACCCGAAGTCTGATGCTAGAACTATAAGCCTCCCACCCACCTCCACCACCCCCACCTACACCGGGTCCTAGAGCTACAATGGTTCATCACTCTTCAGGCCGCCCGTCGATACTCATCCCCGGCGTAGTGTAGGAATGATAAGACCGGGTTATTTACATGCTGCTAGAGGTAAACGCTACTGTTTAAAAGAACGTATAATACTTTAGAAATTAGTGCCCGATGAAGTACAGCGGATAATCAGATAGTGGTGAAGAACAGGCTATCTGAGGGCCTCTAGCTTAAACACTAGCATGGAGTGTGAAACCTGTGGCTAGTGGAGTGAGAGTACTACTAGGCAACCTATGGTTTCCCACTAGAGAAGAAGTTGTAAAAGGATACATATTCGTTGAGAACGGGAGGGTAGGCTTCACCGGTAGCAGTATAGAACCTGAACACGAGTTAAGCGAGCTCCAATACGATTTCCAGGGGTGGGGGTTAGCTCTCCACGGCTTCAGCGCTATAGTGGATATAGTTGAGTTCCCGCTGAGAATGCTAGGGGTGAAGGACACCTCAATTCTATCACGTAGTGAAGTAGAAATGCTTGCTGAAGCAGGCTTCGCTAATGCTATAGCTAGTGGTGTGACAATGCCTATAGCATTCACCCGGCACGCCGAGGTAGTATTAAGTGTTGCAAGAAGGCTTGGAGTTAAAGTAGCTGTTGTAAGTAGCAGGGGGGTTCTAAGCGATACCACAGGGTATATCTTCGAGCTGGAGAACAGTGTCTTAAGCTTCAGGGATAGCGTTCTCGGATACTATAGTGATGTAGTCTGTACTCCACGCTCACTTAAGCCATCCTGTAGAATACTGGATTTAAGGGGGGCTGGCTCAACCCTCCAGGTTCTCGCAGCATTCATAGATAGCATGGATTCAAGAGGATTCTACAGGCTTCTCACAGAACCCTACAGGATTACAGGGGAGAGCACAGGCTTCATAGAGGCTGGCTCACCAGCAGACATACAAGTGGTTGACTTAAGGAACCCGCTGAAAGCATCAATTATAGAGAGCGAAGCAGGCTACTGGTCCACTCTCTCCCGTTTCATGCCACCAGATATAGTGCTAGTTAACGGGGAAGTAGTCTACGAGAAAGGAGAGCATATAGCAGTAGTCCTGAAAGACTTAACCAGGATACTCGAGAAGCTGCAGTCACGCTAGAAGTATGTGTAGCAATGATTGAAAAGCTTTTAAGTCTTCTAAAACCCATTGAAATATCTCAGGGCCCGTAGCTCAGCTTGGTGGAGCGCCCGGCTGATAACCGGGAGGCCCGGGGTTCGAATCCCCGCGGGCCCATCCTGAAGACTCTTGTAGCCGTTTTATTTATATGCCTCTACGCTAAGAAACTGTCACAGGGGTGGCAGGAGTGCCTGTAAAATGCCCGTTCTGCGGGTATACTGGGGAGCTCTCGAGCTTTAAGCAGTTGAGAGAACCGTGGAGGTTCCGCTTCTACACGGTTGTAAGATTAGAGTGCCCGAAATGCCATAATATATTCAACTACTATCATGGTGTGTCACCGAGAGGAAAAACATCAGAGTTCACAGTGAAAATAAAGCCTAGGACGCCAGCGGGAGAGTAGGAGAGAGAATAGTTTAAGGGCTGCTGTAGCCTCTATCTTAATTTTATTTCAGATTTTCATCTCCTTAAACCACTGTAAAACTACCGTGGTAATAAGCTCTAATCTGCTACCCACCACGCTCTACCCACCTAGAGCTTACAGTTGCTATTTAAATCGCTGGTATCGAAGGCTTCAACTAGAGAATACTTCACACAGCTCTACAATTGGTTTAAGATCCTTGCTATATTTAAGGAGAGGAGTCGAAGTCTATGGTTGAAGTAGCCTTACACGCTGCTTTACATGTAAGGCTTGCCGTCCTTATTATTCTCCAGCTTTCAGCTTTAAGTGGTATCAGTGTAGCTTTAGACAGAGACACTCGGAGAGGTGTTGAAGAGAGGGTGAAGCCTCATATGCTAGGATAGCTATGTAAGCTATTATAGCCACCCTAAGGTTTTAGACCGAGTGGTTCTACTAGCATCATACCTGGTGGTAGTAGTGGGGACTTCGCATAATCCACTAGAGCGATCCTCTACTGGTGGCATACACCCTACATACCGTTGCCTTGAGCGAGGGACTCCTTTCACAGATGACTTCGAGGAGATTACTGAGTACTGGCTTCTAAGAGGTGATGGAGTCCATAAGATTACAGTTGAGAACAGTTTACTGATACTCGAGGTTGGCCCTACTGAAGCATTATACTATAGTAACGCAGAGGTAAGTGACGGCGACTTCAACTGCTTGAGGTGGTGGGGTCACAGCATTGAGTTTAAAGCCAGGTATAGGGGCAGCCACTACGGCTCCTGGGGTGTCGGCTTCTGGAATTACAGCATGGTTATTGATAGAAGTATGCCATTATGGTTTATCTACCTGAGGAGTGTTGATCCAAGTTATCCTCTCAACGGCTTCTACATTCAAGCTGGCAGAGTGTTCACGCCGATAAAATACTTTACGGGTCCCCCGTTGGCCGTGAAGCTTGGTGCACGACTACTAAAACCTCTTCTACCCATAAAATTCACATCTCTGAAGCCCGTGAAACCAGATCTAGACTTGGAGTCATGGCATGTATACAGAGTGGAGTGGTCTAGTGGAAGAGTAGAGTTCCTGGTTGACGGCGAGCTACTAGCTAGAGTTGAAGAACCATCGGGAAGCGAGAGATTTAGAGTTGACGCATGGATTGATAACGCTGTCTTCACGCCATTAAAGAATGACTATGCTAGAGTCTACAGGCATGTCACGCATGAGAACAGGGCTCCTGCAAGACTAGAATTAGACTACGTGAAAGTAGAGTAAGCTAGCTTAACTGCGAGAGCCATGGTTATCCTGGGAGGAGTTGAGTGCTGAAAGCATTAATATAGCTCGCATCTACTGAAATATATTATTGTGATGTATATGTACGGCTGGTGGGGTAGAGTTCTAGTAGTCGACTTATCTAGAGAGAAGGTTAGAGAATTACATCTTGACGCCTCAGTATACGCGCTGTACGTGGGTGGCCGTGGTCTAGCTGTAAAGCTACTATGGGATCTCATTCCACCGGGCGTTGACCCTCTATCACCATACAATGCTCTAATTGTAGCCTCTGGGCCTCTCTCAGGTATGCCTGTACCGAGTAGTGGGAAGCTTGTTGTAGCCTCTAAGAGCCCGTTAACCAATGGGTATGGTGACGGCAACATCGGCTCCATAGCCAGCTACCACTTAAAGCGTACCGGCTACGATGCACTAGTAGTCTTAGGGGCTGCAAGGAAGCCTGTATACCTTTACATCGAGGATGGTAGAGTAGAGTTTAAGAGTGCCGAGGACTTATGGGGCCTCGACACTTTTACAACAGAAGATAAGCTTGTTAGAGAGCACGGGAGGAGTGTAGGTATACTGGAGATCGGGCCAGCTGGAGAGAACACTGTTAGGTATGCTACAGTAATATCGCAGAAAGGAAGGAGCGGGGGGCGTCCAGGTATAGGTGCTGTAATGGGGAGCAAGAAGCTGAAGGCTATTGTTGTTAAGGGGTCTAAGGAGCCTCTCGTAGCAGACTGGAGTTCTCTAAGAAAGGTCTCCGAGGAAGCCTACAAGAAGATACTGGGGAGCGAGGGCTACAACTACTGGATTAGACAGGGGACGATGGCTACAATACAGTGGAGTAATCAGAATAGTGTTCTACCAACAATGAACTTTAGAGAAGGGGTCTGGGAACTCTACGACTCCATTAGCGGCGACCTAATGGAGAAGCTTAAGACTGGTAGAAGAGGATGCACATTCTGCAACATGCAGTGCGGTAACGTTATTCTAGATGATGTAGGCGAGGAGAGCGAGCTAGACTACGAGAATGTTGCAATGCTGGGAAGCAATATCCTGCTAGACAACCTGAAGCGTGTCGGCGAGTTAAACAAGCTGGCTGATAAGCTAGGCATGGATACTATAAGCCTAGGGAACTCCATAGGCTTCTACATGGAGGCTAGTGAGAGAGGGCTTGTAGAAGAGAGAGTTGAATGGGGTGACTTCAAGGCTATCAGAGAGCTCGTAGTGGATACAGCTTACAGACGGGGGCTCGGCTCATTCCTAGCTGAGGGTGTTATGAGGATGTCCTGGAGTCTCAAGAGTGAGGCACTAGATTTCGCTATGCACGTCAAGGGATTAGAGGTTTCAGCCTACAACTGTCATACGACACCTGGGATGGCTTTAGCCTACGCCACCTCACCTATTGGAGCCCACCATAAGGATGCCTGGATTATAAGCTACGAGGTTAGAACTGATAGATCCTCCTATAGCGAGGATAAAGTAGACCGGTTAATCAGCCTTCAAGATATTAGGGGAGGAATGTTCGAGGCTCTCACTACATGCAGGTTCCCGTGGGTTGAACTAGGATTAGACCTCGAGTACTACCCTAAGATGCTTTCAGCTGTAACCGGGTTAGAGTGGAGCCTCGAGGACTTTAAGACTATAGCTAGCAGGGTATACACGCTGATCAGAGCCTTCTGGATACGCGAGCATAGAGGATGGAGCCGTGCAATGGACTACCCGCCGCCACGCTGGTTTAAGCACCCGCTCACTAAAGGACCCTACGCAGGCCACCGCTTAGACCCAGCTAGATATGAAGCCATGCTGGACGCCTACTACAGGAAGCGCGGCTGGGATCACAATGGTGTCCCAAGAAGGGAAACCCTTGTGAAACTAGGCTTAGAGTACACTATCCCAGTCCTCGAGGAGATAGTTGAGCTACACTAGACTACCCAGCTCTGTTTTATCCCGTCTGCCAAGCCCCTAACAAGAGGCTACGGGTTTTAGAGGTAAGCTACCATGCTTTCTCTAGAAGTATAGCGGGGATTAAAACAGGAGACTGCACGAATTATAGTATCACAAGCGGGAGAAGCCATGAAGGTAGTTAAAGGTAGGGTAGTCGACGGCCTAGGAGAAGGAGGCTGGTATGTTAAACTCTACAGTAGCATAATCGAGAAAACACTCGGGATAACTCCCTACCCAGGCACACTTAACGTGGAGCTCGTGGACCCACCCAGACTAGACTTCAAGGAACTTAACTACGTAGAGATTAAACCACCTAAACAAGGACTTGGAGGCCTTCTCGCAGTTAAAGCCCTAATTAAAGATATCCCAGTATACATTGTTAAACCAGTAGTAACCCGCCATCCCCCTAGCATTATTGAAGTAATCTCAGCACACCACTTGAGAAAGAAGCTAGGCTTGAAGACAGGGGATCTAATTGAAATAATACTGCTATAATAAAAAGATTGAAGTACAAGACTTGATTAAGACAGCCCATAGTTAAATACTCGAGCAACAAAGCTTCCAGAAAGTTTTAGAAGGATTAGCGAGACCTTAGAACCTGATTAGATGATTATTAATGAATAATTAAATTGGTATAACGAATACATTACAAGCTAAATATGAAAGTAAAAGTTAGAATATAGTCTCTAGTTTGGTGGATACTAAATCATGGGTGTAGTCTTTATAAACCTATTATATCGTATACTAGTAGCAAGGCATCCAACACATCACTAGTGAGTTCCACTGAACAGTGGTATAAATAAGGTAGTATAGGTGGCGGAGATGAGGAGAGTAGCTGCTTTAGCTGTTGCAGGAGTAGTGTTAGCGTCGATGCTTATAGTGTTAATCATAGTCCAGCATATAGCACCCGCTCTTGCTACCCAGCCAGGCTGGATTCATGAAAGAGTAGACCTAGTTAACGGGGTAACACTACGTGCTCCACCTCTCGATAACTGGTATAAGTGCGGGGTTGAAGAAAGCTCGAGTAGAGAGTGTTCAGCTTACATCTCAATTGATGCCGGCTCTAAACTTGGCGGTGGAGAGGTCAGAGATATCAGGTTGATTGGTGAGGCTGAGGGAGAGGGGAGCATCCCATTCAACTTCTATATTATGAGTGAAGCCGACTATCAGAACTGGATTAATGGTAAGCCCTACACAGCAATATACGAGAGAAGGAATGTAATGTCTGTTTCATTCAATATACCTCTCACCGTGGAGCAGGCTAGCTCACGAATATACTTTATTGTTGAGAGAGCTCAGGGTAGTATGCCCTCGGTAACCCCATTCTCTGCAGCCGTTAAGATTAATGCTGTATTAGAATGGGAGAGAAAAACAATTATTTGAGACATCTACAGGCAGATAGATACCTGGAGGGTTAAAATGAAGAGTGGGCTACCTCCTCATCCTCCCTGCTAAGAATCTACACCCTGCTAGGATTCCGGCTACAAGTCCTAGTATGAGTATAACTGTCAACCATGTTAGAGGTGCTGGCTGAGGAGCCTGTGTTAGTGTTGTAGTCACTGTTTCAGTTGTAGTATAGGTTTCCCTCGTAGTTACAGTCTCTGTGTGAATCTTTGTCTCAGTCTCCTTTAAGATCATTGTTGTAGTAGTCGTCTCAGTGATAGTTTCCGTTACAGTTTTAGTTGTAGCTGTTGAAGGCCCGAAGCCTTCTAGCTGTGCTAGCTTGCCTTCAGATGGATTAAAGCTTGAAAGAATCCTATGCTGGTCTTCGGCTGAAGGTGCCAGCAGGTCTAGTATGTAGGGGAGTACTCCATTCAGTATTGCGAGAGAGTAGTTTTCAGGCACGTATACTTGCCATTCACCACCTCCAACCACGAATGGTCTTATTTTATTCACGCCGTATCCATCATGACTTGTCACTGCTACTATGTAAACCCATTTATCGAGGTTCCCGGTATCGTAGAGTAGTTCTTTTGGCACTTCTGCTACAATTGTATTGCTAGCTTGATCAGCGTATACGTTGAATCCTCCTGTTCCTTGAACCACGGGTGCCTCCTTATCATAGTAGTAGATGGCTGATCTCTCGCCCACCGGGAGCGGATCGCTACCCCATCCAGGTGCTAGTAGTACTGCTATATGCCACTCGTATCCTGGTGCTATAGCTGCATTCAAGCCTATAGTAGTGTTGTTTCCACCCGAGCTGATCGTTGTATGAATATATATGTGGATCTGCTGGAGGCTCCAGCCGTTAGGCCCGCTCCACGGGTTGCCGCCTAGATCCCTGAAGGAGACCATGAAGACTACTTTATCCCCTTGATCCACTACTGTGAACTTCGTCATATCGAATACTCCTGGCTTGAATACAGCGTTGCCCGGGTATTTGTAGCCGCCGGGTCCATCATCATCTCCCTCGGGGTCGCTCATCGAGAAGACTACTCTGCCTGTCGGCATGGCGCGCGGTATCTGCACCTGGTAGGCTAATCCAAGTCTTGTCGAGTACTCTGTGATAACTCCATTCTTGTAGAGTACTGCTGCAAGGTATGTTATACCACCCTCCGGTAGACCCAGCTGCGTGTAGTCTACTGCAAGCTCCCCGGTGGTTAATTCACCCTCACTTTTCACTTTAATGCTTCCACTCCAGGTTGTCGTCCACCCGTTACTCGTCGCTGCTGATATCTTAACGGTACCGCCTGCTACATCTATTAATAGCTCTCTGACAAGGTATATGCCTAAGTCTACTTGGCTTCCACGCGGGTATACCTGGTAGCCTGGGTTGAAGGGTGAGAGGGATGTGGTAGGCGACGTGAAGTATAATCCTATCTCGAGGCCCTGTGTGTTAGTCGTGGTTAGATTGAATGCAATGTAGAGTTTACTCGAGCCTAGAAGCAGCATGACACTGTCTAGTGTTAAGCCTACAGGTATCTTTAAGCCGTTGCCGGCTGAGATTTCGGAAAGCCACTCCTCCTCTATGACACCATCTACTATAGGAGTGTACTTGGATGGTTTAGGTACATTAGTGTTTAATACACCTATAGGTGTACCATCAGGGTATGCTGTGACGTTAAGATAGCTTGGCGGCGTTAACCCGGCTAACTCGTAGGCTCTCCTCAAGTAGGATTTAAACAGGGGGTCGAAGGTCTGCGGGGATCCACCTCCATCACCACCATACCACCACCACCAGTCGCTTGCCTCGGCTCTCAGCAGGTTTAAAGCTATATCGTAGTGCTCAGCGTAGAGCTGCTTAAAGCTTCCTACCCCGAGCTTACCTAGTATATCGTTTCTAGCTTTAACAAGCCACATCCATGCAACATTCTCCTGCCTATCCCCAATCCATATCGCTAGCTCGCCGCCAGCCCAGGATCCCTCGGGTATGTACGCGTTAACCGTTTTCCTCGGTAGTGTAGAGTAGCTGTCACCATAGCTGTCTGGTGGTATATTCGAGATATCTCTGCCGGCTAGATCCAGGTACGTGTAGGGTTTCAGGGTTAACTGTTGTGCTATACTACTATACTTGTCTATGAATTCACTTGGCGTTGTAGTTGCTAGAACTCCTTGAGATTGAAGCTCTGTGAGCCTCTTGTAGAGCTCGTTAAGGAATAAATCGCCGAACTCCTCGTAGTTCTCCCACGGGTTCTCGCCATCTAGTGCTATTACAACCAGTCTCGGTCCGCTGGCAGCAGCCTTAAATGATAGTATCCTGTTGATTAAATCATCTACAGCTGCCTTGTAATTCATCCCGCTGTACTGGAAGCTTATGAGGTTGCTGAGCTCTGTGTTTCTGAATACAACGTAGATCCTGCCTTCAGGGTAGTCAGCGTACCATGGTACTCCGAGAATATTTATGCTTCCTGCATCCACGCCTGTCTTAGCTAGTATTGATTGATCTGTGATAGTCCACATGAGGCCAGCTCTCTTAAAAGCCTGCAGGACACCGTCGTTTACAGCCTGTTCAGCCGGCCATACTCCTCTAGGGGTAACCCCGAAGTACTTCTGGAAGAGTCTTAAGCTCTCGCTTACGTGGACTTCCAGGTCCTCTGAGAAGCCGAGGTCAACGAGGACTGGCGCCATGGGGTGGCTGTAGGGGACTGGGATCAACTCGACCTGATTTCTTGAAGCTAGCTCGCGGTACGCAGGTATTATCTCGGACATAATACTCCTGTGCACTAAGAGAACCTGCCTGAGATCCTCCACAGTGTAGCCGGGCTTGGCTGAGTTATACGCTCTCTGCATGAGGTCGTAGATTCCTGGGTACTTCTCTCTAGCCACTTGCGGATCTATCCATAGCAGGTTGAAGAGTACTGCTAAGTCCACTACACTCTGATTCCCACCCGTGGTAAACGTGTTCACCACGCAGGCTTCAAGCTCTGCTGACGAGCGAGCTGTCTGAGAGCACTGAGTCCACGCTGACTGAGCAAGAGTTTGGAGTTCGGAGAACCTGGGCGACCTGCTGACAATTCTATTCCAGTTTATATCGAAGAATCCTCCAGGTATCTGGAGCATCTTGAATATATCGCTCCTGGAAGCCGTTCCATTAACAATCTTCCATGATATTATCTCGCGGGCATCCATTAATCCATTCTCAACTATCC
This sequence comes from Desulfurococcus sp., assembly GCA_026626905.1. Classification (NCBI taxonomy): domain Archaea; kingdom Thermoproteati; phylum Thermoproteota; class Thermoprotei; order Desulfurococcales; family Desulfurococcaceae; genus Desulfurococcus; species Desulfurococcus sp. The sequence continues at coordinate 76,129 of JAPNUX010000004.1, forward strand.
TGGTAAGCTGCTCTAGTAGTGAGCCGGAGAACGTGAAGGTGGCTTTAACGTCGGGATACTTCGAGAGAATATAAGCCATTTTATAGTAGTTTCCAACAGAGTGCATTCTAACCCACGGTAGTATAAGGCTTGAGTCATCAACACTATAATACCATGGCTGGTGGAAGTGCCATACTATTGAGACGTATATACCGCTGTCGCTGGCTGACACCACACTATTAAGGAGTAATAGTGGCTGAGCTAGAAGTAGAGCTACAAGCAGAGGTGCAAGTAGTTTTCTCACTACTACCACCCATGTTATCTACGTATATAGCATATTGTAGTGTATTGATTATAAAGTTTATCTATGATGAGGTAAAGCAGGAAGAAGAGGGAAAAATACTCTTCACTTAGCGCTTAAACCCTACCCTGTAGGCTTCACCAATATACCTCTGGGCAACCATGTAGATGACTATTATTGGGAACGCGTATATTAGTGAGAGAGCAGCGTAGAGTGATGGATCCTGTAGTGCCCGCTCACCGAACGCTGTGCTATATATGTATGCTCCAATACTGTTAACGCGTAGCAGGTTTGCTATGAAGAACTCTCCCCAGGCACTCATAAATGAGAACATTGTTATAGTGATTATTGCCGGCCTAGATGCTGGTAGAACCACCTTGTAGAGTATTTTACCCCAGCTGGCTCCATCAATGAAGGCTGCTTCATCAAGTTCTCTCGGAAGATCGTCGAAGAATGATTTGAGAAGCCACGTCTGGAATGGTACTAGGCCAGCTGTATATATGAATGGCAGAATGTACCATCCATATAATGGTATCCCATAGGAGCCCAAGACCAGCAGGAACATTAGTAGAGCTATAACAGCTACTATCCCGAAGCCGCCTCCAGCTTGAGTGAGAATCAGGTATAAATATAGTATTACATCCCTCCCCCTGAAGCGGAATCTTGAGAAGGCGTACGCTGCAGGTGTTATAAGAAGAATAGAGAGGATTATGGTCATCACGCTGAGAACTATGCTTGTCTTCAATGCATCCCAGAACGCTGGATCAGTAATAGCCTTCATGTAGTTGTCGAATGTTAGAGCGCTTAAAGCACTAGCAGGATTCGTTATCAAGATGGGTTTAGCGTAGAACGATTGGAGTACAATAAATAGTATCGGGTAGAGGAGGGCTGATAATACTAGCAGTCCTACCGCTGTTAACGAGAGTTTAGCTATGAATAAGGAGAGCCTGAATGCCATTATCTCTCACTCCTCCTAGAGACATACATCCATAGCGCTACATATGTCATTATTATAGCGACTACTACAATGTATGTTGCAGCTGCATAACCCCACTCCTTGTCTATGATAGCTCTATCATAGCCGAAAAGCATGATCATCTCGTTGACATTCCCTGTCTTACACCCCATCCAGGATACACATATCATTTGAGTAGGGCCGCCTCCATTCAGCAGTAATGGCACCATAAACGCTTGTAGTGAAGCACCTGTAGTGAGTATTGTAGCTACAATTAGAGGCCTGGATATCAATGGTAGCATAATGCGTCTAACCCTCTGCCATACTGATGCTCCATCAATATAGGCTGCCTCTATGATCTCCTTCGCAACACCTGAGAGAGCCCCCATTGTGACAGTCATTACGAAGGGGTATGCCAGCCAAGCCTCGAAGAGATTGTAGACTAGGAATGCATGCCACTCGTTAGTAAATAACTGTATCCCAAAGGCTTCCCCGAGTTCACCGCTAGGTGAGAAGAGTAGGCGCCAAGCTAACCCGGAGAGTAGTAGTGGTATAGCCCATGGAGCTAGTGCTAGACCTCTCATTAGCTTCCTACCGTATATCATTGGAGATGAGTAGAGGAAGGCTAAGCCTACCCCGATTAATATTTTCAGCGGGACACTTGTAGCCACGAAGAGCAGTGTCTTGTAGAGAGAGTAGTAGAAGCGCGGGTCGGTAAACAGCTTTTTGAAGTTCTCTAATCCATTGAAGTGCATTACCTTGGAGTCCCTGAGCGCTTTAACCTGTGTTATAAAGCCATCCATGTAGCTCTTAAAGTCCTTTGAGAAGTATCCTACAGCTCTTTCCGAGATCTCTCTGGCTAGTAGAAGCTTCTTCAGGATTTCATCCTTACTCATGATAATGTAGGTTGAAGCTACATCGGAGACTATGCTGTAGATGTTGCTTAGATCTCCTATAACCTTCGGGTCTATTATACTCATGCTAGTAGCAAAGTTGTAGCTACTGCAGTTTAGCTGGGAGCTCACTCTACCTGGTAGCAGCATTAACCTTAAAGCTTTGCTATTCAATGATGATATTGCTGAGGCCACCTCAGGATCCATTGAGGGATCGCTAGATGCGTTCACTACGTTTATCGTAGTATTTAAGTCTGCTATCAACCCCTGGAGGGTGGAGTTGACTTCAGCGAACAGCTGGGCTGCTATTCCAGCTATAGTCTCATTATTCTTCATGAACTCAGCACATTTTATTGCATTATCATAATCGCTTAGAACCTCGGGTGAAACGAAGACATTATCCTCCCTTGCGTTCGTAAAGGCTATTCCAATAGAGAATGCTAGAGGCCATATATTGAAGAAGAAGTAGAGGATTATGCTAGCTACTGCTAGGGCTACACCTATTTTAGCCGGGTACAAGTGGTGTCTGCGAGACACTATTTCACCCTTTGACAATCAAGATGAAGAGTTTAATGGAGTGAAAAAGTCTCATTAAACTTCTCCCCTAGATTCAATCTCACTTAAGTCTTAATCTTGCTGACTATATCACTATACGCTTGATCAAGCTGCTGATCTACAACGCTTAAAGTATCCTGTACGGCTTGCTCAACAGTTTTACCTGCCTGCAGGGCTTTCGTGTACTCCCCGAATATAGCATTCATGTAGGTGCCGACACCCCATACTATATCCATTACTGGGTCGTTCGGCATAGGCGTGCTTCTAAGTATCTGGCTGAGGAATCCATAGACTATTGGATACTTATTCTTATTCTCCTGAATATACTTTATCATGGTAGTCTTAACTGGCACGTAGTTATTCATATCTACAAGGGTCTTCAAAGCATTATCATTTAACGCCATGTAGAGCACGAAGAGCACTGAAGCGTACAACCGTTGCTTGTCGCCGACTCCAGCCATTATGGTTATATACAGGTTTCTAAAGCCGCTGAAAGGCTTTGGAACTCTATCACCGATATTTGGTATGGGTGCTACAATTATTCCGCTGACATTATACGTCTTTATTATCTGCGACATAGCCCATGGGCCAGTTATGATCATAGGTGTCTTTCCTTCAAGGAAGAGGTTTAACTGGTACGTGTAGCTTAAGTCAGATACATCTAGGTAGGGTAATACATTGCTTATATAGAATTTTAAGCCCTCCTTAGTTCCAGTCGAGTTCACACCTATAGACTTAGTCGAGGGATCATAATAGTAGCCTCCGAATGCTGTTATAAACGGGTACAGGTGGTAGGGGTCGGTTTGATGAGATAACCCATAGGTGCCTTTACTCGGATTAGTGAAAGCCTTCATTATCTCCTGCATCTCGCTGAACGTTTGAGGTGGCTGGGCTACTAGATTCTTATTAATTATTAAGGCTATAGACTCACCAGCATATGGGAGACCGTAGGTCTTTAAGTTATAGGTTACAGCTGAGAATGCTATGGGCAGGAACTGAGGGGCTATATCACTTACAATAACCTCTGACCCTAGCACATCCTCAAGCGGAATTATGTAGCCTTTATCAGCGAAGCTGCCAATCCAGTCGTGAGCCCAAGTGAAGATGTCGGGTACCTTGCCCACGTAGCCTGATCTCTGCTCGGGTGGTAGTGCTGCTATAGCTGATATCTGAGTTTTCAGCTGATCCATTGTAGCGTATGGTATCTCGACAATTGTTATTCCAGGGTACTCCTGCTGGAACATTTCAAATACCTTCTTGAAGGCTGGTCTTTCATTTTCAGCTAGCGCGTGTCCAAAGTATATTGTGACACTGGTCTTCCCGGCTTTAACATCCTCCACAAACTTCTTGAAATCACTTGGAACATGTATTGATACGCCTCCTATGACTACAATATTCTCAGCAGGTGTTGTCTGTGGGCTTGTTGTTGTTTCAGTGGTGGTTGGTGTGGGTGTGGTTGTTGGTGAGGGTGTAGTTGTTGTGGGTGTTGGGGTGGGGGTTGTTGTCTGCGTGGTTGTTGGTGAAGGTGTTGTAGTTGTAGTTAATGTTGGTGAAGGCAGTGGAGTCGTAGTAGGAGATGGAGTCGGTGTAGGAGGAGCCTGGCGTACTAGAATAACTCCCGCTGCTACTGCTACAGCTATTATTATAATTATGAGTAGTGCTTGCATCTTCGTTAATGCTTGACTCATACACGTCACCTTGTATTGTCCTAGTAACTCCCTTAAAGCTTATAAAGCTTATATAATTTCATGTAGTACATGCAGATATATTTACCTAATATCACTATAGTGGTAATAGAATAATACCTGACCCTATGTTCCACAGGATTCCACTTCAAGTATCTAGGTTAGCTAAGCGTACTCTAGGAGTTCCGCGGGCTGAAAGCAGCCTCTTAAACTACTAACTATCTATCAGTGCTCAAGACCTTCTTCACAGCTGTGCTCGAGCTCTGTTGACCCGAGCTCATCATCCGGTTAGAGTAACTCGGCAGATCCTTAATAATCCAGGGCTGGGATACGAGTATAAATGTAGAAGAATCTACTCGCTACCTGGCCTCCGTGGAGTACGGGCATATCCTCTTAAAGGCGCAGTAATTACACTCCCACGAGTATCGTGGATGAATTAAATCGTTGATAGTGTTCTTAAGGAGGTCTCCGACATCAATTCTCTCCTTCAACACCTCGTACTCCTCGATTTTATCTGGTGTGATGTATACTAGGATACCCTTCTCAGCTTCCAGTAGATTCAAGTAGATGTTCAGCTGCTCGATATGGTGTTGTCTTGGAAGCTCCCTAGATGACCTCGAAGACTTTACTTCAACTACTACTCCTCTACTAGGGTTGAAGGCGTCAACTCTTCCTTTAACCGTGTAGAAAGCTCCCTCAACCTCCACTTGCCTTTCAACACTGTACTCTACCTCATAGCCTTCTTCTCTCAGAATACTTTCTAGCCCGAGGTGGAGGAGCGTGCCGAGCACGGCTGAAGGCTCGAAGCCTAGTGTCAGCTCCGGATACTTTCTCCTAAGATGGTATTTATGGCTGCAGGAAACCAGCTCAGTCACGTATACTACATCCTTTCTCCTAGACTCCTCGAGCTTCTCAAGCTGCTCCTTCATCACACGCCTATACAGGATCTCAGTGACTAGTGTTGAGGCTACATGCACGCATCCCACCTAGAGTTTATGTCAGCTCACGCTAGCTTAATACTTGGAGATCCTTATTATACGGTGAGTGAAGTAGCATCCATGCTCCTTCACTCCACTGGCTGATCCACGCATCTCCCAGTTTCAAGGCATATCTCGAGGTACGTCTTCTCGACAGGCTCCACTATGCCTGAGAGCCTGTTAACAATACTGCTCAGGGATACCGTTGGCACTGCATCCTCTAATTCAACCTCGAGGAATAATCCCACGCCCACCAGCTCATCAATGTATGCTGTCATGCCCTCTCCGCGATACAGGCGTCTCTTCTTAGTGAATGCTGTAAGCGGGGTTACACCTATGTGTTCAAGCAGGCTTAGAAGCTTGGAGGCCTGGTTTAAAGGTAGGTAGACTTCTACCTCCAGCCTGGTTTTAACTAGACTACTCTTTTCAACACGTGGCCCCTTGTATGTTAGAAGAGTGTATCTCCCGCTTCTACAAGCCCTATACCTGAATCTAATTGCTTCATCTGTTAATGCTAGATCCCTGCAGGGGTGCTTAAAGTACACGTCTCTCTCAATGCATTCATCTACTATCCTGAATCCGTGTTACACCAGGTAGTCCTCAACTACTCTAGCATCACCCAGTATTCTCAGCTTAATCTCCCTCTCCAACGCTACGCACCAACACCTGTAGCTAAGATGTGAGGCCTGGTATTATCTTTAATCAACTATGAGGATCTCTGGGCCTATACGCTTTCTGAGGCATACTGGGCACCCTAGCGAATATACTTCTCTGCTATTCTAACAGCTCTTTCAGCGCTTCTAGCATTAGCTTCTCTAACTGTTTTCGGGGACTCCTTCACCGGGTATTCTACTTTAACCCCCTGGAGCCCTTGCATGAAGGCTGGTAGCCCTCTCACAAGCCCGCTTGAATACCCTCCCTCAAGGACTATCAGCGTCTTCACGCCTAGGCTACGTATTAGGCCGCCAATCCTGTAGTACGAGTACTCTGTTAAAGCTAGGTCTGTGAGACCATCGTTCATAAAACCGTCGAATCCAGCTGAAACTACAAGGGCTTCAGGAGAGTACTCTTCTACAAGCCTCCAGGCTAATTCAAGTACCCGTGTATAGGAGTCATCGCTCGTGTAAGGCTTCAGCGGGATGCCTACTTTAAGCCCTCTCCCGTCTCCCTCACCAATCTCCCCCGGCTTCCTGGGGAATACGGGTAGAGTCCTAGTGTCTTGGTGTAAGTCTACCTGTAGAACTCTACTAGTATAGAGTAGCTCGATGGAGCCGTTACCATAGTGAGCATCGAAGTCTAGTAGAGCTATTCTCTTCAACCCATTGTACATGAAGCCTCTTACAGCTGCTACAGCATTATTTAGAATGCAGAATCCCTGGGTGCGGGCTCCTCTAGCCTTACCCTTGAATCCAGCATGGTGGCCCGGCGGCCTCGCCACGTAGAATATTATTTCCCCGCGAGCATCAGCTGCTAGCTTGAAGGATGTGTAGAAGGATTCAAGTGCTAGAGTAAGACTGTCCTCGGAGAGGTAGGTATCTGGATCCAGGTCTACAGGGGTTGCCTTGGAGAGCTGGAGGAGTCTTTCAATGTAGTCCTCACTGTGGATTTCCCTTGCTACTCTTAATGCTTCACTGGGTTCTAAGCGGGGCTCATAGAACTCGGGCTCCACGTTCTTCTTCTTTAAGCCTTTAATTATTCTTGAGATACGCTCGGGATTCTCCGGGTGGGGGTATCTAGGCTTATGCATACGCATGGAGTTAGCTGAAATAAGAATGCGGGCCATTAAGTCAGCCTACTCTAAGCTGAGTAGTATACAGCTTGGTGTAGTATCTTTACCAGCTCCTGCTTGTCAATATCCTTGGGTAGCCTGACGATAGCGATGTTAGGGTGCCCGGCGATATCTAATGCTACGCCCTCCCCGACAAGGTATTTAGCCACTCGGTAGGCTCTCCCATGGGGGGCTTTGATTACTAGGAGAGAGTACTCTCTATTAGTACTTGCTAGCATTACGACTGGTGCTTTAAGTATAGCAGCAAGCTTTGATGCTAGAGCTGTAACACCTCTCCTCTTCCACTTGCTTCTAGCATCCACGAAGCGGAAGTCTCCGATTTTAACGGCTCCTACAGCCAGCTCCCTTGCTTTCTCAGCAACCTCTCTATCTCGTTCTTCAACTATAGCTTTAACCTCACTCCACAGCTTCTCGTTGAGAGGCATGGGTTCTGGTGTGGGTGCTGCAAGCCAGTCAACTATCCTAGACCATAGCTCAGGGCTTCTTACAGCTGTGAGAGCCTTAGAGAACATTTTGGTTAACTCGAATAGCTTCATGTACTCCTGTGGCACCCTCTTCCCTGAATCCATGTACTTAACGACTTCAACAAAACTCTTCAACCTCTGGTGAACGCTCACATTTCTCCTAGATAGCTCCTCGTATATTATTTCAGCTGTCGGTACCCTGTAGTCTACTAGGGCTTCATCAACTATCTCGCTGAGCTCTCTCTGCTTCTGGAGGCTTGAAACATGGTGGTCAACGAATATCACCTTTGATACCCCGAAGTGAGTCTTCATCATTTTAATAGTGTTGCCTAAGTGCTCACTGTACGGTATATCCAGGAATACTGCTACATCATATCCTCCCTTGAAGTCTGCGAGAAAGTACTTGATTCTATCGGGATCTAGTGGTATTTTATCAACGATAGCCTTGGATTCAAGGGGGTATAAGCCTAGCTTCTCCTGGCTGTACACTATGAGAGCTGTTGCTACAACCCCATCTGCATCCCAGTCTCCTGCAACAAGAACTCTTCTAACATCCCTGGACACTTTAAGCACCCAGCCTGTGACACTAAGCTTATCCTTAGTAAACCATCACTTTAAAACCTAGCTTACACTCCTTAAACGCTTGTATACCCATACAACTCTCTGAATTACAGTGGCTACTGAGAGAGCAGTCAGAGCTACTAGCGCTACTACTGCAAGCTCCTCTGAAACCATGTAGAGTATTAGAATGAAGACTAAGCCTATAATCCTCTCAGGCCTCTCCACTAATCCAACCCCGATCACAGGGACACCTAGGCTCTCGCCGCGAGCCCTCGTGTAGCTTGTTAAAAGAGATGCTACTAGAAGCACGGTGACACACAATTGGTTTAACCCTAGTAGTGTAAGCGACCATATCATGATTGAATCATTCACTCTATCTACAACCGAGTCGAGGAAGGCTCCGAAGCGGCTGGTCTTACCAGTAGCTCTCGCTAAAGCGCCGTCAAGCATGTCGAAGATACCTGAGAATGCAATGAAAGCCATGTATAGTGGAATACTATGAGTCGCAGTGAAGACTAATGCACCAGTGAGTAGCACCAGCATAGATAGCACGGTGAGTGTGTTAGGGTGAATATTCAATGCTACAAGGGGTTTAACCAAGAGGTTTACGAGCAGCGATACCTTCTCGCGGAGTCTATTCAGCAATACAGTTCTCACCACACGTATTCAAGCATGTATCCCTCATGACCACAGCATCCTGTTCTAGAAGAGGGCTTTCACTAATGAAGACTGCGTCCACCCCAGTCTCGCAGAGAGCTTCACAGACATACGTGAAGCCGGGGCCGTAGGCCTCCTCGCTTAAAGCGTGATGCATTCTCTCCCCGCCTCTACCATACTCTATCTTAGAGAAGTGGGTGTGGAGTGGTTTAAGGTACTCGCTCCCCAGCTCCCTCTCTATAACTTCAACTATCCCTACTACATCACTTTTACTTCTCACGAATCTCCCCATGTATCTTGCATAGAGGTGGGCGAAGTCTACAACAGGTCTCACACCACTAAACCTCCTCGATATCTCTACTATCTCACTTAAATCTCCGATCTGGCTGATCCTGCCTGCTGTCTCCGGCCCGAGGTAGATGCCCGTGTAGTTTCGTTTATCCCTGTACTCGACGACTCCTTCCAGGCTAGCTATTACTTTCTCAAGAGCTGCTCTCTTCGAGGGAGCATAAGTGTAGTAGCCTGGATGGAATACCACGATGTACGCCCCCATAGCTGAGGCAGCATCCAGCGATGATGTTAAATGCCTTATACTCTTCTCTACGATGCTGCTTCTACCAGCTAGATTAATGTAGTAGGGTGCGTGCAGGCTGAGCTTAACGTTGAATCTTGAGGCCTCAAGACCTAGGCGTCTTGCTTTATCCACGCTTATATCAACGCCTCTAACAGCCTCATACTCCATGGCGTTCAATCCAAGCTGCCTGATGTATCCTGGTGCATCTAGTATACTCTTAGACTTAAGCCCTAAAGGCTTCCCAGCTGGCCCAAACCAGTATTTAGGCATGCCTCTACTACACCAGCTTATAATTAAGCTTCAAGCTATGCTAAAAATGCTTGGAAGGGTGGAGTACTTGGATAAACCCTTAATGACTAGAGAGGAGGTGCTGCTCGAAGGATTAAGATTCAAAGTTCTCCGCAGATACTACGAGAAGTCCCGGGGAGAAATCTTTGCTAGAGATGTAGTTGTCTTCCCTGAAGCAGTAGCAATCCTCCCCGTCCTGGAGGGCGAGGTTATCGTGCTCCTCGAGCAGTTTAGAGCTCCGTTGAACGATACTATAATAGAGGCGCCGGCAGGAGTAGTGGATCCAGGTGAAACCCCTGAGGAGGCTGCTAGAAGAGAACTCGTAGAGGAAACTGGCTACTATCCTAGAAGGCTCGTTAAGCTGGGCTCCTTTACACCAGCCCCCGGCTACAGCAGTGAGGTATTACACTTCTACTATGCTTCAAGCCTAGAGTACAGGGGTGCCAGGCCCGAGAGATACGAGGTGCTTAAACCATTCAAGATACACTTCAGTGAAGCCTTGAGAATGGTGTATAGCGGTGAGCTCAGAGACATGAAGACAGCCCTACTAATACTACTCTACGATTCCCTGAGAAGACAAGGCGGCTGAACCCTATGTAAACCATCCAAGGCCGCTACGCTTCCCAGGCAGCTAAGTCTAAATAAACCTGTAGGCTCGGGTTCACTCTGATCACGCTTCTAGCATCAAGTTGAGAAAAGTTAGCAAGCTATATACAGGAGCCGTGTTTCTTCAGCTCTAACAGCTATTACATCAACCTCAATAATTTTATAACGCGATGACATGATACATTCCAGAAGACCATAAAACACCTCAATAGCTATCTAGAGTTAAATGGCAGGTGGATGCTTTGTCTACTCTCCAGAGGGTGAGGCCAACCAAGATAGAGTTGATTAGACTTAAGAAAAGGCTTGAGATTAGTGTTAAAGTTGAAAGAATACTCAGGGAGAGGCTAACGATCCTTATCAATGAATTCCTCTCTCTAATCAAGGGTGGTGTTGAGAAGAGACTACATGTTGAGCAGGCTTTCACCAGCCTTACCCTGAGAGCAGCTATGCTTATAGGAGTCTACGGTGAAAACGCATTCAAGCTAGTAGAGAAGACTAAGCCTAAAGTAGAATACGTGGTGGGCGTAGAGAACATTATAGGCGTTAAAGTGAAGACAGCTATGCCTGTGAAGAGGGAAATAGAGAAGCCTGTACCTACCCCTATAGATGATTTCACTGCAGATGCATCGAGATTTATTGAGGAACTCGTAGAACTAGCTAGAACTGAGAGTGCTTTGAGAAGTATTGGTAGAGAAATACGCTCTGTTAAACGAAAAGTCAATGCCATCAACCATATCCTCATACCTAGATTGGAGTCGACTATAAGAATGCTCGAGTTGAAGTTCGATGAAAGGGAGAGAGAGGAGAAAGCAAGACTGAAGAGAGTTAAAGCAAGCCTTGAGAGAGGGAGGAGTAGTGGGTAGCGACTACATTGAGAGACTACTAGTCGAGGAGTTAAGGTTAGTTAACAAGCACGCTCCCTACGAGAGAAGAAAACTCTGCGATCTCCTTAAGACCGAAGTCCCTTTTATAGTGCTCAGAGATGGAAGCCTCCACTTATTAAATCCTCGTGAGCTAGAGATTCTTGCCGGGAAGCTCGGAGAAGACTCCTGTAGACTAGAGGTTCCAATAATCGTAGAGTACACTCCTAGCGGGAGAGAGGGAGTCTATATTGTGAGAGGAGAGGTTGAGGCTAAAGCTGTTGCACTACTACTCGGCTTAAGCAACTACACTGTACCATTATTCCTCAGTCTCCCGCATATTCTAGAGCTCAGACGTATTTTAAGGACTACTACGACAATCTTATTAAATCCAGGCTCGCTAACTCCCTAAGCGGGGTGCTTAGAGTGTCCACTATAAAGGATATTGATGAAGCAGTAGACGCTATAATCAAGGATGCCGAGAGGAAGAAACTGGGGATCTTGAAGGAGGCTGAGAGAAGAGCAGAGGAGATCTTGAAGCACCCTATCCCCGTCGACGAGTACAGGAGAGAAGCTGAAGCAATAGTATCCAGTGCTATGAAGAAGCGGGAGAAGATACTTGAAGACGCAAAACTAGAAGCTCAGAAGCTTAGAGAGGTAGCTGAAAAGAAGAAGAGGGAGGCAGTAGAGTACGTTGTTAGAGTGGTGGTGGGCCTTTAAATGGGGCTTATACTAAGTAAGCCCAGCGAGATGCTGAGAGTTAACGTGGTATTCCTCAGGGAGGATAAAGAGAGAATTCTAAAGATACTCCAGGAGGCAGGAGTAATAGAGATAGAGTTCGTTGAAGCCGAGAAAATCGTTAGAGAGTACGAGAAGCTGCACTCCCTAGCTGAGCGAGTAAACAGCCTACTTCAGAGGGTTAAAGGCTTAGTACTAGACGTATCTGTGACAGGGGTTGAAGTCTCCTCCATAGATATCACTCGAATAGAGAAGGATGTCACTGAGCTGGAAAGCGAGGTATCACTAGTAGAGGAGAGAGTAAAGGGGTTAAGGAGGCTTGCAGACTCCCTGAGAACCCTTCTAGAAGCAGTTAACCCGCTACCAGGCGGCATGGATGCAGCTGAGATATACTATGAGGGGAAGCGTGTATCCTCACTACTATTTCACGGGGAGCTCGAAGCGGTTGAAAAACTCTCAGAAGAGGTTAGCTCACTTGGCGTAGCTCAAGTCTACGTGAGTGGAGAGCATGCATCCCTCATAGCATACATCCCATCACGCGACTTAAACAAGGTTATCTCTAAGGCTGACTCCCTCGGCGTATGGTTCCCTAGCAAGCAGCTCTTAGAGCAAGTAGAGCTTAAAGGCGATGTACACTCGCTTCGAGTAAAGCTCTCAGAGAGGATCAAGGAGCTTGAGATGGAGGCTTCAAGCCTCGAGAAGAAGATTACTGAGACCGTGAGGTCTAGGAGTGAGGTTCTAGGAAAGTATCTTTTAATCCTGGAGAACCAGATGCAACGGTATAGAGCGCTAGGGTTAACAACGGATTTAAGGCATGTGTCAGCTGTGACAGGCTGGATTCCAAAGGACTCTGTTAAACTACTCGAGAACCTAGTTAGAGATTACAGTGCACCAGTTTTCATAGAGTATAGGAGTCCTGTGAAAGGAGTTGATGAACCCCCCACGAAATTCAATAACAGGGGGCCGGTGAAATTCTTCCAGGTTATAACAAGGCTCTACGGTGTACCAGGCTACTGGGAGCCTGATCCCACTCCGATAATAGCGTACTCCTTTGCCCTCTTCTTCGGGATTATGAATGCTGACGCCGGGTACTCTCTCGCCGGCCTTCTAGCTATACTACTCTTCCTGGATAAACTAGTAGAGGATCCCCGTAGCCCTATATACAGGGAGTTCAAAGGAGCTTTAATATCGCTGAATATAGTATCGTTTATTCTAGGATTCTTGAGCGGCTCGATCTTCGGGGGGCTTCTAACTGATGTATTCGGTGTCAGCGTGCCGAGCTTGATCACAGTATTCAATAATCCACTCGAGTTCATAAAGCTAGCACTCCTAGTAGGCTTCATTCACATTAATATAGCTCACGCTCTAGCAACAGCGAGGTTCATCAGGGAGAGAAGGATCGGTGAGCTGCTTAACGAGGTAGGCTTGTTTACAACAGAAGTCTTCGGTATACCATACATATTCAAGGAGTTTCTAAAGTACGATATACCTGTTCTCTCAGCGATACCTAAGGATACACTACTCCATCTAACTCTACTAGGGCTTCTAATCCTGGTTGCAGGCAACTACCTCGCCATGAAGGGGCTTGGATTCATGATGTGGGTATTCCAGCTGACAGGGGTGCTAGGAGATGTTATGAGCTATGTGAGGCTTGCGGGAATAGGCATGTCGACGTTCTATATGGCTTTTGCCTTTAACATTACTGTTAAAATGCTAATGGAGGGATTAGCCAGCATGCTGCCAGGTATGGCTGGAGTAATATTGGCCTACGCTGTATCAATACCCTTACTGTTCATCATACACTTATTCATAACATTCCTGTCGATGCTGGGAGCATTTGTTCACTCTCTCAGGCTTGTCATGCTAGAGTTCCTCATGAAGTTCTACGATGGAGCTGGACGCGAGTATAGTCCTCTCTCGATTATAGCATCTAAGCGTATTGTGATCCCGGGTTAGAAGCCTAGCATTTATCTTCTACATTCATGGAGACAGCCTACTCTACCCTCTAGCTATTTCAATTAATTCTACTAGGCATGTACTTGTAGCTCTAGGTTCATGGTTCCCTCAAATCCCAGCAGCAATATTTAGAAGGCTTTTTAAATTAGCGTGGTTAATCTATTAAGCGGAATGATAAATGACCTCTAAGAGGTGGAAGCATGGACCCCGTATCTCAAGGACTAGCATACTTCGCTGCATCCCTACCATTAATTGGAGGTATTATGGGTTCTAACATGGGTATGAAGCACTCAGCAGGTGTTGGGGCATCAGTGCTAGCTGAGGATCCAACACAGTTCAAGAATGTTTTAATCCTGGCTGCACTACCAATGACGCAGACATTCTACGGTCTAATACAAATGATATACATTCTACTAGTATACCTGCCAGGCCACCCTGAGATAGATCTTGTTAAAGCACTCGCCTTACTTGGCGTGACGCTAGCTGGATTTACAACAGAGTGGCTATCAGCATGGTATCAGGGTATAATCTGTGCTCGAGGTATAATCGAGCTACCTAGAACTAAAGGGAAGAACCTTGTTAGCTCGATAGTTCTAGCAGCCTACGTAGAACTCTGGGGTATACTCGGCATAGTATTCACCATACTAGGTTTATCTCTGATTGGGTGAAGCTTGTTGCCGGAATCCGTGGAGGACGTTAAGACAAGACTACTCCAGGAGGCTGAGGAGAGAGCCAGGCGGATAGTTGAGGATGCAAAGGCTGAAGCCGAGAGGATATTGAGGAGTGCTGAGGAGAAGTGGAAGGCTAGAGCAGAGGAGGAGAAGCGGAGAATACTGGGTAAGGCTGAGAGAGAGGCAGGCATAATACTCTCTGAAGCTGTGAGGGATGCAAGACTACTGGTTGCCAGCGAGATGGAGAAGATCTTAAGGGAGATCATTGAGGAGGCACGCAGCATAGTGAGGAATCGCGGGTTCAGTGTTGAAGACTCTCTTAGAAACCTTATAGCTGAATCATTACGCTTAGCGGATTCACCTAGAAGGATAGTTGTCAGTAGAGTTGACTTTGAAGTAGCCAAAAAGATTGTCAGCGAGGCAGGCTTAAAGAATGTGGTGGTTGAACCCGGAGATATTGATGGAGGCGTAATAGTTGAATCAGCGAGCGGCGTAGTAGTAGATAACACCTATGAGTCGAGGCTTAGAGAGTTCCAGAAGAAGAATCTGAATTCACTTAGGAGAATCCTGTGGGGATGAATAATCTTGCTTATTGAAACACCACGAGTATTTTTATCTAGAAGCGACTACCTTACAATACTCTCATCGCCGAACCTAGAGCATGCTGCAGGACATTTAAGCGGAAGCTTCCTCGCCGCATACGTAGGCAAGCTAGTTAGTACTCATGAATTAAACTTAAAGAACCTGCTAGCTACTCTAGATAAAGGCTACATGGATGTTATTGAACAACTCTTAGAGAATTCTGGAGAACTTAGAAGCCGTGTCGAGAAAGTACTCTGGCTGCTCAGCTCACTAGACTTGTATACTACTTTAAACGGGCTTCAAAAGGGTGTTGAGCCTCCCCTATTAACCTCACCGCTTCCAGACCTAATGGTGCGGAGGCTAGGCGATCTAAGCCCGCGTGCACTAGCGGAGAGACTGCCACCTGAAATGCAGGGTATGGTTAGCGAGTACCTTAAGAACAAGTTTGTTTCACCAGGCCAGCTTGTTAAAGCCATGGGGCTCCTCGCCTCAAGCTTAAGCCCGCTGGAGAGCTACGAGCTGGGAGTTTTAACCGGCATGCTCCACGACCTGCTCTTGATTAAGGCATCTAAAGTGATCACTGATTTAAAGCAGTTGCAGCCGAAGCCATTAGCTTTAAGCCAGAGCGAGCTCTACAGTGCTCTCGACTCAGAGGTAGAGGATTTGCCAGGCATTATATCGAGGGCTAGACCCCTAGCCAAGATGTTCGCTGAGATCCTCAGTGATTCACTCAAGCTCTCAAAAGGAGTTGAAGCTTTGGATTTAGCCATGTACACTGGTGCCTCATATCTAGCTTCACTGACGCTAAGAGGGTTTGGTGTAGAGGATTACATAAGATTGCTTTTCAAGCTTCTCGGGCAGCTAGTACTCTTGAAGTTATCCTTCACAATTGTTCACTCAGGATTCTACAGGCAGGAGGCTACACTACTAGTAGGTAAGTGGGTGGTTTAACAGTGCGTAAGGGTAGAGTACTCGTTATAGGAGACGAATACCTCGCCCTCATAGGTGCAGCAGGAGGTGCCCACTCAATAGTATACCATAACTGCGGGGAAACCACGGGGAAGCTCCGTGAAGTAGCCAGCGACTACGCTGTCCTAATAACCTACAAGGATATTCTAAGTGAATGCCGCGAGATACTCAGCTTAATAGACGAGGAGAAAACACTGATCGTCGAGCTTGAGAAGCCTAGAGAGGTCTCTGAGGCAAGAGTAAGAGAGTATTACACGGAGATCGCGAGAAGATACCTAGGCATGGAGATCCCAGTTTAACATAACTTGACTCCAGAGGACGTGCGTCAATATGAAGTAGTGTAAAATATCGAGGAACCTGTAAGAATGGCTAGAGCAGGGCCTCGCCAGCTCCAGCGCTTTTAGTAAAGAATTGAGTGAAGAAAGAACTTCCAATACTCTATCGAATCATAGAAGAAACAAAAAAGCCAACGTGAGATTTCATCTCTACCCTAGCGAACTTCACGAAAAACTATACCTGTAGCTTCAATCCTATCCTAGATATTAAGCTTAAGATGCTAAGATGCAGGGTTTCCCCATATAAGTACCTTCTATAGAGTAGTGAAATTATCTAATCAAAGGAGGATGTAGATGAGGGTGGATTGCTCCGAATGAGTGTAAGGCTAATAGCGAACCGGGGGCTGATGTACACTAAAGCCTGTATAAGCTAAACAGCTCCAATATTCTAGTTCCGGCTTAGCTGGAATACCTAGGCATATTCAAGATATTGAGGCTACACTTCTAAGAGCAGTAAGCTGTTTTCTATTCCATGAGTAGTGCTTATATATGCTCTAGTCAAATCTTGATAAGTATGATAGTATCTGTAGCACGGGTGCTTGATTAAAATATACGTAGGTGTAGGATGCATGGAGGCTAAACAGGGTAGAATACGCAGGGTCTCGGGGCCACTAGTGGTAGCTGAAGGCTTACGAGGTGTAAGCGTCTACGAAGTTATCGAGGTGGGGGAGGAGAGGCTTATAGGAGAAGCTATAGGTGTTGAAGGAGATAAAGCGATACTCCAAGTCTACGAGGATACCTCAGGGCTGAGTGTAGGGGATCCAGTCTACCCGACAGGCCAGCCTCTCTCAGCAGAACTAGGGCCAGGCCTCTTGAAGTCTATATTTGACGGTATTCAGCGGCCTCTACCGGTTCTCGAGGTGCTAGCAGGTATCTTCGTTAAGAGGGGGGTTAAAGCCCCCTCTCTCCCAAGAGATAAAAAGTGGTACTTTAAACCTCTCGTTAAAACAGGTGTTAAAGTCCGTGAGGGAGACTACCTAGGCTACGTTCAGGAGACAGAGGTTGTTAAGCACTACATAATGGTTCCCCCCGGCATCCAGGGAAGTGTTGAATGGGTGGCCAGTGAAGGAGACTACACGATAGTCGAGCCTGTAGCCAAGGTGAATGGCAGCGAGATAACAATGCTGCAGAAGTGGCCTGTGAGAAAGCCTAGACCATTTAACGAGAAGTTGGAGTCTAGGGAGCCACTGGTGACAGGTACTAGAGTCATAGACTTCCTCTTCCCACTCGCTAAAGGCGGTAAGGCAGCTGTACCAGGAGGCTTCGGCACCGGTAAGACTGTCCTCCTTCAAACGCTCACCAAGTGGAGTTTAGCTGATATAACAATCTACGTGGGGTGCGGTGAGAGAGGAAATGAAATGGCTGATGCTCTCCACAGCTTTATGAGGCTGGTTGACCCGCGTAGCGGTAAACCAATGATGGAGAGAAGTGTTTTCATAGCGAACACTAGTAACATGCCTGTTGCAGCAAGAGAGGCGAGCGTGTTCCTAGGCGTGACAATAGGCGAGTACTTCAGGGATATGGGCTACCACGTTCTCTTAGTTGCTGATTCGACAAGCAGGTGGGCTGAGGCTATGAGAGAGATTAGCGGCCGCCTCGAGGAGCTTCCAGGGGAGGAAGGCTTCCCAGCGTACCTTGGCTCAAGGCTAGCCCAGTTCTACGAGAGAAGCGGTTACGTTAAAACTCTCGGCTCTACTGAAAGATATGGTAGCCTAACTATACTTGGAGCAGTATCCCCTCCGGGAGCCGACTTCAGTGAGCCTGTCACTCAATCTACGATTAGATTGGTAAGGGCGCTCTATGCTTTAGATGTTAACCTAGCTTATAGAAGACACTATCCTGCGATCAGCTGGTTAACGAGCTTCAGCCTCTATGCTGATAATGTCAGCGAGTGGTGGTCGAAGATTCACCCAGAGTATATTCAGCTGAGAGAAAAAGCGTTATGGATACTTCAGAGAGAGGCAGAGCTAGAAGAACTTGTTAGACTTGTAGGCGCAGACGCTCTACCAGTAGAGGATAGACTCACTCTTGATGTAGCCAGGATGATCCGAGAGGACTTCCTCCAGCAGAATGCATTCAGTACTGTGGATGCATTCTCTCACCCGGTTAAAACAGTGAGGATCATAGAAGCTATTATCAGATTCTACGAGAAGGGGCTTGAAGCCATCAAGCAGGGCGTTCCATTCGAGAAGATACGTGGAATGAAAGTAAAGGAGAAAATAGCTAGAATGAAGGATATAATGCTAGGGGAGGATACCAGAGAGTTCGATGACGTGTTCACTACCATGGACAATGAATTTAAAGAATTAGTTGAGGAGGGATCCAGGATTGGTGTCTAAGCTTGCAGTAAGAGCTTCAAGCCGCTTGCTCAAGGCTCAAGGAGGACTACTAATCGCTGAAACAATACCCGGGGTATCATACGGTGAGATCGTTGAAGTATCACTACCTTCAGGCGAGTTAAGACTAGGCCAGGTGATTGATGTCAGCAGGGAGGCTACTATCATACAGGTGTTTGGTGGAGTAGCCGATATAGACTTACAGAAGACAGTTGTAAAATACAGAGGTGAAACCCTCAAGATACCAGTAAGCGTTGACGTGCTGGGGAGAATACTAGACGGCCTGGGGAGACCTATAGATGGAGGGCCAGAAGTCGTCCCAGAGGACTACATGGATATTAATGGCGCGCCATTAAACCCGGCTTCAAGGCTCCCTCCCTCAGAGTTCATTGAGACTGGTATCTCAGCAATCGATGGATTATTCAGTATTGTGAGAGGGCAGAAGCTACCGATATTCAGCGGCTCCGGGCTACCCCACAACCGTATTGCAGCACAGATAGTCAGGCAGGCTAGAGTCCTCGGGAGAGAAGAGAAGTTTGCTGTAGTCTTCGCAGCTATTGGAATACCGTATGATGATGCAATGTTCTTCATAGAGAACTTTAGGAGGAGCGGTGCTCTCGAGAGAACTGTCGCAGTAATTAATACTGCTAGCTCACCGGTAATAGAGAGGATAGCTACCCCGCGTGTAGCTTTAACTATAGCTGAGCACTTAGCGTGGAATCACGGCATGCACGTCCTCGTAGTGATGACCGATATGACGTTCTACTGTGAGGCTCTCAGAGAGCTTAGCGCTGCGAGAGAAGAAGTGCCGGGCAGGAGAGGATACCCGGGATACATGTACACTGATCTCGCGTCAATATATGAAAGAGCGGGCCGCGTGAAGGGGAAGGAGGGTAGTGTGACACAGCTGCCAATACTCACTATGCCTGACGATGATATAACACATCCAATACCCGATCTAACAGGCTACATCACTGAAGGCCAGCTAGTGCTTTCAAGACAGTTATGGATGAAAGGCGTGTACCCGCCGTTCGATGCGCTCATGAGCCTCTCGAGATTAATGAAGGATGGTATAGGACCTGGTAAAACTAGAGAGGATCACAGTGATGTATTCATGCAGCTCATGAGTGCTTATGCTGAAGGCGTAAGGCTGAGAGAGCTCACAGTTATAATCGGTACAGAGGCTTTAACACCGAGAGATAAGAAGTACCTAGAGTTTGCTGATAGATTTGAGAGAGAGTTCATCGGTCAGGGGGAATACGAGCACCGCTCAATAGAGGAGACTCTCAACAAGGGATGGGATCTGCTAGCAATACTACCCGAGGATGAATTAAAGAAGATTAAAGTAGAGTTCATCAAGAAGTATCACCCCAAGTATAGAGGGCTACAGGCAACCACGCTTCAAGCCGAGAAGCGAGGTTGAATAATACTGAGCAAGCCGGCTGCAACAGTATTGTTCACAGGGGGAAAAGACTCCACTTACGCTCTCCACAAGGCTATCTGGAATGGATATAGAGTAGCCGTTTTATCCTCCGTAATCCCCCTCTACAAGCATTCAATGCTATACCATCAGCCATCCCCTAGTATTCTCCAGGCTCAAGCATACTCTCTCGGAATACCCGTGGAGTCCATTGGCGTCAACAACCATGACTTCGAGTTAAACGCTCTAAGAATACTACTAGCTAGAGTTAGAGACAAGTATGGAGTGAGAGTAGTGGTAGCTGGAGCAATCTCAAGCAGGTACCAGAAGGAGAGGTTCAGTAGTATAGCAGGCGAGCTAGGCCTCGAGCTATACACCCCGCTATGGGGCATGGATCCTAGTAGCTACCTAAGGGAAGTAATATCTAATGGTATCAAGTTCACTATAGCTTCTATAACAAGCATGGGTATACCTATGGAGCTACTCGGGAAGGAAATTGATTTAAGGGATGCTGAGAAGCTAATAGCATTATCGGAGAAGTACGGCTTCAACCCATCCTTCGAGGGTGGTGATGCTGAAACTATTGTTGTGGATGCCCCGCTCTTCAAGTACAGGCTCTACTTAACTGGAGTGAAGAGGATTGTTTCAGAGTACGAGGGCTTCTTCGAGCCCTCTAGGGTTAAACTAGTTAAAAAGCTACTTTAGTCTCTCAACATAGACTCTTATAGTTTCAGCTAGATGTTCAGGCTTAGTGTACCACTTATCATACTTGTAGGAGTTGCCGTCTGCGGTAGTTAGTGTAACATAGTCCTTCTCGTCTCTAACTGTTGCTACCGCTCTACCCTCCTTTACAATGCTGACTTCTACTGCAGACTTATCCTGGAACCTAACGCCTGGGATCTTGCTGGCCACCTGTAGTTTAAGCTGCTTTATGTACTCGCTCACGCAGACCACCTGGAAACATTAGTGCTTGTTGATCTACTATCTTAGGGGCTTAAAAACCCGGATAGTAGGTGTGGCTGAGCCGTTAGATGCGCGTGGACACTCGAGGCCTCCATGCTTACTGAGCTCCTAGTAGGTTACACCTAGTAGAGCGTATCTATCAGCTTTAACACTATTGCACGCTGTATACCGGGATGGATGTGGAAGGCTTATGGGCGACTCAACTATTTCCCCGAGTATATTCTTACCTGTCTCTCTTTCAAGCTCCTCAGCGCACGTCTTGCTGCCATCCCATGGAGCTATTATTAGCCCATTGAAGGCTTTTTCATCCTGGTGCTCCGGTAGAAGTATAGTCATTCTCTTAAGGTGTTCTAGTCCTCTACTTCTAAGATGCTCGTTTATCTCAACCCATGCATTCTGGAGTGCTTCAAGTACTCCATCCAGCTTAACGCTCTGCTTACCCTTCAATCCACGCTTAACTATTGTAACCGTGCTAGTCTCGAGCTCCCGTCTTCCCACCTCTATTCTTGTTGGAACACCCTTCATCTCCCAGTAGTAGTACTTCCATCCGGGAGTATGCTCCATATCTGTGTCGACGTGTACCCTGATGCCTTTAGACTCGAGTATTCTACTCACTTTGAAGGCATACTCGAGGATCTCGTTTTCACTGGGCTTCATGATTGGTACTATTACAACCTGCACTGGAGCTATCTCCGGCGGGAAGAAGAGTCCTACTTCATCTCCGTGAACACCTATAACGGCGCCTAGAGTTCTCTCGCTGACACCGTAGCATGTTTGATACACGTACTTCTCTACGCCGTCAACATCCTTGAACTTGATGTCAAATGCTCTCGCAAACTTCTGCCCGAGGTTGATGACGCTTCCAAGCTCTAATCCTTTTCCATCCGGCATGACTGTTATGAAGTCGTAGTTGTATTCTGCTCCAGCAAAGGTATCCCATGGTGGTGTTTTAACGATGAAGTAGGGGAGCTGGAGCCTGTTGAAGAATTCCTTATATATGGATATAGCTTCTTGTATCTGTCTTTCAGCTTCCTCCATGGTTGCGTGAGCAGTGTGAGCTTCAATGAAGCTCATGATCTCTCTAACTCTCAGTATGGGATGTGTCATTTTCGTCTCATACCTGAATACGTTGACCACTTGGTACATCTTTAATGGTAGATCCTTTCTCCCCTTAATCCAGAGGCTCCACATGTAGTACATGACTGTCTCGCTGGTGGGTCTCACGAACAGTCTTTCATTAAACTTCTTTGTGGCTGTCCCTTCGACTACCAGGGTCTCCCCGCCGAATCCCTCCAGGAAGTCTTTTTCTCTCGAGAAAACGCTTTCAGGCACCATTGACGGGAAGTATGCTTCCTGATGCCCTGTCTTCTCGAGGAGGTCTATTATTATCTTCTGGATTAGCCTCAAAGCCTTTAAGCCGTAGGGTCTCCACACGTACATTCCTTTAACTGGGTATCTTGAATCCACTATCTCGGCTTCCCATAAAACCCTCTTATACCACTCAGGGAAGTCGCTATACTTATCTATTCCAATGCTTTTCCAGCTGCTCATCTACTGCACCTTGAGGCAGCTTCTACAGACTTGTAGCTCTAGCATCTTATTAAGTAGCTCGCTGTTTTTAACCAGTATCATTGAGTCCACTCTTCTCGCTATATCACTTAACACTTCTTCACTCAACGATACCTCAGCATCCATGATCAATTCATCCAGGCTCCAAGCTATAATCCTCCCGCGCTTAAAGCCGCTGGCGGAGCGCGTGCATTCTCCTGCAATCCTCGAGAGCAGCGCGTGTTCCATGCATGTATTCAAGCCCTCCCTGGTGACTAGGTACATGAATGTAATGCTAGATGAGAGTAGAGTGAGAGCTTTAAGAGCGCTCAACGAGCCTGTAAGCCTGGATAACTCGAGTACTCTTGTTAAGAGGTCTCTGAGCTCTAGCCTTGACTCGCCTAGCTTCACCAGTAGGCTGCTCCACGCCTCTTTTAACGCTCTACCTGGATCTTCTGCAATCTCTACCACACGCTTAGCGAGAATCTCGAGTATACTGTTTAATTGCCCGCGCTTTACGCTCTCTCTCACAGTATTCTTTAAACCTGTAACTGAGATTGCTGGAACCCCGTGTCTAAGATACATTAGGCTATCCAGCGCGAAGTGTACTCCCCTGGGGTCTATTACGTCCTGTAGACTCTGCTCTCCACTACCAGATAGTAGAGGCACCGGGTTATCTTTGACTATTACTCTATTATCCATGCCAGCCTCTAGGTTTAAATCTAGGAGCGTGTTCTCTAGTAGCCCTTTTGAATCCATGATGTCTAGGAGGTACCTGGAGCCCCACGACCACGTGTAGTCGTTTAACTCGGGGTCACCGGTCTCTTTAGCTGTGAAGGATGCGAGAACTACTGTCAGCCTGCCCTCGCTGGCTCTACTTAAATGTAAAACTGTATCTTTGAATAGCTTAATGTAATCTCTAATGGAGGCTGTATCCTGTGGTAGCCCATCGTGGTGTACCGATACGTGCACGCTTAGATCGCTTCTACCGTTAAATCCTGCTAGAATGGATCCACCAGTACCCTCCTCTAGCTCTGCATCCACGTATACTCTTACCACGCCTTCACTGCACTCACTAATACTAGCTGCATCTACCGTGACAACCGGGACTACTGGGGGAGTACTAGGCTTTAAGATAGGGAGGCTCCCGGATAAAACAGCATGCCTTGAGACCCCCTCGCCCACTAGTACTACAGCCTCTACTCCAGTTTTCAATGCCTCGCCGACCAGGAATCGTAGCTCTAAGATGCTGGTGGGATGCTTGTATAAGAGTACTCTGCCGCTTAAATCGCCTCTAACAGCAGCCGGCAGGCTGGCTTGAAGAAGTCTTCCCTCACCAGTAGTCTTCCCGGTGTATGGTAGAGGCCTGCACTCATATCTCCTCCCGCAGGCTTCAACAACACACTCTCTCCAATCCCATTTAACAACTGGAGTTGAGTACACTGTAATCCAGTCAGCCTGATCCTCGACTAGCTCTCTGAAAACCTCGATAACCCTTCTCTCGGAGCGTGAACCAGGTTTCACGTTCACCGAGGTCACCTGGAGCTGGCTACTAAACCACAGGTTCAACTATCATCTACCATGCTTTCAGCTTTAACGCCTAGTGTTTTAATCGGCGAGGCTAGCTTGAATTAAGCTGCCTGGCTTCGAGTAAGTGTTATTACCCTGGTTATGGTAGGAGTCTCCAGGAGGGATGAAGAGGCGTGGCAGGTTAAACCCTGCACGGGTGTGAAGAAACCGCGCGGGCCTGACCTCACACCCCCAATATGGGTGAATACATGCCTAGGCGTGTAGTATTAGTGCATGGAGATAGTGATGGTGTTGCCTCAGGAGCCTTAGCTAGAGCATTCTATAGTTCTAGAGAGGATGTGCAAGTATACTTTACTCACCCGGTCGGGCTTCTAAGAGACCTCGAGGAGTTCACAAGGAACGGAGACAACATCTTTATAGCTGATATAGCCTTGAATGAAACCCACGCTCAAGATGTTATAAGGCTCCTCGAGGAGAGAGGACTCCACGGTGACGTCGTCTACATAGACCACCATCCTGAGCCTCTCAGCTTTAAGCCTAAGGAGGCGAGAAACATAGTAGTTGTCCACGAGACAGGCTCCTCGGCTTCAGAACTCGTGTTCAGATTTCTATCCGAGAAGGGGTTAAACGATGAGTACTCGAGGATAGCCCTCTACGGGGCTATAGGGGATTACCTGGATGAAACAACCTGGGTGAAGGAGGCTCTACGTAGATGGGACAAGAGATCTGTGTACCTGGAAGCCGGCATCCTCATCCAGTCTCTTGAAGGCTCCCGAAGAGACTACGACTTCAAGAGAGAGGTAGTCGAGTACCTCTCAAAAAACCTTCTGCCTAGCATGCATCCTCAGATGGCTGCGAGAAGCCTGGAGCAGGCTAAGCGGGATGAGGAGTTGAGATTATGGGTTAAAGGAAACGTTTCAGTCCACCGTTGTATTGGATTCGTGGTGAATCCTCCCGGTAGTATCGGGAGAGCAGCTAACTATGCGAGAATATACGGTGGAGCCATGATTGGTGCTGCATTAGAAGAGAGAGGAGACATCTATGTTCTAAGCTTGAGGAGCGTTGAACCCGTGGATTTAAATCTGGCTCTTAGAATGATGTCGAGAGAGCACCCTGTAGCTGGAGGCGGGCACCCTCTCGCAGCCGGCGCTAGAGTTAAAAAGACCTTTTTCACAGAGTTCATGGATAAGCTGTGCGAGACCGTTGACCTCCTCTTAAAGCGCTAGCTCCATTTTCTCCTTTATCATCTCCTCTGCTTCCCTTCTACCTATTATAGCAGGGCTTAGTTTTCTAAGCTCGTCTATGATTATTGAGGGTTCCTCCACGTACTGCTCGAGCCTGCCTGGTATCCTGGCAACATACCTGTATGCTTCACCTCTCCCCCCGAGTATTATAGCGTCTACAACTACGCCTCCCTCACTGGATCCAAGTGTTGCAACACCTATCGACGAGTTATCTGCTTTCACGAATTTTAGAAGGTAGCCTCCGCCAACAGTCTCACCGATCACGTCTACGGATTTAACTACATCTAGAATCGTGCTTGGAGCCGGGGGTTTAACAGCTTCACCCGGGACTTCAGGTACCGGGCTAGGGGCCTCCTTGAACTGCTCTCTAACCTTCTCGAGTTTTTCTTTAATGACTCTCGAGGCTACTTCTCCAACTTTCTCATCGGGTACTCTCTTGAAAACCTCGATTGTGAGCGTGTCGTAGAACCACTCGATTCTGTTTGTTGCCTCGTTTAAAGTATATTCTACTCGGATTCTAACTGCATCGCCTTTCTCAACGCCTAGTCCTTCAACAAGGATGTGGAAGAGCATCATGTTGAGCTCGGCTGACGCCCTAGCTACCTCTTTTGCGAAATCCTTGCTGGATTTAACGAGATTTGAGAGCTGAGCGTAGAGGGTTCTACGTACTTTATCAGCGTAGGCTCCAGCTATCACGATACCTGTGTTAAGTACTCTTCTTTCCTCGCTCATGATCCCACCCTAATAATAATTATGATCCCTTGATATTTATATGATATTTATACCTTGCATGCGAAACATCATATTGGTGTTGAGGCGTGAGTAGTAGAGTAGTTTTTGCAGGCGTGGTTGTCAGCGTGGAGAGCCTGGAGGGGTTTGAGCAGCCCCTGCTCTACCTTCACGGTAGAGTAGATGGTGTTGAAGAAGACTTCTACGTTCTAGTCGACGAGGGGAGAATTGAAGAGTACTTGAGGCTTGGTATAGGGCAGAGCATAGAGGGTATCGGTGTTAAAGTCTCCGAGAAACCCTTGGTATTAAAGCTTGTGGAGGGTTAAGGGTTGAAGCTTCTAGGTAAACCCCCCAGGATTAAGGTTCTCGAGGCTGCTGGATGCATAGGTGACAGCAGGATTAAAGTACTGGATGATGAGAGAGCTATTGTATCATCGAGTAGCCAGGATAGGAGCTACAGGGTTATCCTGGTTAGCAGCGAGCCCGGTGTCTTTAGAGCTTACAGTGATGATAACGGCACGGTTCACAGGGGGTACATCGGGTACCCTATTATAGCATTCATGATCCTCAAGGGGTTCCTTCCAATAGATAACACGGTTGCAAGCGCATTGAAGGGGGTTCCCTGGCGGGAGCTCAACGAGAAGTATAAGAAGTACTCGCTGGTTGAAAACATGGTGCTGGCTAGAGTTGAACGCATGGGTGTCTCTAGGAGTATAGTGGATGACTACGTTAACATAGTCTTAAGGAAGCTGGGATTGATGAAAGTATACTTTGATGAATCCCTTCTAGCTAGATGGAAGACTAGTTGAGATAGTAGGGGTTTGATGCTTCAGTGGTTTCACTTAACTGCCTCCACCCTCCCATGCTTAATCCTCAAGTAGCCTTCCTCCACTAGCTTGTAGATTATCAGCCGGGCCTCTCTGCGGTTTACCCCTAGCTCGTGTGATACAGCTCTCACGGCATCTCCTACTAGTATCTCGCCGTGTTCACTTAGCATCCCTGCGATCACTTCTAGTGCACGCGCGTAGACTCCCTCAGGCTTTTCGACCACGTGGACTCTATCCTCATCTAGGCGTAGCCTTACTACCCTACGCTGCCCGCGTATTCTAGCAATGAATACACCGCTGCTAGCCCTGCTAATAGTTATCCTATTGAAGAATCCAGGTATCCTTACACTCGAGCCGGGTGTTGTGAAGACGAGTATACTGCTGCACTCTTCTGCAAGCTCCAGGAGATTTATTTCCCCGCTGGGCTCGAAGACTATTAGAAGGTCGCATTCCCCGGGGTGTGCGGTACTGTACTCTCTTAAAGGTACTTGAAGACCGCTTTTCTCAAGGAGCTTGTAGGGGTCTAATAGCATAGTGTTCCCCCGGGATCCTAGAGTTGACAGGATCTCGGCGAGTAGTCTGATCTTGATATTGAAGTAGCCGCTTACAACAGCATTGTAGCCTTTTAGGAGAACCTCGGCGAGCCTCATCTCCGGCTACCATGCTTTAAGCTATCACAGCCTGTACGCATAGAAGGATTTTTAGCTTTAAATCTTCATGATTCAGCATGCAAGGTGACCTTGAATGGAGGAAATGTACAGGGGTTGGGTTAACCAGATCGAGGAGGCTTTAAGCGAGTGGGGGGTCTATAAGACTAGAGGAGGCTTCGATAAGGTTGTTGTGCTTGGGATGGGTGGTAGCGGCGTAGTCGGTGATGTAATCTCAACTCTCTCCACTGTACTTGGAGGCCCGGTTACAGTATCCGTGAAATCGCATAGAATCCCCAGCTACGTTGACTCGGATACTCTCGTGGTAGCTGTAAGCTATAGTGGCAACACGCTGGAGACTATTCTAGCTGTAGAAGAGGCTCTTGAGAGAGCTGGGGAGGTCGTGGTGGCTTCAAGCGGGGGTAGGCTTAGGGAGATCGCGTTGAAGCGTGGACTCCTCTACGTGAAGCTACCTGGCGGTTTAGCCCCCAGGGCTTCACTACCATCAATGCTATTCAAGGTTCTTGGTTTACTGGACTCCAGCGGGCTGACAGTAGTTGATAGGAGGAGCGTCGAGGAGACCCTTATCTTCCTTAAGAGCACTCTAAGTAGCAGTGAGGATCTCGCAGCGGAGATAGCTGAGTGGGCTTACAGGGCGCCGGGACTCCTAGTTATAGCAACTCACAGTCCACTTGAATCTCTTGCTGTTAGAGGGAAAAACGAGTTCAACGAGAATAGTAAGATACCTGTTAAAGTAGATGTTGCACCCGAGTGGATGCATAACGATATAGTTGGATACGAGGCGCCGTCAGGCATATCATTCAAGGTGCTGGAGATCGTTGACCCGGAGGATAGAGTTGGAGCTAGACTAGTAGACTTCATGCATACCGTGTACGAGGATGCTGAGAGCGTCTTCTACAGGCTTACGCTTCAAGGCGGCAGCCTACTAGACAAGATCATGTATGGTAGCCTAGTTCTAGGGCTGGCTAGCAGTAAGCTGGCAAGGCTCAGAGGATTAAACCCGCTTGATACTAAGAGTATTGCGAGATATAAGGAGGCTGCACCAGGGATCTTCCCGAGCCCCAGGATTTAAAAGAATTAAAATCCTTGCATACCTAATAGCTTTCAATGTTGAGGGGCCGTCGTCTAGCCTGGACTAGGATGCGGGGCTTGGGCCCCCGTGGCCCGGGGTTCAAATCCCCGCGGCCCCACTCCACGCTTACCTCTCATGATGCCTGTAATCCTATTGTATGCTACTGGCGCCCCGAGTACTACTAAACCTATGAGAGCATAGGCTACTACTCTCACAGCCTCCTGCCCGCCTGCCACCTTGTAGAGGATGGCTGTTACCGCTGCTACAGCTGAAAGCACTAGCAGCCTCTGCTTAAAGCCCGCCTTTCTCACGGCTTCAATGGATTCCTCTATGAAGAAAGTAGATGATGCTATAGCTATACTTACCCCGGCGACTCCTAGAGCTGTCTTGTTGCCAGGATTTAATACTAGGGTTAGAGCTGAGAGTGCTATTCCCAGTAGGCCTGTAGCTGCTGTTAGCGTTTTAAGCCTGCTTCTAGCTGCTGTTATAAGAACGGCTACTAGCGTGCCGAGTACTACTCCACCGATAACATCTACTGGGTAGTGTGCTCTAAGCTGTAGTCTCGAGATTGATACGCCGGCTACGAGTAGTATTGAAGCTGACGTGAGGTAGGGGTTGCCCTGTATTAGTGAGAGAGTAGCCCAGAATGCTGATGTAACCTGGGAGTGACCGCTCGGGAATCCAGGCGAGTTCTCCGGGATCACCGGGTTAGGGGGTCTCGGAGAGTTAATGCTGTACTTTAACGCGAGGTTTAAGGAGCCTGAGGATACCACAGCTAGTATAGCGTAGAGGCCTGTAAGCGGGTCGACGAGGTAGTAGAGGAGGATGCCTCCCGCGATGTAAGCGTATTCTTCTCCAAGGAGGCTCCAGGCTATCCATGCTTCAATACTGCCTGCGAGGAGGCTTACTGCTAGCAAGAGAGCTATCAGAGCGTTTAGTAGAAGCCACATCCATCTCAACGCCTACACCTCTACTAGTATACTGTTTAAGCCCTCAACAAAAATATACTGCATACACTGCATGCAGATAGTGATGCAATGGTAAGGGTTAGCCTATATTGGTTTTGATGAACCTGCCTTGGAGTTCACCGGCTTTGGTTTACCATCAGCCCTACACTCTCTAGGGTAGCCATGCTCCTCTTCACGCAGCCCCAGGTAGCTCACTCCTCCAGCTGCTACTCGGTGGAGGCTGCTCGGAGAGGACCCCCTGTATTTGAAGGTTTAAGGCTTGTCTGAGTAGAGAGAGGGTTTAGTTTTCCTCTCTCACTGTTCTGTAGGGGAGTTAGTCTAGTATTCGATGCGAACAGCTATCTCTCTAAAAGGATAATTCATCTAGCCGCCAAGCACTACTACTTATTGAAGCATCTAACCGTACTCCTCCGGCTAGGCTTTAAACAGCCAGAAGGCTACTAGCCCTAGGAGCATTTCGAGAAGGGTTTCTCTTCTAGCCTTCTCCAGGACTGCTTTACTGCTTAGTGACCGAGTGGCTTTAATCATGCTGTAAGCGTAGAGGGCTCCAGCCAGTGATATCAGTGCAGTGTAGATGAGCCCCGAGCCGTTTAAGATGCCTGTAGCTACCCCGGCTGCAGGCCCTGCTACGCTGGCTGCAGCCATTAGCTTCGAGGACTCCTTGACTCCGAATCTCATTGGGATCGTGGTGTACCCGCGGGTTCTATCACCCTCTAAATCCTGGATGGCTTTTAAGACTTCTCTCCCAAAGGTTACAATGTATATTGTGGAGGCTAAGCCTACAGCAGTGTAGAAGTCTCCTCTAGGAGCTCCAGCAGCTATGTAGCCGTATGCTATAGGCCCTGTAACCGATGCTGGTACAAGCAGCTGACTCCACCAGTATCTTCTAAGGAAGCTGTAGCCTACACCTAGCAGCGAGTAGACTAGTGTAGTCAGCGTGAAGATAGAGCCTAGAAGAGTGTTCAGGGATAGTGCTGCCGCGAGAAGGAGGATTGATAGGAAGACAGCTGTCTTCGGTGAAGCCTTCCCGCTTGGCAGCGGCTTCCACGGCTTGTTAACCCTGTCAACCTCAACGTCCACTACATCGTTGACTATCATTGATGCCGCGGTAACCGTGAACCCTGTTGCAAAGCCTACTATGATCCTCGCAGCGCCAATAGATTCAGCACTATACCCAGCGAACATTAAGGCGGTGAATACTACTCCAATACCACTCATAAGTGAGTTCAACGGCCTCATCATGGATAAGTAGCTGGTGAAACCCATGAATACCACTTTTCAGTCTCTCTGATCACTTCTAGTTAAATACAAGAAGTTACAGGCGCTGCAGGACGCCTAGACGCAGAGCCTGTACCCGAGCCCAGAGAACCCTGCCATGCAGCACCCCCTGGGTGAGCGCGGCGTTCGGGCTCTTGGGAGCGGCGGGCTGAACCCCTCGGGTTAACCCCTTGGGGCTTACACCCCCGCTCCATCAACCCCGTCTTCTACGGGAGCCCGCGCCGCCACGGGGGAACCCGTAGCGGCAGGCCGCCTCTTTTCGGGGAGGGGTTCCCGCTTAGATGCTTTCAGCGGTTACCCCTTACGGCGTGGCTGCCCGGCGTTGCCCGCCAGGACAACCGGTAAACCAGAGGCCGCGCCGCCCCGTTCCTCTCGTACTGAGGGCAGCTTCCCCTCAGGCGGCCCGCACCCCCCGCGGGTAGAGTCCGACCTGTCTCACGACGGTCTAAACCCAGCTCACGTTCCCCTTTAATGGGCGGGCAGCCCCACCCTTGGGGGCTGCTGCACCCCCAGGATGGGAAGAGCCGACATCGATGTAGCAAACCGCGGGGTCGATGGGAGCTCTCGCCCGCGACGACTCTGTTATCCCCGGGGTAACTTTTCTGTCATGCCCGGCCCCCACCGAGGAGGGCACGAGCGTTCGCTAGGCCGCGGTTTCCCGGCCGGACCCCTTGTGTTCAAGGGTCCGGTCAGGCCGGCTTTTGCCCTTGCACTCTACGGCGGAGCTCTGACCCGCCTGAGCCGACCTTTGGGCGCCCATGTTATCTTTTCGTGGGCGTGCCGCCCCAGCCGAACCGCCCACCTGGCGTTGTCCTCCCGGCTACCCGGGAGTAAGGCGTCCAGGCCGCGATGGGTGGTGTTTCATTGACGCCTCCACTACGCCCGGAGGCGTAGCTTCACAGGCTCCCACCTACGCTACGCATCACGACCCAGACGCCAGCGCCAGGCTGCGGTAAAGCTCCACGGGGACTTATCGCCCTGCGGGGGGTTGCCGGCCTGTGCACCGGCTCCGTGTATTCACGGGGCCCCAGGCCAGGACAGTGGGGACCTCGTTGATCCATTCATGCGCGCCGGAACTTACCCGGCAAGGCATTTGGCTACCTTAAGAGAGTCAGAGTTACTCCCGGCCTTCAGCGGCGCTTCGCCGGGTTGAACCCCGGTTTCACGGACCGCCAGTGGCCAGGATTCAGCCCCCGTTCACACCCTTTCGGGCTTGCGGGGACCTATGTTTTTATTAAACAGTCAGGTCCCCCTAGGCACTGCGACCTGCGGTCCCAGGGGTTTACCCCAGAACCGCAGGCACCCCTTCTCCCGAAGTTACGGGGCCAATTTGCCGAGTTCCCTGGCCTGGGTTAACCCCCAGACGCCTGGGGCTTCTCACCCAGGGGCACCTGTGTCGGTTCTCGGTACGGTCGCGGAGGATCGCTCCCCGTCCCCTTTTCAAGGGCCCCTGGAGTCGGCGGAAGGCCCCTAACGGGACCCCATTCCCGGCTTCAGCCCCTTCTCACCGTGACGGTACTCCAGGGCCTTCACCGGTTAGCTGGGTCGCGCCTATTCAGGCGCCCCCAGTCCGCCTATCCAGAGGCGTCGGAGACGGGGCTTGCGTTGCCGCACCTACCCCCGCGGCACGGGAGTATTAACCCGTTTCCCTTTCCCCGGCTCCGTGTTACGGGCCGGGTTAGGACCGGCTAACCCTCGGCCGACGACCGTTGCCGAGGAACCCTTGCCCTTTCCGGCGGAGGGGATTCCCACCCCTCTTCGCTGTTACTGCCGCCGGGATCTTCACCCGGATCGGGTCCACCGGACCTCACGGCCCGGCTTCTGCCCCGACCCGGCGCCCGCCTACCGGATCACGGCTCCAGCGGAGCCGTGCCCCGGGGTCTCGGCGGCCGGCTTAAGCCCCGACCAATCTTCGGGGCCCCGCGGCTCGGCGGGTGAGCTGTTACGCACTCCTTAGAGGATGGCTGCTGTTAGGCCCACCTCCCCGCTGTCTAAGCCGCGGGACGCCCTTTGGCTTGGCACTTAGCCGGCACTTTGGGGCCTTAACCCCGGTCTGGGTTGTTCCCCTCTCGGCTCCCAGGCTTACCCCGGGAAGCCCCACTCCCGCCTTCTACGGCGGCTACGGGTTCGGAGTTGGACCGGGGACCGAGGCCTTTCGGCCTCCGCATCCCCGATCCGTAGCTCTACCCCGTAGCCTGCCTCCGGCGGGGCTGGGCTGAGACCCACTTCGGCGGGAACCAGCTATCACCGGGCTAGATTGGTCTTTCGCCCCTAGACGGGGGTCATGGGAACGAATTGCACGTCAGAACCCTTTCGGGCCTCCACCGGGGTTTCCCCCGGCTTCACCCTGCCCCCGCCTAGATCGCCCGGTTTCTGGTCCCACGGCAGTGACTCCAGGCCCTTTGGGACCCCGCCCCTCACCGCCTCACGGCGGCTGCGGGCTTGTCGGTTTCCCTGCGCCTACGGGGATCCACCCCCTTAAGCTCGCCACTGCCGTGGACTCCCCGGCCCGTGTTTCAAGACGGACGGCGCGACCCTGGTCCACCCGCCTCGTACTCCCGGGTTGCCCCGGTTTCCTTCAGCGGGCTTCACTCCTTTAGGGCCGCGCCGTATGTAGCCGCCTGGTTTCAGGCTCTTTTCACCCCCCTTGCGGGGTGCTTTTCAGCTTTCCCTCACGGTACTTAGTTCGCTATCGGTCTCGGGACGTATTTAGCCTTGGAGGTCGGTGACCCCCAACTTCCCACGGCAAAACCAAGCCGTGGTACTCTGCTCCACGGCGCAGGCCCCCACCGTTTAGCCTACGGGGCTGTCACCCTCTACGGCGGGCCGTTCCAGGCCACTTCGGCTACAGCGGGTCGGCCTGCTGGGGTCGAACCCCAGCCGTGGAGCCTTTAACCCCACATCCCTCCACGGTCATCCCGTGGAGGTTTGGTCTGGGCTGTCCCCCTTTCGGTCGCCCCTACTCAGGGGATCCCATTTTGGTTTCTTCTCCTCCCCCTACTAAGATGTTTCCGTTCGGGGGGTTCCCGCCCGGTACTCCCCTTACGGGTTTCCCGGGCGCCGCAGGCTTGAAGCCCGCGGCAGGAAGTCCCATTCGGCGATCCCGGGTTCAACGGCTGCCTGCGCCTACCCCGGGCTTATCGCAGCTTGCCACGGCCTTCCTCGGCGCCCGAGCCGAGCCATCCACCAGGCGGCGTCTGCGCCGCGCCCGTG
The DNA here is from genome assembly GCA_026626905.1 of Desulfurococcus sp. Classification (NCBI taxonomy): domain Archaea; kingdom Thermoproteati; phylum Thermoproteota; class Thermoprotei; order Desulfurococcales; family Desulfurococcaceae; genus Desulfurococcus; species Desulfurococcus sp. Next base: position 110,320 of record JAPNUX010000004.1, read on the forward strand.
GGGGCGAGAGGCAGGGTTCCCTGGGACTCGATTAGTACCCCTGCGTCCAGGCGTCCTGCAGCGCTCATAACCCCTGGTTCAACCAGGGGGTTCACGCCTTCACACGGGTGTTAGACCCGTGTTGCATCTACAAGGGAGGCAGCCCCTCTAAAGCCTGCTTCCAGCCCTGACCCCACCCTTCGGCGGGGTTCAGGAGGTGATCCAGCCGCACCTTCCGGTACGGCTACCTTGTTACGACTTCTCCCCCCTCAGGGAGGGAGAGTTCGACCCAGCCCGAGGGGCCAGGCCTCACTCTCCCTCCCCTCGGGTGGAGCGACGGGCGGTGTGTGCAAGGAGCAGGGACGTATTCACCGCGCGATGTTGACGCGCGGTTACTAGGGATTCCGCGTTCACGAGGGCGAGTTGCAGCCCTCGATCCCAACTACGGCGGGGTTTGAGGGATTACCTCCCCCTTTCGGGGTCGGATCCCGCTGTCCCCGCCATTGTAGCCCGCGTGTAGCCCGGGGGATTCGGGGCATGCTGACCTGCCGTGGCCCCCTCCTTCCTCCGCCTTGAACGGCGGCAGTCCCCCTAATGTGCCCCGGAGCCGTAGCCCCGGGTAGCAATTAGGGGTGGGGGTCTCGCTCGTTTCCGGACTTAACCGGACATCTCACGACACGAGCTGGCGACGGCCATGCACCTCCTCTCAGCGCGTCAGGCAAGGCCTTTAACCTGGCCGTCATCCTGCTGTCTCCCCCGGTGAGATTCCCGGCGTTGACTCCAATTAAACCGCAGGCTCCACCCCTTGTGGTGCTCCCCCGCCAATTCCTTTGAGTTTCAGCCTTGCGGCCGTACTCCCCAGGCGGCGGGCTTAACGGCTTCCCTGCGGCACTGGGTGGGCTCTAAGCCCACCCAACACCTAGCCCGCATCGTTTACAGCCGGGACTACCCGGGTATCTAATCCGGTTCGCTCCCCCGGCTTTCGCCCCTCACCGTCGGGCGTGTTCCAGCCGAGCGCCTTCGCCACTGGTGGTCCTCCCGGGATTATAGGATTTCGCCCCTACCCCGGGAGTACCCTCGGCCTCTCCCACCCCCTAGCCTGGCAGTATCCCCTCCAACCCCCAGGTTGAGCCTGGGGATTTAGGAGGGGACTTACCAGGCCGGCTACGGGCGCTTTAGGCCCAATAATCATCCCGACCATTCGCGTCGGGGTCCGCTGTGAGGCGGAGCCCCTGATCTCGCGGGGCTGGTATTACCGCGGCGGCTGACACCAGTCTTGCCCCCCGCTTATTCCCCCGCCTTCTTACAGCGGGGAAAAGCCCCCGTAAGGGGGCACTCGGGGTGACCCCGTCACGGTTTCCCGCATTGCGGAGGTTTCGCGCCTGGTGCGCCCCGTAGGGCCTGGGCCCTTGTCTCAGTGCCCATCTGGGGGCTCCCGCTCTCACGGCCCCTACCCGTTATCGGCTTGGCGGGCCGTTACCCCGCCAACTACCTGATGGGCCGCAGCCCCATCCTCGGGCGGGGTAGCAGCGTTAAACCCCTGCTACCCCCTTTCAGGGAGGAACCCTTCCAGGCCTCCTCCCCTATGGGGGATTAGCACCAGTTTCCCGGTGTTATCCCCCTCCCGAGGGTAGGTTAGCCACGTGTTACTCAGCCGTCCGCCACGCCCCGCAGCGGCGGGGCGTTCGACTTCCATGGCTTAGCCCCACCCCGATAGCGGTCGGGACCGGCAGGATCAACCGGAGTTGCGGCCGCTTGGGTGGGGTCAGGGTTTCCGGCGTGGCTTAGAGGGGCTGCCTCCCGTCGGATCCAAGCTCTCGAGGGGTAAGTGCCCCTCGGCTGGCTTGGATCCCCATTGTTGAGCTGGTAAGCGTCTGTATTCTAGTTGTAATGTTAAGGGTTTATATACTTTATGGCTTCTTGAACGTTCACGCCTAGTAGTGTACCCGCGGCGGGAGACCAGCTTATCACTCACCGGGCTACGCCCGGCGTCCAAGTGATGCCGCCGCCGGGTGCGCCGCGGGCTGTGACATGTGACCTCCTAGGGGAGTATTAATTGTTTATGAGGGCGAGGAGTGAGGGTATAGTGTAGTCGGGAGTACACTCACCCTTATTCTTCAGCCATCCTCTATCCACGAGTACAGATCTAACTCTAGCACGCTTTGCTGCAATACAGTCAACGATTCTATCACCAATGTACACGGCTTCACTAGAGTCAACTCCAGTAGCCTTCAAAGCCCTTAAGAGTACATCAGGCTCAGGCTTCCCTCTAACACCCGGCTCAACACCTGATATAGTCTTGAAGAACCTAGTTAAACCAAAGTACTCTAGGAAGAGCTCTAGTCTCTCCCTCACGCTCGAGGATGCAACACCAAGCGTGAAGCCGTTGGAGGAAAGATACTCTAAGACAGGGGGGACATCAGGGTAAACCCTCACGCGTTTAAACCAGTTCTCGCTCACAAGCCTCCTCCTAACCTCAGTAAACTCTCTAAGCTTCTCCTCGCTTACACCACCGAGGATTACTCTCACGAGGGATTCAAGAGGATAACCTATCATCTCCCTGACTAGCTCAGGGTCTACTTGAATCCCTGTAAGCCTTCCAGCCTCCGTGAAACTCCACACTATGAAGTCCTCGCTATCCACGAGAGTACCATCAAGGTCGAAGAGAACTAGTTTAACTCCTAGGAGAGCTGGGTGAACCATTAAAACCACTCCTCGAAAACCTTCCTCAGGATTTCTACAAGCCCCCTCCCACCCGGTGAAGCTGCCCGTATATTGCATGCTTCAACGAGTTCTCTATCAGAGCCTCCGACAGCAGCTTTAAACCCGAGGCGCTTAATAAAATCTAAATCCATAACGCTATCGCCCACCCCGAGAGCCTCCTCACTGCTAACCCCGAGCCTCCTGAGAACATAGTCGACTGCAACACCCTTACTAACACTCTTAGAGTGAACGTGGAGAGCGTAGCCGCTGTAGTCTACCGTGAACCCGCTGAAATTAAACTCCACGTACTCCTTCAACTCCTCAGCCAGCACAGCCGCCCTACCCCTGTGCTCACCTCGAATCCTCAACGCGAAATCATAGAGCCTAAACCTATTCTGCCAGGAGTCCTCGACGAACTCACTAAACCTCTCCAGGATATCATGGTACACGTAGCGAGCCGACTTATCTGCAAGCTCCACTAAACCCCACTCATCATAGTAGACTAGAGCACCAGACTCCGCGATCACAGGTCCATTTAAACCCATATACCTGGACAACCCGACTACTACTGGGAGAGCATTACTAGAGACTAGTGATACTAGAACCCCTCTCTCAGCCACCCTGCGGAGAGCATCTACTGCCTCAAGCGAGATCAAGTAGCTACCCCTGTCAACTGTTAGCGTTCCATCCACGTCTGTAAACACTACTCTAACAGGCAGACGCCACCACCCCGCACAGGTAGATGAGTAAGGAGATTTAAATGACGTAAAGATATATAAAGGAGACCTGTATATACTGTATATAGCAGTATAGTTTAACCATATGCTGATAGTAAAAAGCAATAATAGGTGTGCATAGGATGGATCGCGCATTAGATATAGATATCGAGGTGGCAATTATCGCAGACTACATGAACTTCGGCTTCCACTGCAGGGAGAAGCCGCGGGAGAACGGTTTAAGAGTAGCAGTAGTAGGCGCTGGGCCAGCAGGGCTCTCCGCAGCAGGATACCTAGCCTGCAACGGGTACAGTATCGACGTCTACGATAAGCTACCCGTGCCGGGAGGACTAATAGTGCACGCTATACCCCCCTGGAGGATACCCGTGGAGAGAGTCCTCGGAGGAATCAAGGATCTCGAGGAGAGACTCGGCGTCAAGTTCATTACTAAGGTGAAAGTCTACTCAGGCAGCGAGCCCAGGCGGGATGAAGGCGACGAGTTCGCTGAGAGAACAGTAGGCTTAGAGGAGATAGTAGACAACTACGACCTCGTCTTGATCTCAACTGGCACATGGCTCTCCAAGATCCCCAGGATCCCGGGGTCCAGTGCCAGAGGTGTTGAAAGCGCGCTCTCATACGTGCATAAATTCAAGCTGTACGAGCTGGGGTTAATCAACCATAAGCCTGAAGCCGGCAGGAGAGTCCTAGTGGTGGGTGGAGGATACAGTGCTATAGATGCAGCAGAATGGGCCTTGAGAAGTAAGGCGGAGGTCTACGTGGCTTACAGGAGAACCCTGAGAGAAGCCCCGGCTGGAGTATACGAGATGGAGAGAATTAGGAGAATGGGAGCTGAGATCATAGAGCTCGCCTCACCCATCGAAGTCATCGTGGAGAAAGACTCCGTGAAAGCTGTTAAACTCCAGAGAATGCAGCTAGGCCCCCCTGATGAAACAGGGCGCCCCAAGCCCATACCAGTGCCTGGAAGCGAGTTCACTATTGAAGCAGACGTAGTAGTCTTCGCGACAGGTGAATCACCTACACCACCCCTCCAGCAGGCAGTAGACTACATGAACAAGCTGGGAGTCAAGCTGGATAAAGATGGAAGAATAATCGTGGATGAGATGATGCGGACAGGAAACCCGAAGATATTTGCTGCTGGAGACGTGGTCACAGGGCCCTCGAAGATAGGGCCTGCAATCAAGAGCGGGCTCTACGCAGCCCGCTTCATGCACAACTTAACCCAGGTGAAGAAGGCTATAGCCGTAGAGAGGTGACCCGCTATCTCGAACCCAGGTAGGTACTTAAGAGTCATAGACCTCGGAGCATGCATCGGCTGCGGGGCATGCGAGGCTGTATGCGACTTCCTCCACGATGGGCGCTCGAACATTAAGGTGTACAGGACGAGCATCGGCCTCGAGATCCCGGTTTCATGCATGCACTGCGCGAAAGCCCCCTGCATAGACGTCTGCCCGACGAAAGCCATGAGTAGAGACAGAGACGGCGCAGTCTACATTGAAGCAAGCAAGTGTATAGGCTGCATGGCCTGCCTCTACGCCTGCCCCTTCGGCATCCCCGAGCTAGACGACACGCTTAAAGTAGCCGTGAAGTGCGATCTATGCTCAGCTCTAAGGAAAGCAGGGTTAGAGCCAGCGTGCAGCTCTATATGTCCTGCTGGAGCAATAGTGTACGGTGAGAAAGCCTTAGTCTTCGATAGAATCAAGGAGAGAACAGCTGAAGTAATAGCTGGAGCTAGATTCGAAGCCTTCAGGTGAACCCGTTGAACCCGTGCAGCCTCCACCAGAACCCTCCACCCAGTGTAGAAGGCTCCCCCAGCTTACCCTGTAAACCCCTGGGTAGCTGTCAAGCCGGCGTGGAGAGCAGCGTGGTGTCAGATAATTGAACATCATTCACGTAGCCCTCACGGGACTCACATTCCTCCTCACGCTAACCGGCTCGCTGCCGGCAGGCAGAGGCGCCACGCTAGGTAGAATTCTAAGAGTAACAGGGTTTCTCACACCCCTCATCGATGTATTCTTGAATAGTAGTGGTGCACTGGGATTCCAGGTATTTTTCGTGGCGCTTGCATCCATGGTTGCTGTAGCTGTGACACTACACTCTGAAGGATACTATAAGGCTGCAGGAATCCAAGCCCTCCGCAAGCAGCTGCTCTTCAACACCATGCTGTCATCCACCCTCTTAGTATTTAATGCTAGAACTCTAGGCGAGCTTACAGTAGGATTACTCCTCCTAGACACGCTGGCAATCATTGCTACTATTAGTGGAGGAAGCAGGGCACGCGCAGCAGCCTTACTCTACGCTGTGCTCAACATGACGCCTTCAATCATAGCATTAATCTCAGCATGGACGTGCATAGGGGTTGAGGGATCCCTGACAACAGGTTTCTCGGAGCTCAGCCAAGTCTCCACGCCCCAGCTGGCAGCAGTAGCACTACTAGCCGGCTTTACTGCTAGACTAGGGCTCGCGCCCTTCCATGCATGGCTACCCATAGTAGACGAAGAGATCCCTGAGCACGCGTCAGCAGTCCTGAGCAGCCTGGTAGTGAAGACAGGGGTTTTCAGCCTCCTCCTAGCTTCATCGGTATTCGAGCTGAGTGGTATCCTCTACTACGTTATCCTAGTGCAGAGTGCGGCTACAGCGCTCTACGGGGGTTTAAAGGCTGCTCTCCAAAGGAATATAAGAGAGGTTCTAGCTTACAGCACACTCAGCCATACTGGAGTAATAGGCGTGCTCTACTCGCTTACAATGCTCCATGGAGGAGGGCTCCTCGAGCTCACACTATACTTCTACGTAGTCTACCATGGACTCGTGAAAGCCCATGCATTCATGAATACCGCTCTAGTAGGCAGGCTAGCCGGCACCCTAGACGTCTACAAGCTAGGCTACCTCGGCGGCTCATGCCCCATCCTCCTCGCACCTGCTCTCACAGTATTCTTGAATCTCGCTGGGATCCCGCCTTCATACGGCTTCCCAATGAAGCTTACACCACTCGTAGCAGTAGTAATGCTGGCGCCAGCACAGGGGCCAGCGTTCACGGCAGCCGGGGTAGTGCTTGCTGCTTCCTCAGCTCTATCAATACTCTACAGTGCTAGATTCATTGCATGCTACACCGGGGGGTACAGGAGGATGCTGAAGCCTCCTGCAGTTGTAACGAGAGAAGAGCTGGCTTCAGAATACTATCTAGCCTCAGCCACGCTAATCCTACCGCTACTCTACATAGCTGTAGCTTCACCATGCATGCCCCTCCAGCTAGCAGTAGTATTGATCGCGCTTGAATCCCTGACACTCCCATTATACGCTACACTAGTTCTCAGAAGACAAGGGCTTCAAGCCTGGAGGGGTGAGTGCTGGCTGGCAGGTGCTAGGTGATGGAGGATATAGGGATAGCTACGCGTGCAGGGGTGGTCTAAGTGAATCCTGCTCTCCCGCTGATAATACTATCCTCAGTGCTCACCGCGCTACTCCTTCCAGTACTCTACGATGGAGTTGAGAGGAAAATTAAAGCCCGCCTACAGGGCAGGATCGGCCCGCCAGTACACCAGACTCTACTGGATTTAAGGAAGCTTCTCTCAAAGGAGACAGTTGAATTCCCCTGCCGCCACCTCGTGTTATACGCTACATCCACCACTATAGTACTAGAGCTGGCTGTCACAGTACTCCTCAATCTAGTGCTTGCAGGCTTGTACGTAGAAGTATTAATTCCTGTAGCTGTAGCCTTAATAGCTGCTATTCAAGCCGCCAGCGTGTCAGCATCATTCCTAACACCTAACCCGTACTCTCAGATAGGGGGGAGAAGGGAGGCTGCGCTCGCCGCAGTAAACGAGACAGCATTGATCACAGGGCTAGTACTCTACTACTATGAGCTACTGAATCCAAGCAGAGGGCACTGGCTGGCGGTAATCTCCATACTAGCCCTCGTAGCTATAGCAGCCTATGTTTCATCTGGTAGAACCCCGTTTGATGTAAGTGAAGCCGAAGTCGAGCTAGCTTCAGGAGTACTCGTAGAGCTTAGTGGTAGAGTACTAGCCTTGCAATTATACTCCATATACTTGAAGAGGTATATTGCATCAATGCTGCCGGCAGCCATAGTCCTCCTCAGCCTCCAAGCACCAGGTGCTGTGAGGCTACTAGCAGGCTACGCTTCCACGCTTGCATTCTGGGTTCTCTACTCCACTACATCCGTGTTCTCCGGGAGAAGCAGAGTCGACTTAACTCTAAGACTTCTCCCCAAGATATATCTACCCTTAATTCTACTAGCAGTAATCGAGATGGTGGCTACATAGTGATTGGAGACAGCATCCTAGACAGGTATACACGGCTCGCGGGAGAGCTAGGTGGAAGCTACACTATTAAAGGAGATACAATACACATTTTAATCCCGAGAGAGAGCCTCGTTAAAGCTGCATTAAAACTCTTCAGTGAGTACGGGTTAACTTATCGAACCTGTGTTGGAGTAGATGAAAGGCCATTAAACGGGTTCTTCTCGCTAACACACATATTCACGGACGACGCGCATGGATACTACATTCTAGTTAAAACCTTCCTTGAAGGCAGGAATCCAGTAGCCCCCAGCATAGCCAGTGAGATACCTGCAGCAGACTGGTGCGAGATGGAAGCCGCTGATCTACTAGGCTTCACATTCGAGGGGAGGGAGAAGAGCAGGCTCGTGCTACCCTCAAACTGGCCTGAAGGCGTCTACCCGTTGAGAAAGGACTACCGGTACGATCAGAAGCCGAGTATAGTGATCACGCCGGGAGGTATTGGAGAGCAAAGCACGATAGAAGGAATCCCTGTACCCATAGGCCCATACCACCCAGCCCTCCACGAGCCGGAGTACTTCGAGGTATACGTAGATGAAGAAAGAGTAGTCGACGTGAAGTACAGGGGCTTCCACGTTCATAGAGGGATAGAGAAGCTGGGAGAGTCGAGGATGACCTACCAGCAGGTGAACTTCCTCGCTGAGAGAATCTGCGGTATATGCGGCTTCGAGCATAGTACATGCTATGCTCTAGCAGTCGAGAAGGCTGCAGGCCTCGAAGTACCCGAGAGAGCCCAGTTCATTAGGAGTATTATACTAGAGATTGAAAGACTCCACAGCCACCTCCTGTGGCTTGGAGTATTATTCCATACGCTTGGATACGATGCTGGATTCATGCACATGTGGCGTATTAGAGAGAAGATCATGGTTCTCGCTGAAATGCTAACTGGAAGCAGGAAGACGTACGGTGTAAACATGATTGGAGGCGTGAGAAAAGATATAAGTGAGGAGAAGAAGAGGAAGGTTACTGAAACCCTCAGAGAGCTAAGCGGGGAGTTCCAGAGAACTGTTGAGGCAGCGCTGAGCATGCCGCAGATCAAGAGAAGGTTGACGGGAACCGGTGTTCTGCCGAGAGAGTGGGCTGTGAAACTAGGGGTTGAAGGGCCTGTGGCAAGAGCTTCAGGAGTAAACAGGGATGCAAGAAGGGATCTACCCTACGCAGCATACAAGCACACCTCCTTCAAGGTACCAGTCTACACTGAAGGCGATAACATGGCTAGAGTCCTCGTGAGAGTAGATGAAGTCTTAGAGTCAATATCCATAGTAGACCAACTACTGGACATGCTTCCAGGAGGCCCGGTAATCCTCGAGAAGTATGAGATACCTGAGGGGAGAGTGGGAGTACAGGTTGTCGAAGCCCCTAGAGGGGGAGACGTACACTACGTGGTGACTGGTAGAGGACGCCCCTATAGGTGGAGAGTGAGGGCTCCAACATACAGTAATATACCAGCGTTAAAGATAATGCTCGCAGGAGAATTGCTTGCAGACGTCCCCCTCACAATAGCAAGCATAGACCCCTGTTTCTCGTGTACTGATAGAGTCATCGTAGTAAGAAGAAGCGGAGGTGTCGAGAAGCTAAGCTTCAAGGTGACCCAGTCGTGACCAGGTTATTCAAGCTCAGCCAGCTAGCCGCTTCAACTCCTAAAGCCGGGTATTCTACGAGAAGATATCCATTCGAGGAGCCTCTCATAACACCGGAATTCAGGGGTAGAGTGGAGATAGATCCCTCCAAGTGCATTGGCTGCGGGGCATGCGTTAACGCCTGCCCGCCGAACGCTCTACAGGTAATCGAGGATGGAGGAAAACTCATATTAAGGTACTTCATTGGGAGGTGTATATTCTGCTGGAGGTGTATTGATGTATGCCCTGTGAAAGCAATCAAGGGTACAAGAGAGTTCGAGCTAACAACAGATGACATAGCCGACCTCTACGTTCACATCGTGCACTCGAGAAAACAGTGTGATACCTGCGGTAGCACTTATGCTACTGTAAGAGTAGTTAAGTACATCCTGGAGAAGGCTCCCGTAGCCGAAGAGTACGCTGACAAGTGCCCTGAATGCAGGAGAAGCTTGTTCACTAAGGCTTTATCTAGGAGGGTGGGCGGCGTTGAATAAGGAATTCAAGAAGAGCATATGGGTATTCCACTTGAATACAGGTGGATGTAATGCATGCGACATAGAGGTGATCGACGCGTTAACACCATTCCACGACGCCGAGAGACTAGGCGTTAAACTAGTAGCATCACCGAGACACGCAGATGCAATACTTCTAACAGGACCTGTCACCCTTGAAACCCTACCCAAAGTAGTCAACGCGATTAAGGCTACCCCTCGCCCGAGAGTAATCATTGCTCTAGGGTCATGTGGAGTAGGAGGAGGAATATGGCATGACAGTTATGCTACAATAGGTGGAGTGAGAGGCTTAAAGAGCATACTAGATGAGATGGGCGTGGTAGTAGATGCAATATACTATGTGCCGGGATGCCCTGTAAGACCTGAAGCCGTGATCCACGCTATAGCTTTAGTGAAAGGCCTAGTCTCGAAGAAGGTGAAAGGGGGGATCCTGCACGCCGAGTAGGCTAGCAGCCTACCTATGCAGGTACACTCACCAGGATACCTTGTTCCCCCGCCACTTCACCGGCGACACAGCGTACTGTGTAAAGTTCAAGGAGCTAGCATTCAACGAGGCTATTAGCCTGCTGCCACGTAAACTCATAGACCAGCTCTCCACTAGTGGAGAAGTTATCGTAGCTGAGCCCAGCCTCCTAGAAAAGATCACGGGTGTAAGCGATCCCAGCATCTACCTACTGCTAAAAGCTATCAAGGACTCCAAGTGAGAGCTGTAGGCGAAATCCCAACGGGCTCTTAAAAACCGTGCAGGCTGCTTTACCCTTAGAGTAGCTGCTAATGCGTGATTCAGCTTACACAGGCCTACTAGCATCCATGTAAGTCTTAGCATTAACGTATATTAGTCTCACATCCCGGGACCCAGCCTCCTCCTTGGAGGAGGATAATCCAAGCAATCACAGAAAGGCTTCTCATTCTTCACTAACCGAGTATTTAACTATTTTACTAGGCTAATCACTTAATCCTTATTTACTCCAGTTATGTAATCTAATGGTGAATGTCTACTTAACAATCGAGTTGACGGGGCATGAACAGAAGAGTTATCATCGGCGTTGTAATGCTGGTAGCCAGCATCGCTTTGAACTTATGGCTTACACTTAGATCCAGCTATGAAATCCCATTCGATAACACCTCGTGGCTAACAAGATTTCTCTTGGAGAGCAGAGAGTTGAGCGAGGCGTGCACTGCACTTAACGCCCTCGACAACACGTGCAGTAGTTTTATTGTCTACGAGTGGATTACCGCCAGGATCCTCTGGTTCCTGGGGTCATACGGGGTGGCTGTAATCTCATCTCTAACAATCATAGCTTTATTCATCCTCGTAAACACCCTACTCGAGAATCACGTGGCAGCAGGCTTAGCTTCACTACTCTACGCTACAGCTCCAGCCGTAGTATTCTGGGTGTCTCCACTTAATACTGGCTACCAGGTTTTCACCGGGCTACTGGTAGCTCTAATCCTCCTAGCCTTCTACAAGGCTACCTCACGCGGTAGCATGACTAGCATAGTATTTGTAGGCTTACTATCACTACTACTCCAGCTACTTAATCCAATGGGGTGGCTTATAGTCGAGGTAATGCTTGCAGGCCTGGCTGCAGGTTTTGTGGGAGGTCTTCGTAGGAGTCTCGGCGAGCATATAGCGGTATCTATAGCTGTCTCCTCGATTATACCTGCAGCCCTGCCTTTACTTAGGAACTACTACTCGCTTACACCTGTGTTAACCAGTCTGCTGTTAATTATAGCTTGGAGGATCCTGAGTGAAGAGAAGGCTGCACGCGGATTAAGGTTAATTACAGTGCTACTAGTATTCACTGCATCCATATCTCTCACTCTCCTACTATACTCGGTGTCAGGCTACATAGGCTACACCGACATCTACAGTAAGCACTACAACCAGTACCTGGATTACGGTGTGCTTCCAGCAGCAGGTTTAATGGGCTTCATCCTGCTTACTGCAGCCGGCTCCCTGAGGATACCTTTAAGCAGTAGAGTCGCTGTTGCCTCCGGCTCAGTAGTTCTACTAGTAGCTCCACTATACGATCCCACGCTAACTACTGCTGGATCAGTATTTCTAGCTGTATCGTCAACACTATTCCTAGTGTATCTTGCAGAGCACTTCTGGAGCTTAAAGAGTACGCTGCAGGCACTATATAGGATTGCAGTGATCACATTAATATTGAGTATCCTTGCCGGCAGCACACTTCACACTCTAGCATTAAAGGACTCACAGCCAGCAGTATACTCCCTGGATCTTCAAGGCGTAAAAAACCTACTGGGAAGCACTGCTTCAATAGTGAGAGGCGAGAGCCCGTGGATTAAGGCTTTAAGCGACTTGAAGAGTGTTCTCGCTAATACGAGTGAGAGTAGAATACTAGTCTTATCGTACTGGGGCTACACCTACTGGATCCTCGGGGCTCTAGCAGGGGGTAATCTAGAGGTTCTCTCACTATCCAGCAGTCTCGGCGGGGATACCGGGAGATACCTGCTCTCATCTATAATGTTGAGTAGCGAGGCAACAGCAGCCAAAGTGATCAATAATATTACATCCAGGGTCAACGCGAGCGAAGCGTACATAGTGATATCATATCTTGCAAGCGTGAAGACCACCGGCCCCGTAGGCTCTAGAGCAGTATATCTAGGGGTAGCATACCCGGTTCAAACCCAGGGATACTACGAGTACACATTCTACATTCCTGCCGGAGACCTAGCTAGACTTATACTCTACTCCTCAGCCGCCGGCCTTAACTACACTGACTATGTTAACCCTGCTAACGCTAGAATAGGCTACGAGGTGCCCTTAGCGTGGAATACCAACGGGTACAACACGCTGCTAGTCCAGTTAGCAGTAGACTCGCTTAGAAGGCTTAACTACACAGTCTACAACGAGCTCTACGGAACCATGCCCCTAGAGAGCCGTTTAATACTCTTCAAGCCAGTTGTGATCTCAGAGTCCCCTGTACTCAGCGTTAATGCCTTATTTAGCAGCTACCAGGTAATACATGTAGTAGCAGTCTACAAGCTTGGGGAGGGTGCTTAAAGTGATCCCTAGAAAAGAGCTACCAGACATAGGGGAGTACGTGGTTGCAACAGTCAAAGAAATATACGATTACGGAGCCTACGTATCCCTCGACGAGTACGGTGGTCTAAGAGCCTTCCTACCCTGGAGTGAGGTTGCAACAAAGTGGATTAGAGATATACGGGATGTGTTAAGAGAAGGAGAGAAGATCGTTGTAAGAGTAATAAGAGTCGACAGAACCAAGAAGGAAGTAGACGTATCCTTGAAGAGAGTAGCTGATACAGATAAGAGAAAGAAGATGATGTGGTGGAAGAGGTATACGAGAGCCGCTAGTATTATCGAGATGACTGCAGGGAAAATAGGTAAGAGTATTGAAGCAGCCTACAAGGAGGTCTTATGGAAGCTTGAAGACACCTACGGCGACCCACTATATGCTCTCGAAGAAGCCCTCATCTCAGGGAAAACCGTACTATTAAAAGCCGGGGTAGGAGAAGAGTGGATTGAACCACTGTTAAACGAAGCTAAACGGCACATGAAGCTGAAGGAAGTAGTAGTGCGAGTCAAGCTCACAGTACAATCCCTCCACTCTGATGGCGTTGAAAGAGTTAGAAGAGTACTTGGTGAAATAGCTGGAGTACTGGAGTCAGAGGGAGTTAAGTACAGGCTTTACACTATAGGGGCCCCAAGATACATCCTAGAAGTATACACGCAAGACTACAGGACAGCTGAAGCAGTACTAGACAAAGCATTAAATGCTGGTGAAGAAGTCAGCAGGAGGCTTGAAGTCTCATTCAAAAGCGAGAGGGAGAAGACTTGAAGTGGCTTATGAGGAAGTGCTTGAAGTGTGGCAGGTACACTCTAAGTAGCGATAAGTGCCCGGTATGCGGTGGAGACCTAGTAGTACCCCACCCACCACGCTTCAGCCCCCTCGACAAGTACGTTGAATACAGGATTAGAGAGAAACTCTCCACTGGTATACTCAGACTAGATGAGAAGCCGTCATACATACCCTGAAAGCGTTCAGCGCGCATCAGACAGCAGCATGCCAGCGATATAGCTTAAAAACCCTAAAGTTAATCACAGTAATCAACAGGAAGCCGCCGTAGTATAGCCCGGTCTAGTATGCGGGCCTGTCGAGCCCGTGACCCGGGTTCAAATCCCGGCGGCGGCGCATCACTTACTCCTAGAGAAGATGTATCTCACTACTCTCGATTAACCCATGAGAGTAGCTGCTGTAGCCTATGCATTCAACTCTAAAAGCTGCACGATTGCAATCTCATTGAAGCGTGCTTAAACTCTCTTAAAACTCTATGCTTCCAAGTAGGGGTCAGGGTATACTGGCTCAACCTGCATTTATATTTCGAGTCGTAATATAGAATTCAGTAGCATGAGTGGAGTGATGGAATTGGAGAGGCGTAGAGAAATATTTAGATACATCTTCGAGTATGATGTGCTCGCTACCTACGTTATTAGAGCTCTCACCGTAACCGCTGTGCTTACATGGATCCTCGTCTATGGAGGATTAATCACAGGGTGGGGCGGGTATATCAGCATATCCCCGCAACTAATCAACCAGATTATCGTGCTATCACTTCTCTACACGCTACTACTGCTACTTTCAGCTGCCTCAGCCTACCTGGTGCATCGGGGTGTAGTTACCCGCTCTGCCAGGGTCAAAACTACTAGACGTCCACGGAAAGAGGAGGCTGCAGGTATAGCATTAGCTAGCTCACTTATACTACTACTAGTGGTTTCCGGAGCCTACCTTGCACTAGGATACTACTATATGGTGCTAGCTCTCAACTCGTGAGGACCGCTTAACTGCAAGAGGGTTTTCAAGAGGTTCAACACACCCTTGAATAAAGGCTTCTACAAGCTCGCTACTTGATAGTAGCACCAGCTCCCCCTTCCTATACCTCTCTCCATCGATCACGCAATCCTTCACGACAACTGTAAGTACTTTATCGTGGTGCTTCACGTGGAAAGGAGATAAGAGGAGCTCTTCGAGTTTTATAAGGCTTACAACAGCACTCAGCACGTCACTGTCGAAACTATCCACTGGAACCTGAGATCCCGCTGCCACCTTAGATACCCTTAGTCTGCTCAGCAACTCGATGTCCTCTTTAACTCTGGAGACAGCTTCCAGGAATAGCATTCGGCTCTCCCGGCTGAGTAAAGGTAGCTTGTAGAAGGCTTTCCTGAAGAGCTCCTCTATCTCATCTAATCTAACCTTCACGATCGATGTACACTTAGATGAATGGAGTTCCTCTTTAACCATTCTAATGAATGCATCGCTCATAGCTTCACCTCGATCCCACTCCACTCGACAGGGAAGACGAGACCATGTATTGCAAGGTACACTGCGAGGGGTGCTTTAAGACTTATAGTCTCACCAGCCTTAAGACTTATAGATTCATCTAGCACTTGAAGCCCCTGGATGCTTACAACTGGTTTAACCTTCACGACCCCTCTGAAAGGGGAGAAAAAAGTGAAGTTTAAATCCTCTATGCTGCTGTCAGGCTTCAATCGTGCCACCCTGAGACCAGACTTCATGTTTAAACTATTAATGAACCTAGAAAGTCTTGATGTATCAACTGTCACCGCTTTATCAATGTTTATGCACTGCTCTCCTATAAGTTTACTGACAACCTCCTCTTCTACTACGAGTCCCTTTAAGCCGGCTACAGTACCCTTCCTAGCTAGCCCTCTTGCAAGCGCTGCCTCTAAAACTCTCCTTCTCAACCCGTGCTCGCGTTCTCTTTCACGGAAGAGGACTCTACCCCTGAAGGATGGGAGTACTCTTCTTGTATCCAGGTTGCTGCAGGCTACGTAGTCTGCTATGAGGCGTCTTTGATCTCGTGTTAACTGTAGTATCTCCTCGTCAAGTACTCTAATATGGAAACCTCTGTTACCTGAGAAGTATACCTCAATGCTCTTAAAGCCTAATTCCCCCCTGAGAATACTGTATAATTCAGTTACATCTCTCCAAGCCCTTACTATGCACTCCCATTTAACAGGCTTGTATTCAACGCTTTCAACTCCAGGCGGGCACTCTCCGCCTCCACCTGCAGCACCTGCTCCAAGACATATTGTTAGCCTTGTACTACAGCCAGGATACTTGTCAGCATCTATATCAAATACTAGCTCGGAGCCCTGCCAGCCCTTTGAATCCATGCTGCTAGCTGAGGGGTCGCTGTAGAGTGCTGAAGAATAGTAGAGGTGGAGGGGGGTTTTACCACTCTCTAGGAACTCGTAGAGTCTCTCCATGTAGGGAAATGAAAGGTGTCTTATGTACTTGCCGTCCTCTAAGCTCTCTAACGCTATTTCTCTCATATGCAGGTAGAGTGGTTCCTCGAGAGGTTTAAGTCTATAGTAGCTTCTAATAATACTTCTGAGAAATACTACCCTATTCTTCGCGTGGAGCGACATAGAACGTTAGTACTCCTCCACCAATTAACTCGTAAGTTAGCTTGATTGGCGTATCATTACCAAACTCTAGGCTCATAACTTCAGCAGCCTGGGAAGCCGATGTAATATCAGCAAGATAGTCGATAGTGTACTTGGCTCTCGAATCCTCTAGTATCTCGTACTCGATTAAGGCGCCCTCAGATGCTGAAAACTCTATTTCAACCTCAGCTATCTCACTAGAGGATGCCACGATCAGCTTACTCTCTTCTCTCTGAGCTCTAAACTCCACTGAATCACTAATGGGTTTAACCTCGCTCACTATATCCTTGAAAGCCTTGGGTAAAATCTTCCCTTTGAAACCTACATCAAAGCTTATCTTTGGCAACTCCTCGTATGTTAGCTCTACACTCGGCACATTGAATCTTCTGAGGCCATGCCCCTCGAAGACTACGCTTAATCTCCCATCCTTTAATACCTCGAGGATCAAGGAGTCGCCTTTTCTAGCTCTCTTTAAGACTTTAGCTACCTCCTCCATGTTAACTCCAATAACATGGGAGCCTTCAACCTCGTACTCTGAGAAAGCATCTCTTGGTATCTGGAACTCCACGAAGACCACAGTACTGGGATCCATAGCTCTCAGAGACAAGCCATTTTCATCTATCTTGAAACTAGCCTCCTCAATGATCTTCGATATAGCAGCTATAGCATACCTCCAGGATACTGCATCACGGAACCTAAGCTTCATTTAAGACACCTCTACTTAGTTAAATCCACGCTCAGGATTTTAAAATCAGGAAGTATTTACACACCTAGGCGTACTCTCTCCACACATACCCGCATCTAACACATTTGAAGAACCTAGTTGACGGCTCATCAGCTGCCCTAGTCTGAACCATCCAGTAGTATGCTTCATGCCAGCCACATTTAGGGCAAGTAACCTCTCTTGTCACAGGAAGGTTGCTGCCTCCTTCACCATCAATAACCAGTGTCTTCTCAGCAGGCTTATGCTTTATTCTCGTTGAAACCTTCATCTTCTCGAGATCCCTTGAATCAGCCTCCACCTTATACCCGCATCTCGAGCAGACCAGGTAGAGTTTTCCATCTATTCTCCTCGGATGCATTAAACCACCGCACTTAGGGCATATCCGGGACACTGAAACCACCCTTTACAAGCAGCTAGAGGGTCACTCTAATATAATCGGATGTTATAAGGTTTACAGATGTTAGCACATGAGTAAACGGCATGAAAACTGCGAGAGTGCTGAGTAACTTTACGAGGAAACCACAGTACCTATATCTCGCTACTAGAGCATCTGACCCGTTGAGTATTTTCAAGCCGCTTACAGATGCTTCAAAGGGTATTCCCTCCTCAGTACAGGATAATAGGTATGTAACCTCTTCTTTAGTCGACAGGGATTCTAGAGCATACCTTACAAACAAACTCGCTGGGTGAATCATCCTGAATACCTTTAACTCCTCTAAAAATTTCCCCTGTATGTCGCGAAGACCCTATACCCCCCTATAGCACTGTAAACGAGGATCCTGGATTCACGCCTCCTACTCAACGATCCTCTCCTCGAATAGTCTTCTAACCCCGCTTAACGTACTCTTCAAGCCTTCTACAACTTCTTTTAGAAGAATGCTGACATTATAGCCGGGTTTAGCTATGATTGTGAATTCAAATGAGTTTTTAAGTGGATGGGGAACCCTGTAAGCCGCATACTCGACACCAGGATGCCTTATGGCTTCTTTCGCGAGAAGGTTGCCTAAGGTGTGATCCTCGCCGTCAACTTCTATGACAAGCTTTCTCTCATCCTTAAACAGCACGCTTACCTTCATTCTATTACACCCTTAACAAGCCCACTCGTCTATCTTAGTGTATACTTTTAAGTTTATTTATAGGGTTTACATCCGTAGACATCGCTATCCATAGTGAAGAAGCTGAGACTACTCGTAGAGCGCTACCAGGCTGAACACTACTCTAGCGGAGCAGGCTAGCTCCTCTAAGCTACACTAGGAGAATATATTATGATAGTAAGAAGACTTCAATTGTAAATACGCCTCTAAGAGTGTTATGTGGATCCACGCTTCGAGAGCTTTACGAACTCCTCAACAGCCCTCCTCCACTCCTTCCTCAGCACGTAGAGACCTGAATCATCAGCCTCCATTACTCCAAGCTCTAGGGAGCGCTGTATTACATCCTCTAGCTGAAGGCCTAGTGCAACAGCTGATGCTACAACGTAGTATCTAGCTGCCTTTCCCTTAACGACACTTTTAACCATGGTGTTTAACTCGCTTATTCTTCTAGCTGTATTGACAACATGGTCTACTCCTGCATTAGTGTAAAGCGTGTTTTCTACGATACTAGCAGTGTATCCTTGAGCTTTGAGTACTAATAGGAGTACTTCTAGCGGGAATGTTACTCCTGAAGCTTTAACTATCATGTCTACTCTGTAGCTGTTTAAGCCCTGATGTACTTCTCCACGTTTAAGTCCCGCGAAGCTTTTCAGCTCGCGCCATAGTTTTTTCACGTCAACCTCGTAGCCGTAGGCGTTCACTATTATTCCGTTATCTGTAACCTCGAGCTCCAGGTAGCTTAGAGGTGGTATTCTCTCCTTTAAAGCCTCGTAGAGCTCCAGGCACCTCTCGCCTCTACAGGGGACTCTAAACCTCCGTTTAACAAGGGGCAATCCATCACCCTAAAGTATGCAGGTAGTCCTGGCTAATCTTCCTTCTTTCAATGTTACCGCAGGTCTTACATACTAGTTTATCATTACTCTTATAGAGCAGCCCGCCGCAGATACTACAGTAGGCTTCGATAACTCCAAGGCCCGGTTCCTTGATGCTCAGCTGGTATGGTATATTATTATTGAGAACTCTAGCTTTAACGTGGTCTCCAGGCTTCACAACGTCTAGCAGGCTTTGAATTAAAGTACTTGAAGCTTGAGCTATGTAGAGTACTCCGGGAAGCTCTACTCTACGCCCACCTGCATCGTATATCTTGAGGAATGCTATGTCGTCTAAGACAGCCTCAACACGGGCTTCAACAATCAAGCCTTGCTTGACAGCCTCAGGGTTCTTGAAGGTCTTCACATACACTATCTTCTTGTATTTATCGAAAACCTTGAGTCCAGGTGTGAAGGCTCTCACTATGCCTCTCGAATCCACGTAGCCTCCCTGTGCTGGTATAGCTTCTTCTTCAACAGCTAGCTCTTCTCCTGGTAGCACTAATCCCTCTCTGCTCACTAACCTCACCCTTCTCTACTAGAATAACGATAACCGACTTAACCCTATATACCTGTCTTTTATGAGTCTCGTACATCATTGGTATCTCGAAGTCTACTACTTCATGAGAGCACAGCTTGAAGCCACTGGACTCCGCTAACTCGTAGAGCATGTTTACTAGTCCAGGGGAGTACTTGTGTATACTGTAGACAGCTCGAGCCACTCTCATTGCAGTCTTGAGGAAAGCTATATCTAGCCCTTTATTCCCCCGGACCACCCCGAAGGGCGGGTTCATCACTACTGTATCCACGTTTCTCGCTGTGAACCCTACTGCATCACTCTCCACGTATATGATTCTAGTTGCTATCCAGGGGAAGAGCGAGCTGATAGCGTAGAGGCCGTGCACTAGTATATCCTCGTCTACATCAACACATATAGCTCTCATAGCACCTAGGAGGAGTGCGGCTATAGCGAGCCTGCCGTCCCCACAGCCTAGATCTAGTATCGTAGAATCATCTAAATCTCCTCTCATTAAGGCAGTCCACGCTAAGTGGGCTACAATACTAGATGGAGTCTGGTACTGCTCGAGCCTCCTCTTAGGATTACGGTAGCGTGGCATCCGTGAAATCACTAACTCAAGTTTCTTCTTACTGCTTGAAGCCTCCACTATAATCTACCATGGATAAATATACTTGTCAAGACCTGTTAGAAGCATTATGAACTCCCCTGGAGTGAGAACCGGCTTGTAGAAGTCGCTGAGGTCATCTATAGGTAGCCTCGGGCAGCTGGTGACAACGTAGAAGTCTAATCCGAGCGCGTTATCCACGGCGATAAGCCTCTCCTGGTCAAGATAGCTTGACGTAATCTTGTAGACTCTATACCCTCTCCTTGAAGCTAGATCCACCAGCTTATCCACTAGCCATGGACGATACTGGCCTATTCTAGCACCAATAATTAATCCTACTCTATTACCAGTATTCATAGCCTCGTAGATCCTCATGTATCTCTTCTTTAAAACTCTATATGCCTCACTATTAACCCACCAGGCTTCCTCCCTGTAGGGGTCTAAGGCAAGGACAGGTTTACTCGATGATAACGCGAGTCCCAGCGGATGGAAGACTCCTCCTGCAACAACTAGGTGGGCGTCAACTACTTCATCGTAGCGAGTTACATGACTGTAGAGACAGCCTAGTATAGGACTTGATATATTGTACAGCTTGAAACCAATAGATGATAAATGTCTTGCAATGAAATCCCTAATCTTCGCCTCAATAAGTGTTGAGGATACCGTGATAACTCTTACACCTCTACCCTCCAGTATTCTCGCTAGCTCCTCGAGAAGCCCGGCCCCTAAACTAGGGTTCCTATACACAGGGGCATATACTACTCTTACAGGCGGCTCGTAGCCGTGCTGAAAGTACTTTAAATGGCCTAAGTGGAGTAGCAGGTCTACACCAAGGGATTCAGCTTCCTCGAATGGTATGTCGCAGGCACCGTAACCCGGGCTGGCAGAGTAGTATAAGCTGGCTTCTAGGCTGCTGAGAGCGGCTTCAACACACTTGTAGAGCGGCTTCAAGCCATCTGGAGCGTGAACAAGTATTTTTCTCGCTCCGCTCTCAATAGATCTAGTGAGCTCGCTTAAATCAATCTCATAGAGACCGCATAAGTCACTCAAAAAGACACCTTAACGTTGCATGGAGGCTAAATAGCAGGCGAGAGACCAGGCTTCAAGGGTCTAACAGCAATTCTCGAGGGCAGGGGGAGCTTAGATGAAGCTATCCTTAAAGCCTCCTTAGCGGATTTAGCGTGCTCAGCTTTAACTCTCACAACCACTATCTCGTGGCCTGGGTATACTCTAGCAGCTGTACCTATAGGTTTACCGAAAGCCTGCCTCATTCCATCCTGGAGACGGTCTGCACCAGCGAACGCCATCATCTTGTTCTCCCTGATAACGTGGTGCGGGTATACTTTAACCTTCAAGTAGTAGTTGTTCTCGCCTGCAGTATTGCTTAGTACTTTAGAAGCCATTACACGAGCAGCTTCCAGCGCGTTGTGCCTTATCTGGCCGGCCTCCTCAACGATTAATGCTAGCTCGTAGTCGTAATCCTTCTTGGGGTCACCCATCTCGAACTTCGTTATCTTAGGCTGTGGTACACCTGGAATATACTCCTTCCTAGTATACGGCGGGCCACTGAAGTGCGTGTAGCATCTAGCTGGACGTATAGGCATTCCCATCACCTGTTAATCAAGCATTAATGCCATCATAGAGGAAACACCTAATAAAACTTACTTTAAGATGGATCACATAACTTCCGCTTAGCGTGAACTCCTTTGAGAACACCTAGGCTTACAGCCTGCTTCACGATCTTCGGGTCGCTTATTGCCCCTATGCTAGACCTTATAGTGTTTCTAACTACCTCGGGGTCCATGCTACCCGAGTATACTATCACAGGGGCTTCAAGCCTCTGATCATCTAGGCAGGCGTAGACTGCTGCATCAAGGTTAAGGATTTCCTTGAGGACTCTTACAATAGCACCAGGGCTCAGCCTATAGCCGTTAGACTTGAATACTCTGTCTAGTCTACCAGCTATGTATGTATAGCCATCACTTGATATGTAAGCGTAGTCACCTGTCTTATAGTATCCTTCCACCCATTTAGCAGAGTACTCCTCAGGGTACTCGATGGGCATTGACGGCCATGGATTCCTTACAACTAGCTCGCCCAGGCCGTGATCCACTACTACTCCATCTCTATTAAGGACACCTAAGTGAAAACCTGGTATTGGAGGACCGCTTGAACCAGGCTTCAAAGGCGGGAACGTGTAGTTCACTAAGTTCCCTGTTACAAACGAGCCTATCTCGCTCTGAATGTAGAGGTTTACAACTGGTATTCTCCCTGTAGCTGCTGCCGGGTTAGAATCTATGATAGGAGTTGAACCAGTCCCCACAACCCTGTAAGCCCACCACCATGCATCAGCTTCAAGAGGTTCCGCTGTCACCAGGATGGCTCTAAGCGTGTCAGTATTGTGGGCTTTAACATAGCTGTCACCCTGCTTTCGTGCAATACGCAGCGCTCCACTGGTAGTTAGAAAGAGAGTTACAGCGTAGTCTTCAATTAAACTCCACCATCTCCCCCAGTCAGGGTAATCTGGTCCTCCATCGTAAAGAAGGATTGTTGAGCCGATCATCAATGGACCGAAAACCAGATAGCTGACGCCGGTAATCCAGCCAGGCCACACAGTGCAGAAGTAGGTGTCGCGGGGCCTCAACCCAATCCACATGCTTGTAGAGTAAACCTGAACTAGGAAGCCTCCTGCAGGATAGGTTACCGGCTTGTAGTCTTCTTCGTAGCCGCTGTGAAGCCCGAATAAGGGGTGAGTGCTCTCAGCGATATAGTCGTCGACAGCTCTCTCCCTGCCAGCCAGGTCGTCGAGCAGCACTTCCCCGCTTCTAAGGCTTGGAGGCCCGGTTCTCTCGATGACTACAAGGGTTCCATTAAACTTCGAGTACTCTACTGCTCTCCTCGCTATCTCAAGGGTATTAATGGTTCTCCCACGCCTATAGAACCCATCTGCTGTGAACACTAATCTAGCCCTTCTGCTCTTAATCCTCTTAGCTAGCTCCCAGTACCCGAAGCCAGTGAAAACCGGCTCGAAGGGGATGCCGAGTTTAACTGCTGCAAGCATTACTGCAATCGACTCCACGAGAGGGGGAGCATATATTATAATCCATTCTCCTGGCCTAACCCCTTGGGCGCGTATCCCCCCGGCAATCCTGTTGACAAGACTGTCGAGCTCCCTGTACGTTATAGCTCTAGCCTCACCCTCCTCGCCCTCCCAGAGGAGAGCAGTCTTACCCCATAGCAAGGTATCTCTATGCCTACCCATGATGTTGCCGTAGACGTTTAATCTTCCACCTTTAAACCAAGCCACGCTGGGAGGACGGCCTTCGATAACGCTCTCCCACAGGGTACTCCACTCGAGTTTCAATGCCATCCTGCTCCAGAACTCGACTGGGTCTCTTATACTCTCTGCGTATATTCTCTGGTATTCCTCGGGTTTAACAGTCTTCCACTTCATTGAGGGAGGCTCTACTGTCTCCTCGGTGATCATGCTTCCCAGTATGCTTTCAAAGTACTCCTCCATCCCCCACTTACCTCAAGAAGACTACTTGAGTGTAGGGTTGAACGAGATCCCTGAACTTATAGTAGTAGGATGCACTATCGAAGTGCGTTGGGATCGCGATCACCGGTCTAATAGTTTTAACGGCTTCGAATGCCTCCTCAGGGGTCATAACTGAGCCTCCACCTATAGGAACCACGAGGACTTCTACACCAGCTATATTAACCATGTCGTCTATCAGGTTGGTGTCGCCGGTGAAGTATACTCTAGTACCACCGGCTTCAAGCACATAGCCTACACCACTTCCTTTAGGATGAGGCGGGTTCTCGTAGAATTCAGGTATGTTGTAAGCGTCTACAACCCTAATACTTAAATCTCCTAGTGTGAGTGAGGTGCCAGGCTTCACTACCCCTGTACTCGGAGATACTATTCTATCTCCTGGAAACCCCTGAATCTCCTGTCCACAGTGTCTCTCATGCATGTGGGTGCAGATAACGTAATCGCATCCTTCTACTAGTCCCCCGGGGTCCACGCAGTACACTCTACTCTTATACCTCAATGCTATCCCGGCGAAACCTCTACGAGATAGCATTACCCTGCCTACTACGAGGAACCTCGGCATCTCAGCATATCCTCGGCACTATCTCGCCGTGAGGAGGATCAACTAGTCTTAACCCTCCTATAGCTGTCTCCATTACTACGCGTCCACCCAGCTCTCCTCCCTCTCTAACCTCACCTATTAGCCTAGCATTCTCGAAGCCAATGCTCCTCAGGTACTCTAGTATCTCGCCGGCGCAGTCTCGTTTAAGAGATAGAACAGCTACTCCTTCACTAGCAAGGTAGAGGGGGTCTACTCCAAGCATTTCACTATACCTTCTTACTGGTTCTCTGATAGGTATGCTGTCCTCTCTTACAAGTATTATAAGCCCGCTTCTACTAGCCCACTCGTAGAGAACACCAGCTAACCCACCTCTTGTTGGATCCCTTGCAGCTGTAATACACTCTCTATACCTCTCTAGAAGAGGCTTCATGAGTCTTGTCAGTGGTTTTACATCACTTCTCAAGTAGCCTTTAGAGGCTTCACTGAATTCGCTATGATGCAGCTGGGAGACCAGTATTACTGCTCCATGCTCACCGAGGTAGTCGCTGACAAGTATAACGTCTCCTGGACGTGGTTCATCGATTATAGGCTTCTCAGCTATGCCTATCCCAGTTGTTGCTATAACTATCCCATCCACCTGTCCCCGCGGCATAACCTTGAAGTCTCCGCCTATCACAGCCACATTCTCTGATCTAGCTGTTTCAAGCATTGACTCTATAATCAACTCGAGATCCTTGATGGGGAAGCCTTCCTCAACAATAATTGAGTCTAGTATTGCTAGAGGTATACCACCCATCATTAAGACGTCGTTTATCGACCCGGAGACTGCTAGAACTCCTATATTGCCTCCCGGGAAGAACGGGGGGTTAACCGTATAGGAGTCCACTGAGATAACCATGTGCCTTCCATCGGGTAGCGGTATAGTAGCTCCATCATCGAGGACGTCTAAGCCGTAGCCACCTTTAACCTTCTTTAAGTGTTCTTCAACCTTACTGAAAAGTATTCTCTCAAGTAGCTCGCGGGTTTCAATGCCGCCAGAGCCATGGGAGAGCGTGACTCTCTCCATTACCCCCCGCCTTTCAATGCTTTATGTTTCTCCAGGATATTCTTGTAGACTTCTACGAAGCCTTCAGCCTCTTCGCCTAAAGCCTCCTCAAAGAATTCTATCTGCTCTACTACCTCCTCCCTGCTCATCTTCGAGACAACGACTCCAGCGTGAACTATGACTATATCGCCTGGCTCAACTCTCTCTTCACTTATACCTATAAGCACTTCTCTCGGCACGCCGTCACCGTAGTCGACGAGAGCAGTCATATCCTTCCTCCTGACTTCCAGGATTAAGGCGGGCACACCCACACACATGGGTTAATCTAACCCTCTCCACTCTTCTGGATGAAATCCGCTATCCTCCCTATTAACTCGCTTGAACCATATCTAGCCCAGATAGAGCATGTACCTTCATCCGACACCATGCAGGGCCCGACAGGTCTCGCTGGAGTGCAAGCCTTAAGGAAGAGAGGACATTGAGAGGGGTAGGCTTTACCTAGCACTACCTCCGCGCATCTACATGCAGGTGGAGTATCTCTACTCCACTCACCCGGGGCTAGCTCTCTTACACCGTACTCATGGAATGCATCGATCTCTCTGAATGCATCTCTTACTCTAAGACCGCTCTTAGGGAGGAAGCCTACACCTCTCCAGGCGTCGTCGACTACAGTGAACACTCTACTGATGTTTCTCTGAGCTACTATATCACCGTGCCAGGATACAGCTCTCCTATACTCTACGGTCACCTCGGGCTTTCCCTCCACGAGCTGACGTAGTATTTCAAGAATGGAGACTAGTACATCTAGTGGCTCGAAGCCTGAGACTACCACTGGTATACCGTAGTTCTCTGAGACTGGAAGCCATGCTTTAGCCCCTGTTATCGTTGACACGTGACCTGGTGCTATCACCCCCATTATTGGGGGTTCAGTCGGCTTCTCGCGTGTTACATCGAGAGTGTAGAACATGGCGGGTGGAGTAAGCTTTACAAGGCTAAGTAGCTTCAAGTTACCGGGTAGATGCCTTCTTAGAATAGCTTGAGCATACCCTGGAGCCACTGTCTCAAAGCCTATACCTATGAAGACCGAGGGCTTACCATGCCTGGCGGCATCTCTTGCAGCAGCCAGGATATCTGTTGTAACTCTTACATCCCCGCCTAGACTCCTAGCCTCGCTCAGCGAGAATGCTCCTCTAACACTCCTATAAGCTCTAACCCTGTATACATCGCCGTAAGTGTAGACTACTACTCCATCTAAAGCGAGTTTAATGGATTCCTCAATATAGTGCGAGGGGGTCACGCAGACAGGGCAGCCGGGTCCTGCTACAAGCTCGATACCATTCGGCATTAAAGCTCTTAAACCGTACCTCGTGATCGAGTACTCGTGGGTGCCGCAGAAATCCATTATCTTAAGTCTGTTGACGCCGCTTAAACTCTTATACCTCCCCCAGTACTCCTCTATCCTCTTAACTGCAAGGCCGGCTAGCCTTCGATCTAGTCTTAGAATTCTCTCTAAGCTCTCAGCACTCATTTACTCACCAGCTACTACCTTGTAGACACTAATGTTGATTACAGCATTATAATGGATTCCCTTCACTGGCTTAGTAGTCAGCTCACGTATCCTCCTATATGCATCGAACAACGTCATAGTATTCCAGCCGCATGCAAACGTAATTTTAAGACGGCTTCATAAAACTCTAGTAGGTGGGCCTTCTTGATTGAAATTGGTGTTATAGCTTCAGGGGCCCGAGTCTCCTACGCACCTATAGTAGTCTTCAAGGGCTACGAGAAGCACGTTAAGGAGGAAGCCTTAGTAATCGTTAGAGATGCTAAGAGTGAGAGAAAGTATCTAGGCGTGCTGAGAGGCTCAGCAATGCTGGACCCCCTGCTAACTCATACCCAGAGGTCATCGATTATCGAGAGACCCGAGCTCGCAGGGGAGAGCCTGGATCTACCCTACGAGTCTGCATACGTGAGGATTCTAGGCTTACTAAGGGATGGAAGACTAGAGCCCCCGGTATCCCCGCCGACACCTAGGTCAATAGTATACCTTGTTGAATCCCCCGGGGAAATAGGGGTAGATCTAGGTAGCGGGCTCTACGTCGGCGAGCACAAGTACAGCGGGCTTCTCATACCCCTCGACTCCCGGGCTTTAAGCTACCATATAGCCGTGGTGGGAACAACAGGTACAGGTAAATCCAGGCTTGTGAAGGCTATCATTGATGAAGTACTCGCTAAAACTAATTGGAGGGTGATAGTCTTTGATCACACTGGAATGGACTACGCACCCTTCTATCCTGGTAGAGTTTTGAATGCTGAAGAGATTATTCTGGATGTAGAATCAATTAGTGATATGCTTAAGCTGAGCGTTGACGTCAATGTTATTGATGATTACGCGCCAATAGCTGTAACCTACTATGCATTATGCATTGCGAACGGAAATCCCGGCAACTGTATAGAGAGAGTTAACCTAAAATACCTTGGAATCCCGGATTCAAGAGAGCAGTCTCCAAGAAGAACTCTAACAGATAAAGTCGCATGGGATATAAGCGAAGACATATTAGAGGATGCTCTGCTGAAAACCTCTGAAAACAGCTCTTGGAGTGTAGATGTATTCTCAAGAATACTTGCTGAAACTGCTAGTGCTCTCGGTGCACGTGACTCAACGCTGTTAAAGCTTCAACTTTACACTAAGCTGTATGGTAAAACTGTCATTAATAGATTGAATAGAATGAGACTTAGGATATCGGATATCATCAAGAAGACATGGGAGGAGAGGCTTGTCGTCGTAGATTTAAGCAGTGTTGAAACAGAGATAAGAAGAGTTATTGTTAAGAGAGTCCTGGAGAAGCTATGGGAGATCGTAGTAGATAAGCATGAGCCAGTGGACACCCTGATAGTAGTGGATGAAGCCCACAACTACGCCTGCGAGAAGGGATGCTACCCATCAAACATGCTAATCGAGAAAACACTACGTGAAGGGAGAAAGTGGAGGATTGGAGTAGTTCTCGCAAGCCAGAGGATAATAGATATGGGTGTAGACGTCAGGAACAACGTTAACACAGTATTCTTCAGCAGACTCCAGACACCATACGACTTCGATCAACTGAAAGGCTTTGTAGACCTAGCCGGCATCTCAATGGATTCCACAGCCCTGCTGGAGACAAGAGAGTTCTATGTGGCGGGACTCGGCAACCCCCTCAAGTACCCTATGCTCATAAGAGTCCGCGAGGTCAGCTAGAGGGAGCGTTAGTGGGGAAATGAGCTTCCACGAGACCCCTATGGAGGAGGCTGGAGGTATAGCACCCTAGGTAGTTGACAGAAGACTAGAGGTGGTGGCGAGAAAGATCTCTAGAGAGCTCGATAAAATACGCGTGATTAGAAGCAAGGTTAGAAGACTAATAGAAGAGAGAAGCGATTTATTCCATATAGGTGTAGCAGGAGAGCCCTTAAAACTATGCTTCGAAGCTGTTGACTCAGGCTTCACAGCACCGGCAATAGAGCTCCTCGGGGGATACCTAGCGGTAATCAATGTTGTCTCCGTTAGATACGGTTCAACATGCAGTAGAACACAGGTAAGCGCTAGAACCCACGTCAACTTATGGTTCAATGAGGATGAAACCGGGTTAATGGCTAAAGTACTCGAGAGAAAGAGGGCTTTAGAGCTACTTGAAGCTAGAAGACTAGCCCTAGAGATGCTGGGAGGCAAGCCATTATTTGATGTACTATTACTAGATGGCGAGATCGCCCCGAGAATCACATATACAGTAGAGCATGGTAGGCTGAGAAGAAATCTCGAGAAATTCATTAATCTATCCAGAAAGCTAGTTGAAAGCGCGCTTAGCTCGGCAACCCCTGTAGTCGGAGTGTTAAAGAGAAGCTATGCTAGAGATATAGCTGTCACCCTAGGCTTAACTGACATCAGAATCAATGATAGAGTTCTAATGAGCCTGGCTTTAAAGCCGGGAGAATACCTCATCGTGAAGCGCAGCGAGGAAGGTGTGTATGGAAGCTTGAGTAGAGCGCTCAGAGAGATCGGTAAAAGCGTTGAAGACGCTGAGATTAAAAGATGGGTTAACTCCAGGTTGAAGTGGTATGAGGGATTAATGAGTGCTCTAGGCGATAAAGCACGAGAGATCGGGCTGGGATTCTACAGGCCCCCTGGAACCCTCTACCCTGTAGCTACTAAAGTAGAGTACGTGGTTCCCGAAGACTTCAGTATAGAAAAACTGTTCTCTAGCATCATGTATATAAGCACAAGCACTGGTATACCAGCCCCCATAGACCAGGCTGATGCCCTCTCAGCTGTGACAAGAGAGCTGAGGCACATCGTCTACGAGAAGCTTAAGGCTGAAGTAGCAGGAAACCTGGGGGTTGAGGATAGAGACCTACTACTAGTTCTCTCCCTCATGAACCCAGAAAAGCTACTTCACTTAATAGGCTGAGGTGAAAGCTACATTAATCATGGTGAATAGTACTTCACAGTTATTCGCGTCAAGCTATCAGTATAGAAGGTTTTCTAATAATGAGGGTTTAATACACCCTGCATTAAACGTTTCTAGTGGGGCGGGGGTGCCCGAGCTAGGTTAAAGGGGGCGGACTCAAGATCCGCTGGCGTAGGCCTGCGTGGGTTCAAATCCCACCCCCCGCACTCGAATTCAACTAGCTTGCCTGTCTAATTCTAGTTTAAGGGTCTTCACCTCGAATGGCTGGAGCTCCAGCTGCACTGAGCCGTGGGCTTTGATTTCATGGTTGCCTACGGCCTCCTCTAGAATGTTGACTTCAGTAGCAGTGAAGTTTTTCCAGAGGCTTATAATAGCCTGGTTTCTCTCACTGGATACACTATAAACTCTCGCTATAACTCCTCTTCCATCCTCAGCTCTCTTAAGGGCTTCTAGTACTACATGCCCGCTTCTAATAGATATGAATTCTCTAGAAGGGGTCGACGGCTGCCTGCCTGTAGATACAATTTCGGGTTTATCCCAGAATTCATAGGCTTTCCTGTATACATCGCCAGCCAAGTAGTCTCCTCTATGAGTATAGAGGCCTACTCTAGCTTCAAATGGCTCTAGCCCGGAGTAGGGGTCGGGGAATAGTGGTTATTTAGCTATTGTAAGCCCGATCCAGCCATCCTTAACCGAGTAGCCGTGGAGAGTGGGGGATAGCAGGGCAAGACCCTTTAATCCATCGGAAGCATCAATCCACCTGAGCACAGGGAACTCGTATTTAGCTCTCTCGAAGTCATCTCTCGGTTCTGCAGGCCTCTTTAAGACTCCGAAGGGTATCTCGCAGTCAACATACTTGAAGCTAAGCGATGGTTTAACCCAGAGCTTTAAAAGGTATCCCCTAGACTTCCATGCTACCCCAAGGGATATCTCAACGATCTTCAAGGAACCCTTTAAGCATACAATCTCGAGGACTTGAGATGACTTAAAGCCTAAGGGTATTTCAGCACAGGCTATGAGAGGCCCGTTAAGCAGGATTCTAGGCTTACTAAGGGGTTTTAAAGGTACCCCAGGGTCCTCCAGTGTGCTCTTCTCTATATCCCATGCATCCCATAAACCCGGCTTATCCTGGTGTGCTTTGAATACGAAGCTCTCTTTTCCTATGGCGTGCCAGCCGAGTTCATTATCCACTAGAGTGATGCTTCCATCAGCGTGTAGAGTAACCTCTACGACTCCATTACTGAGTACTATATCATCACCTCGTGCCAGCGCTGTAGCGGGGCCTGAAGACTGCTGGGGTTCCTTTGACGCTTGCTCCAAGACTATGTAGCCAAGCCCAGGGATCTCTAGTTCTAATGCTACTGAATCACCTAGATCCTGTGATCCAAGTATCACGGTACCCCTGGACTCGTATCTTCCTCTAGGTAGAGATACTACCTCTCTCCTGCTCCACGGGAGAGAGTTGAAGATGTAAATGTATCTACCGTTGCCATCCCTTGATCCTGCTATAGCTTCCATAGTCTTCTCGAGTATGCTGTTACACTCCTCTAGTGTCTTCTCGAGTTCCTCGAATGCTTCACGATAAGCCTCCCAGCTGGCTGTCCCAGAGAGAACATCATGGAACTGATTTCTTAAGAGTACTCTCCACGCTCTACTAAGAGTATCTGAAGGGTACTCCGAGAAACCCTCGATCCACGCTATGGAAGCCCAGGTCTCCGCCACCCTTAAGCATCTCTCTAGTCTTGATACTAGTTCTTTAATCCTGTGGTTCATTGTGTATACTCCTCTGTGGATTTCAACGTATAGTTCTCCTCTCCAGACAGGAAGCTTACTCTCAATCCTCTTGATTCTCTCAAGGTATTCTTCTTCACTAACCTCGTACTCCACGTTGGGAGTTAACGGGAGATCCTTCATCCACTTAAGTCTCTCAGCGATAAATGGGTTTAAGCCTCCACCGCCATCCCCTAATCCTACAGCATGTAGTGCCGGCCCCTCCTTCTCCACATGCTTTCTCCAGGCTTCAGTGAACTCGCCTGCGTGTGCTACACCACTATAGGATACAGGGAGTATGTGAACCGGGATCCTGGAGCCATCGAGGCCTTCCCAGATGAAGAGGGTGTGTGGAAACTTATTGGTATCATTCCACATAAGCTTATGGGTTACGAATACTTCTAAACCAGCTTTTCTTAATAGCTGGGGTAGTTGGGCTGAGAACCCGAAGGAGTCGGGGAGCCATCCTATCCTCGCTAT
>JAPNUX010000005.1 GCA_026626905.1 Desulfurococcus sp.
TCGGGGAGCCATCCTATCCTCGCTATTCTTGAAAACTTCTCTTTGAAGTATAATTGACCGTATAATAGTTGTCTTGCAAGAGACTCCCCAGAAACCAGGTTTGTATCCGGTTCAACCCACATTCCTCCGACAGGGATCCACAGTCCTCTCTCAATCTCCCTGAGGATCCTCGAGTAGAGATCCCTGTCTATTTCCTCGATCCATGCATAGTATTGAGCCGAGCTCTGGAGGAAGGGTATATTCCACCCGTTCTCATGGATCATTAGCGTGTTAGCGAAGGTCTTCCGAAGCTTCATTAAGGTCTCACTGTAAGGCCACAGCCATGCTGCATCAATGTGAGCATGCCCGAATACTATGACTTCTCCTATCTTAGGGTACTTTTCACGGAGAGTCTTCAACTCCTCCTCGAAAACCTTTGAAGCTGTATCTATGACTTCATCTGCTCGTGAAGCCTCTTGATCCTCGATGTCTCTGTAGACTCCCATGAGCACTGGGATACCATACACGTTCGACGTGTACTCTCGATCCCATCGTGCACCAAGTACTTCAAGGCCCTCGAATATTGCTTGGGCACCTGTGACCTGCAGTATTGATGGAACTACGTCTACGTGCTGAAGGGCTTTGGAGAGAGCTGCAAGTATGTCGTTTTTTAATGGGTCTCCTATAGACTCAGCCAGCCGGAGAGCTTCAATCATCCCTATAGCTAGTGAGAGCCCTTTCCAGTTAGCCCCGATGAGAAGTGAATTATTGAAGCTAAATATCCAGGGGCTACCTCCCTGCGACCCAGTAGCATAGGCTTCTAGGGTAATAGAGTGTCTCCCGCTCTTAACGACAGCGAGACCGCGGTTAGCCTCGACGCCGTGGACTACACTCCCGTCGATTCTCAGTAAGCCTTCACCACTTATAGATACCTTAAGTAGCCACGTTAATTCCCCGGCATCCTCGAGGTCTAGATTTGCCTCGAAGATCATTACCTTGCCTGGCAGTGTCCTCGTAGAGAATGGTAGATCAATCTCCTGGTTTAGATTTCTTAAAAACCACCTTGAGATCCTGCGGACTCTTTTAACGCTTAATCCGGCTAGATCCAGTATTCTCCTTCGTACTTCATGGTACGTATACGGATTCATACCGTTGCCCAGCCGTCAACACTGTCTTAACCAAGTTAAGTTTAATGCTGGATGCATTTATATATCCGTGGGGGCTTTAGGAATCCTCGAGTAAAACCTTCAGCATTAACCTCTAACAAGACGAGAATAAAGGGTTTCTAATTTAAAAGAACTTAGAGCGTAAGCTTTAAGTCGATCTATCCTCCCTGTAGAATAGCCTGCCTAGACTAGATGGTGGAGCGTAAATGCGTCGTAGTCTCGTTGCCCCGTAGAGCACCATGACCCCTAGGGTTGCAGCGAAAGGTATTAGTTTAGCTACATCTACTGGTATACCTGCTACAGCCTGCAATCTAATACTGTACTCTACGAGACCCCCGAAAAATAGTGATAAGGGGATTAAGTGGAGGGGGCGTCTGCCACTTGCAAGTGCTATTGTGAAGGCGAGCCAACCGTATCCAAGCCTATACAGCTGTATATCCCAGTATCTCTGCCAGGCCAGCGGGTAGAGTGCTGAACCCACTCCTAGAATATAGAATCCTAGAGCACCAGCTATAATCCTTGTCTTCAAGACATCCACTCCCAGGGATGATGCTGCATGAGGATTCTCACCACAGGCTTTAATGGAGGCTCCCAGCGTAGTCTTCTCGAGGAGCACGTGGGCTGTAAGCCCCCAGGTAAGAACTAATATTAATGGAGTTAGTAGCGATGTATACCCGTGGGGCAAGGTATAGGGTTCTATACTTCCAGTATACTGGCGGGTAGGATAACCTATCATTACGCCTAGACCATACCCTACAAACTGTAGTGAGAGTCCTAGGGCACCATGGTTAACGGGTAGTGCGGTGAGAGTCCATGCCATGAAGACTCCTATAAGTGATGTAAGCACCCCGGTTAGCAGTATAGCTGCTAGCGCTGGGAGAGCGCTCTCGAATCCCAGGGGTGAGAGGTAGTTGTAGAGGCTTACAGCCAGGCTTACAGCTATCCCAGTTGAAAGAAAGAAAACGCCGTCAATAGCTAGGTTCAGCACACCTGATCTCTCCATGAGGCTGTGGCCTAAGGAGACAAGGTATAGTGTTGCAAATGCAGCGAGCAAGGGTTCAGGATTAAAGTCGAGCATTCATGCTACCTCCATGACACCTGGTACTCCTGTAGGAATCTCGTTAAAGTGTAGATTGAGAGGATTAAGCCTGTCAGCAGAAGCGACTGTTCTAGTCCACCTAAACCACTTATCTGAAGCCTCGCACCCGCCACCCTCAGCGAGGCCATGATGTATGCTGAGAACGGTATCAACTTGAAGTCTAGTGATGAAAGCCAGACAACTAGTATTGCCAGGTAGCCGTAGCCAGCTGACTGGGCTTCAATAGGATAGCTGAGCCTGAGCGAGTAGGATAGCACGTAGAATGCTGAAGTGAAGCCGATGATAGCTCCTGATAAAGCCATAGTTAGAATTATTGTTGACTTAACACTTAACCCCGTGCTCTCAAGATACTCTGGGCTCGAGCCTAGTATCCTTGCTCTAAGCCCTATCTGGGTCTTATTAAGCAGATACCATGTTGCAGCCGCCGTGGTAGCTAACGCAAGCATCCAGGGCAGGTAGTATATGGATTGATAAATAAAGCCTGCTAGTATGCTGGCAACCGGGCTCCCTGCACTCATCGATAACGGTAGATTCAAGTAGAGCCTGTATGCAGTTGGAATTTCATCAGTCCTCAGGTACCCGTAGACATGCCTCCCCTTTAAGGGGCCTGAGACAAGCGCGTCTATGATGTAGTATGCAATGTAGTTTAAGACTATTGTGGCGGGTACTTCATCAATACCGAGGACAGCCTTCAGGAAACCGGCTATCGAAGCCCAGAGAGCTCCAGCAGCTGCTGCTAGAACTATGGATGCAATTATAGTGGAGGCTGCGTGAACCAGGGAAGCGGGTTCCGGTGCGATACACGTAGTTAACAGTATTACAGGTAGAGATGAAATAAAGAATTGTCCTTCAGCTCCAATATTCCAGATCGAACCCTTGAATGGTATTAGCAGAGCATACCCGAGCATTGAGAGAACAATGAAGTCGACGAGTATTGAAGGAGATGTAAATGATACTAGAATAGTGCCGGCAGCCTCTAGGAGGCTAACACCCTGAGAGCTTAGTAAGCCTGCTAGTATAGCTGTGCCTAGTGTCAGAGAGAGAATACTTGTTAACACGGCTCCATGCTTTACTGGCTCCCTCCTCTTGACTACTGTAAACCTCACAGCTAGGACACCATGAGGTGCTCGATTAAGTTTCTATCAATAGACTCTTTGTTGAAGGGGCCGTAGAGCACCCCGGTATTCATTACGTACACCGTATCGCTCAACTGGAGTAATTCATCCAGGTCTTCGCTTGCTAGTAGAACTCCAACCCCCCTGCTACGGGCTTTCTCCTTGATTGCTCTTCGCACTAGTATAGCTGAAGCTTCATCTAAGGCTCTTGTTGGATTATACGCTATTAGCGCGCATCTACTGTACTCTAGCTCACGTCCTATAATAACTTTCATTATATTGCCTCCCGAAAGCGTCTTCAAGGGGACGTCAACGCTGCTAGCTAGGACGTTATACTTCTCTAGAATCCTTGCAGCCAGTCTTCTAGCTTGATCCCACTTCACCCTCAGGCTATCCTTCTGGAATAATACAGCGATATTCTCGAGAATCGTATTGTCGAGTGAAGCTCCATCCCGTAGAGGGGAGTCCGGGATATAGCCGACGCCAAGCCTCCTGACCACGCCTACACCTTTATTCGTTACATCCAGCCTATCTATGACTACACGCCCTTCTACAGCCTGCTCTAACCCGACGATAGCTCTTAGAAGCTCTCTCTGCCCACTACCAGATACACCGGCTATGCCTGCAATTTCACCTCTTCTGACGGCTAAGCTGGCGTTTCTAACTACTGTTCTCCCATGCCTATCTACTACTGTTAGATTCTCTACACTAATACACTGCTCACTCTGCACGCTACTAGGAGTGGAGTCGCTGCCTGCTGCCTCTATGCTTCCTCCGTTAAACATTAACTTGCGTATTCTCTCAACTGACGCCTCCTCTCTACTTAGAATGCCTGCAAGACTACCCCGTTTCAAGACTGCTATTCTATCCGCTACTTCCAGAGCCTCACTGATCTTATGTGTTACAACCAGGATTGAACCACCATTCCTCTTAAATGCTTCTAGCATAGTGTAGAATCCACGCTTCTCTCTTAAGGGGATGTACGTTAAAGCCTCATCAATTAATACTAGCCTGGCATCCAGGAGTATTGCTCTAAGCATTTCAACAGCCTGCTTTTGAGTGTAAGTGAGCTCCCATGCTTCTACATCCAGATCCACCTTCAACCCTATCTTCCCACTTACCTCTTCAACCAAGCTATCTATTCTCGAGGAGCTGTACAGCTTGTTAGCTTTAAGAGCGCTTAAAGCGATCGCGAGATTCTCTCTCACTGTTAATCTATCTATTAGCTGAGGTACCTGGGACACCATTACAATACCTCTCCTAATAGCATCCAGAGGCTTATAGAATACTACTCTCTCTGAGTCAACGTATAGTTCTCCTTCACTTGGAGTGTAGACTCCGTATAGTATCTTCACGAGCGTCGATTTTCCCGCTCCATTCTCACCTAGGATAACTAGTGTTTCCCCTCTATACACATCCATGCTAATGTTGTTTAGGGCTACAATACCACCTGGGAAGACCTTCGAGATATTCCTCACGGAAACCAGTGGTTTCTCGTGCAGCATGTTCTTCAAGCTGGCACTCTCTACGCCTACCCCACTACGCTTGCTAACCACCTGCTGCACGGCTACCCGCCCAGCTTAATGCTTGATCACCCAGGGTAGGAAGTAGTCCATAGTCCATAGGTCTTGATGACTAGCCCTGTACCCTGAGGGGAAGGATACCACTGTGCCGGCGGCTCTACCCTTACAGTATGATGATACAGCTGCGTCAGGCGGGAATATACAGTAGGCTTCGAACGGGCCTGTGAATGGATCGAAGACGGGTGCGATAAGGTATGGTTTTACCCCTATCCTGCCACCCCAGTTCAAGCTTATTGATGTGACATTCTCATAGACGTGTGCTATCGAGACCCCTTGGAAGGGGAGGGTGGCGTAGGCTCCCTTCATTTCCCAGTATCTCTTCAATACGAGATCGTAGACGCTTAGCTTCTCACCAGTTAGCTTATCTCTAACTTCTATGCTCCTCAGTAGATTAATGTACCTCGGGTTTACTGCTATAATGCTCCCATTCTCTGCTACATCAGCTCCAAGTTCTACCGCCCCTGTGTTCAAGAGGTACCAGTAGTCTACTTTATCAAGGTTATCTGGCCTGTAGATCCCTGCTTTAACCTTGAGTAGTATGTCAGCGTATATTACCTCCCATCTAACAAGCTGGCCGCTCACCACGTAGTTAGGGCCGTATTTAAGCATGGGCCCATAGTGGCTGAACACATATATATTGTTAGCTTCAGCGTATTCTACTATAGCTGTTGAATCCTCCGTGAAGGCGAGGACATCTACATTGAACACTGTTCTCAGCGTTTCAGCAGCCTGCCTGGCTTTATCCGGCGAGTACCAGGCTCCAATCTCTATGACGTGTACTGTGATATTCTTACCTAGCTGCTCACCGACTTCTCTAGCACCTATCGCGAAGGCATTTATGTGTCTCACCACCTCGGGTATGAGGAATGCCGCTATGTAGCCTATCCTGCCTGTTCTAGTGAGAGCTCCAGCAATCAACCCATTCAAATAGTATACCTGGTAGAGATCCGCGAAGTATGTTCCAACATTAGGAGCCCTCTTGTACCCAGAGCAGTGGAAGAACATTACATTAGGGTATTTTCTCGCAGCTTCTATGGTTTTATCCATGTACTCGAAGCTCGTCGTGAAGATCACGTTGTAGCCTTGAGCTACTAGCTCATCTATTCTCGCGATGAGTTGATCCTCTGGTACTGATTCAATATATGTTGTTTCAAGCCAGTCACTGAAGAGAGCGGCTACGTACCTCCTAGCTACATCATGCATGTACGACCATCCAGCGTCACCTACAGGCCCAATGTAGATCCATGCAGCCCTCACTTTCTCTGGGGGAGAGTAGCCTGGTTTATACACTACTGGGGCTGCTACCTGCCCCAGCGTAAATCCTGTTAAGCCAGCTACAAGTGATGCAACTACGAGCAAGGCTATTATGGAAGTAGTTCTCATGGCTTCATCACAGTCAATAGGATTAGTAGCTGAGAGTATATGGAGTGTATACATTACTTTCACATAACTCTCAGCGTGGGGTCAAGGCTTAATGTTTCATTACTTATGTTGAAAAGGCTGCACGGTATTGTAGCCTCATATTAAAGGGTTAAGGGTGAAACATGTTTAGAGGTGCCTGCACATGGTGTTTGATGGCATTAGGAATGCTTTAGCTAGGTTTCTAAAGGGAGGCGACTACGAGAAAAGCGTAGAGGAATTCATGAGAGAGTTTCAGAAGGAGCTTGTGAAAGCCGACGTTAATCTTAAATTAGCTATGGAGCTCTCCAGCAGAATAAAGGAGAGAGCTCTTAAATCAGAGCCACCTCCAGGCGTTAGCAGGAGAGAGTGGTTTATTACAATCGTCTACGAGGAGCTCACTAAGCTCCTCGGCGGCGAGAGAAAACCCATAATTAAACCCCCGAGGAAGCCGTGGGTTATAATGCTGGTTGGACTTCAAGGCTCCGGTAAAACAACAACAGCCGCGAAACTCGCTTACCTGTACAAGCTAGAGGGATATAGTGTCGGGCTTGTAGCAGCAGATACGTTTAGACCGGCAGCCTACACGCAGCTCAAGCAGCTCGGGGATCATATTGGAGTTCCGGTTTACGGGGAGCCTGGCAGTAGTGATGCAGTAGCTGTAGCAGTGAAAGGAGTAGAATTCTTCAAGGAAAGGAGATATGATTTAATCATTATAGATACTGCTGGAAGACACCACAGAGATGAAGACCTCCTCGAGGAGATGAAAGCTATAAGCGAGAGCGTTAAACCCGACGAGATAATCCTAGTGCTAGATGCAGCTGTAGGACAGCAGGCGTATAATATCGCGAGGAAGTTCCACGAGTCTACTCCAATAGGCTCAATAATAGTCACAAAACTTGATGGGACAGCTAAAGGCGGCGGAGCTCTCTCAGCTGTAGCAGCTACTGGAGCTCTCATAAAGTTCATTGGGACAGGAGAGAAGATCGACGAGCTCGAAGTATTCAATCCACCTAGATTCGTCTCGAGGATACTAGGCTTAGGCGACGTAGAAGGGCTTGTTGAGAGAGTTAGAAGACTACAAGCTGATTTCACTGAAGAAGATGTCAAGAAGCTCGTGGAAGGAAAAGTAAACATGAGATTAGTCTACAAGCAGCTGGTAAGCTTGAGGAAGATGGGGCCTCTAGCAAAAATACTCCAGATGATACCTGGCCTAGGTGTTAGAATGCCGCTGGATGTAAACCCTAAGGAGCTTGAATCAAAGATCAACAAGTGGCTTGCAGTAATAAACTCCATGACGTACGAGGAGCTCGACAACCCGGATATAATCGATAGATCAAGGATTAAAAGGATAGCTCGTGGAGCCGGCGTGGAGGTTGAGGATGTAAGAGAGCTGCTCAGACAGTACGAGCTGATGAAGAAGCTCAGCAAGCAGCTCCGCAGAAAGGAGGTATTAAAGAAGCTAGGGTTAAAGCTAGAGGACCTCAAGATCGAAGCAGAAGAGTAAGCTGAGAACAGGGGTTAACGTTGACTCAGAGCTCCAGCCCTGAGGATCCAGCAGGCATTATAGCTACCGCCGAGAAAGTTCTCTCTAAGCACCCTCTCTGTGATAGATGCCTGGGGAGACTCTTTGCTAGAAGAGGGTTAGAACTCTCGAATGAAGAGCGTGGGAGAGCTATTAAAACACTTTTATCCATGAAGCTCCACAGCGAGTATACTGCTGGAAAAATAGGCCTCGAGTACATTGAGGAGATCGCTTTAAACTCAGGGGACCCGGTTTCAAGGCTCTACGAGAAGCTGAGCGGTAGGAGTCTTGAGCCCCGCAGGTGCTTTATATGCATGAATAAACTCACTGAGAGCTACATTGATGGTATTTCAAGAGAAGCTGCCCAACTACTCGAGAAACTACACGCAAACACCTTCCTGGTAGGAGTTAGCCTTGATGAAGCAGTAATCTTAAGAGAGCTCGAGGTCTCGGCAGCCACAGGTTTATCCTTCAATGAATCCATTAAAAATGAATTAAAACGTGAAGTAGGCAAGAAGATCTCGAAGCTAACAGGTCTTCAACCCGACTTCTCCAAGCCTGATGTCGTTGTAATAGTACACGTAGATAGAGACCTAAACTACAAGGTGACAGCACAGGTAAACCCCATCTTCTTAAAAGCTACTTACTGGAAGAAGGGGCGGAGGATATCTCATGTACCATGGACCACTAGCAGCGGGGCTAGAAGGTTCCCGGAGAGCCTTCAGGACTTTGTACGGGATAGCATTGCCAGCTTATTCGATGCCGTAGACGTTAAAGTACACGCAGCTGGACGCGAGGATGTTGATGCGAGAATGCTTGGATCAGGGAGGCCCGTGATCGTGGAGATTGTTGAGCCAGGGTTTAGGAACGTAGATTTAGACTTGTTAAACCACGTGCTTAACGGAGAATTCATAAAGGTTACCGTGGCAGGCTTAGCCTCGAGGAAGCATGTAGAAGCAGTTAAAGAAGGAGCCAGGGAGAGGAGGAAAATATACAGGATTTCAGTGCTAACTGAGAAACCTGTAACCACAGGGGAACTAGAGAAGCTTGTAGAGTTCTTTAAGAATAGAACTGTAAGGCAGAGAACACCAACTCGAGTATTAAGGAGAAAGAGGGATAAAGAGAGAATTAAACGTGTATACAGTATTGAAGTATTACAGTTAACACCAAGGATCTTCGAGGCGCTAGTATACTGTGATGGAGGATTATACGTGAAGGAGCTCGTCCACTGCGATAACGGGAGGACTAAGCCATGCTTCAGCGAGATCCTCGGCTTCCAAGCCTACCCCCTGGAACTCGACGTCGTCTACGTTGAAAACCAGCATGATTTATAAGCTGGTATCACTGGTTTCTATATGAAGGGCTAATAGAAGAGGGATTAAGCATGGTTAAAGCTCCCAAGGGGTACAGGCATAGAACAAGAAAGCTACTAAGGAAGAGTGTTAGAGAGAAGGGAGGTGTGCCACCGTTAAGCCTACTGATGGTAGAGTACAAGGAGGGGGATAGAGTACACATCGTCATAAACCCATCTATTCATAAGGGTATGCCACATAGAAGATACCACGGTAAAACCGGGGTTATTGCTGGTAGGAGAGGGAGAGCTTACATTGTGAAGGTAGCGGTAGGCGGCAAGGAGAAAATACTATTCGTGAGGCCGGAGCACATTAGACCAGTGAGTATTCAGAAAGCTAGTGGATACCCACAGCAATCCGGGTAGAGTAAGCGTTAATAACATCTGAAGCTAAGATCCCTTGTATTAGGTGTATACCTCATGGCGTCTACAACACTAAGGGCTGTAGAGTATAAGATGCTTTCAAACAGCGAGACCTACGCTATACTTAAGAAAGTAGCTGAGAGAATACATAGTGAAACAGGTACGCTTTCACTTCTTATTTCAAGAGTACTAGAATACCTGGCTAAGAACCACAAGGTTCCACCGGAGAAAGCAGAGGAGTTGAGAAGCTACCTGTCTTCAAAGGGGTTAAGAGAGGAGACTATTATTATATTAATGAATATCTGTCCATCCACACTGGATGAACTTAGATACCTCATGGAGTTCGAGAAGACGCTGCCCGAGCAGAGTATTCTAGAGGAAATTCTCTCTAAGCTTAACGAGTACTGTTCTAGCGGGCAAGAGTAGAGCTAGGCGTCCAGTAGGGGTGCATCTTTTTGGCTTATCGTGGAAGAGGCTTTCGACGCGAAGGCCCATGGAGACAGAGGTACGAGCCAGCTCTCTACGTCCTCGACTACCTAGAGCTAGGTAATCCATCAGACATACACTACGAGCACAGGAATCAACCACTCGTTCAAGGAGTTGGAGTCAAGTACTTCTCTCTTCTCGAGGCTACCCCGCTTCCAGCTGTCAGAATCGATATACTCGAGAGAATAGAGTTAGGTGGGCCGAGCAAGGTGAAGAGGGTTATACATGTAGGGTATAGTGAGCTTACCAGTGTTGCAAGAGCGAATCTACCTGAAGCTCTCAGGCTAGTGGTCATCGAGAATGAAAGAGTATTCACAGAGTTCTTCAACATAGCTGAGCCAGTTAATATAAGACTACACGCTCTCGAGCTACTTCCAGATATAGGTAAGAAAACAATGAATCAAATACTAGAAGAGAGGAGTAGGAAGAAGTTTGAGAGTTTCAGCGATATAAGAGAGAGAACACGCGTCGACCCGGTTAAAGCACTCATAGGCAGGATTATAAAGGAGCTTGAAGGCGGCGAGAAATACTACTTGTTCATTAAGCCAAAGGAGCCTGGAGCCCTATACCTGGGGTACCTGGAGAAACTGTATGGGGAGTCATTTTAAACCCGAAGACATGAGCCGTCAAGCCCTGCTCTCCTGGACGCTGAGAACCCTTAGAAGCCATGGCTTAAAGCCTAGAAGAAAGCTAAGCCAGAACTTCACGGTAAATCCCTACCTCTTAAAAACTATTAAAAAACTAGTTGAATACGCTGATACCCTTGAGATAGGGTGTGGTATTGGAACTCTAACATTAGTGCTTAGTAGGGTTGTCCCTAGACTAGTCTCCATAGAGATCGATGAAAGACTCCTCGAGGCTGCCCGAGAGAACGTGGATGCTGCTAACACTATACTAGTTAAAGCTGATGCAACCAGGTATAGCGGTTACCCTGAGCAAGTTGTAGGTAACATCCCTTATCATATCACCTCGGAGATCCTAGTGTTGATTGCTAGATCTAATAGTGTAAGGAGAGCAGTGCTCACAGTTCAGAAAGATGTAGCTGAGAGACTTACAGCCAATCCTGGTAGTGATAACTATGGTAGAATAACCGTTCTAGTTAAAGCGTTATTCAAAGTAGAAGTTGCCGGAGTCTACG
The DNA here is from genome assembly GCA_026626905.1 of Desulfurococcus sp. Classification (NCBI taxonomy): domain Archaea; kingdom Thermoproteati; phylum Thermoproteota; class Thermoprotei; order Desulfurococcales; family Desulfurococcaceae; genus Desulfurococcus; species Desulfurococcus sp. The sequence continues at coordinate 11,204 of JAPNUX010000005.1, forward strand.
GGAGAGCCTCCTTCTACCCTAAGCCTGAGGTTGAGCATGCTGTACTAGTTTTAACAAGGATTAAACAATTCGACACGGATATTGAAGCTCTCGAAGAGCTCACGCGAGTGATGTTCACTCAAAGGAGGAGGATTGCTTTAAAAGTGCTTGCAGAGAGAGTAGGCTTGAAAGGGGATGAATTATACCCTCGAATCCAGCGTCTTCTAGCAGGGAAGAGAGTGTACGAGGTCGAGGTGGGAGAGTTCTTGGAGCTAGCGAGGATAGTAGGGGAGGCTGGGTTGATATCGAGGGATTAAAACTTGTATTCCTGGGTGATGTATACAAGCCAAGCGATGACACATGGCTGGCAGTAGACTTCATGGATTCACTGAAGCCTCGTGGAGAGCTCTGCATGGATTTAGGCTGTGGTAGCGGCGTGCTGGGACTCTACGCCTTAGTTAAAGGCTACTGCAGGAGGGTTGTCTTCATTGATATACAGGAGGATGCACTTCAGACAACACTCAACAATATAGTATTGAATGGCATGTTAGGGAGAAGCATTGTAGTTTCAAGCTATCCAGCATTCTTTAAGAGTACTTTCGATGTAGTCTTAGCTAACCCACCCTACCTGCCAGGATTGAATGGGAGAGTAGAGGATGAAACAGTTGAAGGCGGGAGATACGGGTTTGAAACCCTGCTATACTTTATTGACGCTGCTTTCAGGGCTTTAAAGCGGGGCGGCCTCTTGATACTCGTATATTCATCACTATCCAACCCGGAAGTCATCGAGAAGCACCTTCATGGAAGATTTGATAAGGTGGCTCAGATATCTAAGAGATTGTTTTACGAAGTAATATACGCTGTAGGGGTTGTCAAGAAAAGTGATTAGAGTAGTCTTAGTAGGCATTGAGGGCTCTGTAAACCTAGGTGTTATAGCTAGGACGTGCGTTAACTTTAATGTTGATGAATTATACCTAGTAAACCCTGTAGCAAGCGTCCAGGAGGCATTAGTATATGCTGCTAAAGCCAGGGATTTTCTCTCTAAAGCTGTGGTGACCACGAGACTTGAGGATGCTTTAAGAAATGTGGATCTAGTGGTTGCTACAAGTGATGAAGGCTTCAGCGAGAGAGATATGCTCAGGCAATCCCTGAGTCTCGAGGAGTTCGCTAGAAGCGTGTACCCTAAGGCTAAGAGCGTTGCAATACTCTTCGGGAGAGAGAGCACGGGCTTAACGAGAGAAGAATTAAGTAAAGCAGACATCCTCGTGACGATCCCGGCGAACCCAGCATATCCCACCTTAAACGTGAGCCAGGCAGTAGCTGTAGTACTATGGGAGCTTTGGAGGCAGAGGCGGCTTCAGGCAACTAATGTGCCGAGAACTGCCAGCAGAAGCATGCTGGCAGAGCTAGTAGAGCTTGCAACAGATGTATCAAGACTCGTGATGTCGTCAGAAGAGAAGATTGAGAGATCCAGGCTACTATGGAAGAGAATGCTAAGTAAGTCGCTGCTAACTGAGAAGGAGGCCAGCCTGCTTAAATACTGGCTTTACAGGGTTAAGCGTCGGCTAGCACCAAGCAGTAGCATCTAGAACCCTGGATGTCTTTAAGAGCAGGCTCTCTTGATAAAAACTCTGGGAGAGTCGTATGGGTTTAACTGAGGGTTTAAGAATCCTGGTGACAGCTTCTACTAGAGGTCTTGGTAGAGGCGCTGCTGAAGTCCTACTCGAGGAGGGTGCCTTAGTAGTCATAAATGGAAGGAGCACTGAAAGTGTTGAGAAGACTCTTAAAGAGCTGAGAGCAAGGTATGAGGGTAGAGTGTATGGTGTAGCCGCTGATATTACTAAAAGGAGTGAAGCATACAGCCTGGTTGAAAGAGCAGTAGAATATCTAGGTGGATTAGACTCTCTAGTATACGTGACCGGCCCTCCTAGACCCGGCACATTCCTTGAGGTAAGTGATGAGGAGTGGGAGGAAAACGCCAAGCTATTAGTCTTCAATGCAATATGGCTTGTTAAAGCCGCACTCCCATACCTCAGGAGATCTAGGAATCCATCCATAGTTTTATCATCCAGCATAGCAGTGAAGGAACCCATAGAAAACCTCGCTTTATCGAATATTCTAAGGATAAGCATACACGGGTTGCTGAAAACACTCTCCAGGGAGCTCGGGCGGGAGGGGATCAGGGTTAACGCTGTGATGCCAGGATACATTGAGACTGATAGAATTAGGAGGTTGATCGAAGATAAAGCTAGGAGAGAAGGTGTATCATTTGAGGAAGCTTATAGAAGCTTCAGCAGGGAGATCCCGCTTGGACGAATAGGTACTCCAAGAGAGTATGGGAGAGTAGTAGCCTTCCTAGTCAGCGAGTACGCGTCGTACGTTAACGGTGCATCAATAGCGGTTGACGGAGGGTTAATGAGGTCAGTATTCTAAGCTGTGAACTCTAAGAGAAGTAGCTGGTATTCTTCAAGCACGTCTAAGCCCTTATCGAAGCCTGCTAGAAGCTTTCACGTATACTCTCATGCTACCCTGACCACGGCTTTAAAGCTAGCTGGAGGTACTTTTCGATTACTCCTCAGCTTCAATGAGTGATAGCAGCATTCACCTATCAATGATCGTCAAAGTAGTTAGCATGGATGTATCATGCTACCCGGGTTTCCTCCTCTAATGGCTTCTAATAGCTTCTCTGGCTCACGGTAGTCTACGAGTTTTATGAGGATATTGCTTCTTACAGCGAGATCCAGGGCTTTTTCATCTATGAGAGCATACTCGCCTGGCAGCTGTTTCTGCCTAAGCATCTCCTTAAGCATGGATGCATTAATCTCCTTTAGCGGTTTTGCATCCGGATACCTAGCTGGATCTTTATCGTAAACGTAGCCTGCTGCAGAGAGGTAGTATAGCTCGCTGACGCTGAGAGCCTCTGCTACCTCTACCGCCACTGAGGCTGTCGACTGACCTGGTATTAAGCCGCCCATGACTACTATTCTACTGGATGCTAATGCCTCTAATGCTTCCTCGAGGCTGGCAGCCGGCTTAGGATACGAGTATGGCTGTAGAGCTGAAATAAGGAGAAGGCTGTTAAGCCTTGAAGCCCATATCCCGATCAAGTCAAGCCAGTAGTTTGATGAAACTCCAATTGATTTAGCGCTAGTAATATATCTTCTAGCAGTACCGCCACCTCCTGCAACAATTACGATCCTGTAGTTTTCAGAGAGACCTCTAACTACGTGGATGAGTTTAGCGAGAAGCTCGGGCTCGCTATAGAAGACTCTGCCTGTCACCTTTAATACTAGGGGTTTCACAAGGCACCACCAGGCATTAATTTCTCTCCTTCTTACTAGTCACATTAAGGGTTAAGCCTTGTGTGGTATAATAGGCTTATGCCTTAACTCAAGGGATCGCTTGAGGATCGGGGAGGCTATTTACAGGGGTCTCCTGAGACTTGAGTATAGGGGTTATGATTCAGCTGGTATAGCTGTAATTGAGGGTAAAGAGCTGAGAGTTCTAAAAGGTAAGGGAAGGCTTAGAGACCTCGAAGCCCGGTTCTCCTTTACAAGGCTAGAGGGTGTGACCGGTATAGGGCATACTAGATGGGCTACTCATGGAGCTCCAAGCGATGTAAACGCTCACCCGCATACCGACTGCAAGGGGTTATTCGCGGTAGTTCACAATGGAGTTATAGAAAACTACTTGGAGTTGAAGAAGAAGCTATCGGAGAAAGGACATGTATTTAAGAGTGATACTGACACTGAGGTTATAGCTCATTTAATTGAGGAATACTATGAGGAGCACCATGATGTATACAAAGCATTTAAGAAAGCTATCACAGAGCTTAAAGGCGCGTATGCCATCCTAGCGATCACGTGGCTGGAGCCACATAAAATATTCTTCGCCAGGAAGGATAGCCCCCTGGTAATCGGGTTGAGTGACGGGTATACTGTGCTAGCAAGTGATATACCAGCACTACTCGACCATACAAGGAGTATTATAGTAGTGAGAGATGGGTGGATCGGGTATGCAACACCCTCCACGGTATACCTAGAGGATCTCTCAACAGGAGGCGTGGTCGATCCTCTAAGATACCTTAGATTCGTTGAGTGGAGTTTAACAGACGCTGAGAAAGAAGGATACCCGTACTTCATGCTCAAGGAGATACACGAGCAGCCGGTTGCACTAAAGAATACTATCCACGGGTTGATCGGAGACCCTGTGGTTGATAAGGTAGTGGAGTTATTAAGCAATGCTGACAGAGTATTCGTTGTCGGAGCTGGTACAAGCTACCACGCCTCAGAGTACTTTGCTATAGTCTCCTTGAAGCTAGCTGGGAAACTTACAGTACCATTCATTGCAAGCGAGTATAATATGCTTGCCGAGGCATCCAGGCCCGGGGATGTACTAGTAGCTGTCAGCCAGAGCGGTGAAACCATGGATACTTTGAAGGCTATACGGGCTTTTAAGAGGCAGGGAGTGAGGGTTATCAGCATAACTAACATCGTGGATTCAGCTATAGCGAGGGAGAGTGATGCAGCCTTATACATGAGGGCTGGGCCTGAGATAGGGGTTGCTGCAACAAAAACGTTTCTAGCGGAAACTCTAATTCTAGCATGGCTAGCTGTGAAGCTGGCGGGTGAGACAGGTAGACTTACATCCAGTGAGGTATCCGAGCTGCTGAAAGCTCTAGAATCCTCTCCAAGTCTAGTGGAGAAGTCTATTAAAAGCAAGGCTGCCGAGGAGCTAGCGGGGAGACTATCCAGCTCGAAGAGCATGTACTACCTGAGTAGAGGGGTAGGGCTACCTGTAGCTAGGGAAGGCGCGCTCAAGATAAAAGAGGTAGCCTACATCCACGCTGAAGCGTATCCTGCTGGAGAGTCTAAGCACGGGCCCATCGCGCTCGTAGAGCCATTCTTCCCTGTGGTGTTCATTGTCCCGGATGACCGAGAGCTGGAGAAACTAGTACTAGGTAATATCGAGGAGATAAAGGCTAGAGGAGGAGTAGTTATCGGCGTGATACCAGAGGGTTCAAGTCTCGTGGAGAGACTAGATGTAGCCATCGAGGTACCTGCAGCACACTGGGTGCTCACGCCTCTAACACATACACCTCCACTTCAACTCCTAGCCTACCATACCGCTGTATTGAGAGGCTATGATCCCGATAAGCCTAGGAATCTAGCTAAAACAGTTACAGTTGAGTAGACTCTACTGTGAATGCTAGCTGTAGTGCCTAGCCATCTCTTCGTTACCTGGCACGCTTAACATTGCATCAATTGCTTCTTCAGCCTGCTTCTCGCTCTTAGTTCTCACATCGTACATTAACCATTCCAGTAGTTTCTCCCTTCCTCCTTTAAGGAAGGCTTCAAGAGCCCACTCCATCCGCATCATTCTCGGATAGAGCACGTAGTAGAGGATCTTACTATTCGGCTGGGTGACGCTTACTCTATGGTAGCCTTTACCATCAACTATCGCTGGGACTTCAACGACTACGTTATCGGGTATGCCTGAGAGAACACCATTATTAGGAATGTTCAGCTGGAATCTCCTAGGTGTATCCGTGGCAATAGACTCTATTATATCCACGAGTTCTTCGCCACTAGGCTTAGGTGGGAATACCTCTGTGAGTCTTGTATGTGGATTACTGACTGCATCGTAGATAGATTTCAACCCATGATTGAGGAATGCAACATAGAGAGCCCAGCCAACCTCGGAGTCCGGGCCTCCTGTATAGCCATACCACTTTCTCTTTGTGTCAAGATTCCAGTGATACTTCCATGTGCCGCCGCGGACAGTATCACCGATCGGGAATAAACCGTAAGTTTTATACATGTCTACTGCTGCAGGTGATAGATCAATATCAAAGGGGTTGAGGTTTTCCCAGCGCCATCTACTCCAGTACTTTTCAGCCTCCTCTTGAATCCACTTATCGATGTACTGGTATCCATCGCCTCCATCATACTTGAATTTCGTCAGCCAGATAACATGGTTGAATCCAACTGCCTCCCACTCATCTACCTTGGATGGATCTAATCCTATTCCTTTAACGACCCTCCAGAATCCATGGTGGCCGTGACATAAGCCTATATGCTTAACCTTGGAGATTCTATGTGCTAGAGTTGAGAGCTCGAAGACAGGGTTAGCGACATTTATAAACCATGCATCCGGAGCATACTCCTCTATATCCCTTAGGATGCTTACGTAGAGCTTGAACTGGTAGTACCCCCATATCGTGTGGTAATCGCTCACCATGTTCCATTCAACACTGTTGATTCCTCTATAGTATCCTTTCTTCTCTGTTGCCTCACGCATTTGCTCATAGTACATGTGGCCGCCGGCCATTGCTGAGTTAATAATGAAGTCGGCTTCCTTTATCGCTTCAATCCTATCTGTTGTAGCATGGAACTCCATGTCGACTTTAAGTTCCTCAGCATACCGCTTGGCAAACCCGTATACTAGTTCAAGGCGCTCTCTATTTATATCCATCAAGTAGACTTTGCTTCCATGGAGGTTCTTCTTTAACATTAAATCTATCAGGGTTCTAGTACTCCATACAGCTGAGCCGGCACCAATGAAGGCTATCTTTAACCCTTTACTGGTATCCGGCATTAGTCATCCACCGGCTCTAATATATTGATCCCCTTAGGTTTAAATACTTCTTAGGTTTAATTACTGTTTTTCTCGCTAAGAGTTTTAGTGGGAAATTTCGCCTAATACACTTCAAGCTTATCCTCGATGATGTGGCAGTGAAAGTACTTCGACTCTACTAGTAGAAGGAGAAAGCTCCTTCAATATCTATTCTCATGGATTCCTCGCGCAGGTAGATCTCGGGTACCCCATGTTCTCTTAGCTTCCTTCTTAACTCTCTATCGCTTGTAGCAACAATAGCATTGTTCTCCAGGGCGTATCTTAATAGGGCATCATCTACGCTTTCACCAGGCTTCAACTCGTACTCGTGTATCTCGCAGTACCTGCTTGCTATATCTAGAGCAAGCTTAGCCTTCCTGGCAATACTCGGTTTACCAGTGGATGCCAGCTTTGCTAGCTCGTTGAGTACTGGTGTGATAACTATGTAAGCTGGCCTAGTGAGAAGCTTCTCTTCAATTTGATCGAGGATGGGGATGCCGCTAGCCATTAAGATAAGCATATTCGAGTCTAGTAGTATCTTTACAGCTCTACTCTGAGACACTCTCAATAATCCCCCAGCCAGCTAGCCTCCACCTAGCTAGAACTCTCCTGCTTAACGCTATCTTGGAGCCGGGCCATGTAGCTACTGGTTCTGATAGCTCAAGGGTGAGTGTATCCTTTCTCACTGATTTAACCACGGCAATACGGTTTGCTGCTCCAACAGCGACTGCTACTTTCTCTCCAGCCTGGAGTGGAGGTAGCTTGGTGAACTCTTTTGCACCCACAATTCTCTCAAATAAGTGGTAGTTTACTTCTAGAGTCCTCGCGATAGGTATATTGTTGTCTGGTTTAGTCACCACTGAGCCAACCAGCTGATCATTCTTTGTAAGGGATGGATCTAGTTTTGACTGTAGTGCTACAAGACCACCGGGTCTCGCTTCATCAACTCTGAGATCCCCGTAGCGTATCTCTTCTATTACTGTTATAATAGGCTCGTATCTAGCTTGAGTTTTAGATCCCCCGCTGGCTACTTTAACCCCGGGTAGCACGGATACTTCATCGCCTACTCTAAACACGCCTTGAAGGAGAGAGCCTCCTAGCACGCCTCCCTCTATTTTATCATAGGGTGTTCCAGGCTTGTTTACATCAAAACTTCTTACAACATACATCAAGGGAGGCTTACTGTAATCTCTCTCAGGGGTGGGAATAACCTCCTGTATTGCTTGGAGGAGAGCATCTATGTTGACTTTATGGAGAGCGCTGACAGGTATTATTGGAGCATTCTCTGCAACTGTTCCAGTAACAAGCTTCTTAATCTCCTGGTAGTTTTCTAAAGCCCTCTTTCTATCCACAACATCTATCTTGTTTTGAACTACAATAACGTTTCTAACCCCTAGTATATTCAACGCCATTAAATGTTCTACTGTCTGGGGTTGAGGGCAGGGCTCGTTGGCAGCTACTACTAGTATGGCTCCATCAATTATCATTGCTCCACTAAGCATAGTAGTCATGTAGAGCTCGTGGCCCGGGGCATCCACGTAGCTGACTCTCCTGAGAAGCCTGGATTCACTGCCGTCAGGGCAGCTGGCTTCAGTCGTATAGGCGTCTGGTGCAGGTAGTCCATCGCAGTACGCGATGTTACCGTCAGCGTATCCAAGCTTAATGGTCATCCCGCGCTCTATCTCCATGCTGTGCTTAGCTGTCCATACACCTGTAAGGGCTTGCACAAGTGTTGTCTTCCCGTGGTCAACGTGCCCTATTACACCTATGTTAGCTTCCGGAGGCTTTAGTTCCCATGGCATAGTATACCACTCACCTTATGAAAAAGTTAACATGGATTTCACTCTTAATTAGCTTTAACTTTAATACCCAAGGCTAGCTCTTGCTGGATGCACTAGCTACTTATATGATATCTTAACATTTATTTGAACAGTATCAGGTGCTATAGTATTGCCTCTAATAATCTTCCTTCTACTCTCTCCTTCCTCCCTTGGATGAAAGCCTGGCGGGGTCGACAGTATAATCCTCTTCTTAACGGGGCCTGGGACATCAGGCCTCATGGGTATACCGCTTGAATCACTCCCCCCGGTCACAACGAGTTTAACACCCTTCAAGCCTATTATGGAGCCATCCACGTAATCCCCTATCTTTAACCCTACGAATGGAGTAGCTTTTTCGCCGCTCACTCTCACCTGCCATGCTCTAGCCCGAAAAACCTCTCCTTCGATCTCGCCTTGCCCTGTCTTATCTATTAGTAGCTCACTGTTGACTTTTACAACGTAGTCTGGTACACTGTCATCTACTACTATTCTACCAGTGATCTTGACTTTATCCCCTGTGTCAGGCCGTCTTATTCTCAGAGTTGCAACGCCGTGTACAGCGTCTATTTCACTAGCAGTCTTACTATTAGTCTTTATGACTGGTAGCTCGAACCCCTCTTTCATTCTATCAGTGAACTCTACTTCACTGTCTCCTTCAATCTTAACTCTAATGACTCTCTCATTTTTCGGGGCTTCAGGGTCGCTTACTACCACCTTGAAGTCAGGCATGCTGGACACCGAGTAGCTCTACATGTCTGCTTTAATCAACTCCGTTTCGATGATACCTTGAGAGCTTTAAAAAGTTCACTGTACAGTGAGCGCATGTATGAAGACTTAACGTGAAATAGCCTGCTGGAGTCTCGAGGAAGGCTGTAGTAGTAGAATGCTAGCTAGAGCGCGGTTCTGAATATAAGTTAGTTAGAGTTATTGGTTAACATGAGGTGTTTACGAGTTGAGTGATAGAAGAACATGGATTAGGCAGCCTATTATAGTAGTCATGGGGCACGTTGACCACGGGAAGACAACACTCCTCGATAAGATTAGAGGTACTGCTGTCGCGAGAAAAGAGCCAGGCGAGATAACACAGCATGTAGGGGCTAGCATAGTCCCAGCTAGCGTGCTAGTCAAGATCTCCGAGCCATTAAAGAAGTACTTCCCGAGGCTAACGATAGAGATACCTGGGCTACTCTTCATTGATACTCCAGGCCACGAGCTCTTCAGCAACCTTAGACGTAGAGGTGGGAGTGTAGCTGACATGGCAGTCCTAGTCATCGATATAATAGAAGGGTTTCAACCACAGACTGTTGAAGCATTAAACATCCTGAGAGAGAAGAAGGTTCCATTCGTCGTGGCAGCTAACAAGATCGATAGGATCAGCGGCTGGAAGCCCCACCCGGATGCACCAATCCTTGAGAGCTTGAAACTACAGGATAACAGAACTCTAAGTATCCTCGAGGATAGAATCTACGCTATAGCTGGTAAGCTATACGAGCACGGCTTTGAAGCTGAGAGGTTTGATAGAGTAAGAGATTTCAGGAGGACTGTTGCAATAGTACCTTTATCAGCTAAGACCGGGGAGGGGCTACCAGAGCTACTAGCCTTAATTGCCGGTCTCTCGCAGCAATTCATGAAGAAGAAGTTGATTGCAAGCAATGAGCCAGCAAAAGGCGTTATATTAGAAGTTAAAGAGGAGGTTGGACTAGGAACCACGATAGATGTAATAGTATATGATGGCATCTTAAGGAGAAATGATCTTTTCGTAGTAGCCGGGAGAGATAAACCCATATACTCGAGAGTTAGGAGCCTGCTAATGCCGAGGCCGCTTCAGGATATGAGAATGCATGAAGGAAGATTCATCCAGGTCGACATGGTTACTGCTGCAACAGGAGTTAAAGTAGCAGCACCAGGACTAGAAGATGCTATAGCCGGCTCACCATTCTACGTTATACCATCAGAGGATAAAGCCGAGGAGTACGGGAGAATGATCCTCGAGGAGATCTCACAGCTGAGATTCAAGGTTGAGAGTGATGGCATAGTAATTAAAGCGGATGCTCTCGGAACACTCGAAGCCCTAGTGGAAGCTTCAAGAAGAATGGGGATTCCTGTCAAGCTAGCTGATGTAGGGAATGTGACAAGGAACGATGTACTCGAAGCCCTAGTAGTCAAGAAGTCTAAGCCTGAGTATGGCGTAATACTAGCCTTCAACGTTAAAGTGCTCCCAGAAGCCGAGGAACTCATAGCAAGAGAAGAGATTCCAGTATTCAAGAACAATGTAATCTACCAGTTAATCGAGGAGTATACTAGATGGCTCAGAGATATCAGAGAGCAGAGCAAGCAGAGAGCGCTGGACTCGCTTGTTAGACCTGGGAAAGTGAGAATAATCCCGGGTGCAGTATTCAGGAGAAGCGACCCCGCGATAGTTGGAATAGAGGTTATAGGGGGAAGAGTAAGGCCCGGCTATCCTTTAATGACTAGTGATGGACGCAGTATTGGAGCTATAATGCAGATAAGAGACCGCGATAACGTGTTGAAGGAGGCCTTAACAGGCCAGCAGGTAGCTGTAAGCATAAAGGGGCGGGTAATGGTCGGCCGGCAAATCGATGAAGGAGACATCCTCTACACTGATATCCCAGAGGAGCATGCAAGGCTATGGCTCACAGTATACAATAATGAGTTAAGCAGTGATGAGAAACAAGTGTTAAGTGAAATAGTTAACATCAAGAGGAAATCTAATCCACTCTATGGTCTAGTATTCAAGTGAAAAACTACCTTGCTTGCTGACCGTACTTCAAGGTCCACTTATACTTCCTTGGATCCCTCTTCAACCTATAGTTCTTTAAGCACTTGCTGCTACAGAACCACAGTATTGTTCCATCGTTCTTAACGTACATTAATCCTGTTCCAGGCTCTATCTCACCACCACAGAAAGCACATTTAACAGCTCTCACCATCCTTAAGCACCTCCACTCTAAGCTAGCCAGCGTGGTATCTTTAAATCTCACGTCACGCTTATAAAGCTCAAGAATACATTGACACTCGGGTAGGGTGGTGCTGTATGAGTAATGAGACTCAGGAACCTAGCAGAGTGGTTTTAGAATCGCCGAAAGTGAATGTTGTAGAAGAGATAGGGTTCCCGGCCGAGGTCATCCAGATACTTGGCAGAACAGGTGTGACAGGTGAGATAACACAGGTTCGAGTTAGAGTCTTAGAGGGCAGGGATAAGGGTAGAGTGATCACTAGGAATGTCAAGGGGCCTGTGAGAATCGGCGACATAGTTATACTAAGGGAGACAGAGAGAGAGGCTAGAAAACTCACTAGCAGGAGATAGAGTGTAAAAAAACTGTTTCCTCTAACTACTCTGAGACTTTAATTGTTGAACACTCTTAATGATCTCGTCTACTAGATCCTTAGCTCCGCCAACATCAATTATAGCTACTGATGCTGCTGCAACTTCAATGCCTGCTGCCTGACCTAGCTTCTGCTTGCTAGGCACGTACACGTAGGGTATCTTCTTCTCCTCACATAGTAACGGGAGATGTGCCACGATCTCCGGTGGATCTACGTCTTCAGCTATTACGACTAGTTTCGCCTGTCCTCTCTCAACAGCCTTTGTTGTCTTGTTAGTCCCCTTCTTAACTTTACCTCCGCTCTCTCTAACCTTAGTTATTGCCTGGTATACTTTCTCAGCTAGCTCGGGTGGAACCTCGAATTTTACGTAGAATGGTTTGGGCATTGCTTCATCCTCCTCCCTTAGGGTCGTCTACTCACCTGTGTTAACGTTTAAGCTTAAACCTTCATAGGGGTTTATAAATGAAAATCTTAAGCTTCTCCATGCTACCTTTAATTATTCGTGAGCAAAGACTGCTATAATCCTGGTGTCTTCTACCGCTTCAATCCTGGCGAATCCAACTCTATAAAGCTGGACAATAGAGTCAGGCTTCTCGCTCAGAATGCGTTTTTCAGCTAGATACCTTGTTTTCTTTAACTCCATCCCCTCCGGTATTAGCAGGAGAAGCTCGATGCTTTCAGCGCTATTAACCCACTGGATTATCGGCGCGTTAGATTTCCTTGCATCCTCTTGAGGGATACTGTAGAGGTAGGCTGTGAAGCCGGGTTTTCCTCCTATACTCACAGGGTCTCCTAGAGTAAAGTTAGCTAGACCCATAGCTCTGAAGAGCTTGTGGCTGCTCTGCTCTATTAAGCTTACATCTCTAGGCGAGATGTATATTATTGCTCCATCTTCTATTAGGTACTCGTAGAATTCTCTTCTCGATGGGTGCACTGGTATCTGGGCTCTCAGAGGCTCCTTTATCCCTTTTAATACCACGGGCACGGGGTCCTCAACTGCCATATACCTGTTCGCGGATGCATCTACTAGGATCCTGTTGATAGCGTAGAGGTTTACGAGGCTTACTCTAGCATCAATAGGCTTAACACCGACATCTTTAACTATCCTCCATATGGTTTCACGTAGAATCCCTCTTCTACGTAAACCCTCTATGGTTCCGAATCTTGGATCGTCGTAGGGTTGGATGCCCTGCTCTTCTACGAGCTTCCTCATCTTGGATTTACTCAGTATTAATCCCTCGAGAGATAGTCGTCCGAAGTGTATTGTCTCAGGGTACTTCCAGCCCATGTGGGTATAAAGATACTTCTGTTTGACGGTATTGGTTAGGTGCTCCTTCGCTCTTAGTATGTGCGTGACCCCCATGAGGTAGTCGTCTACTCCTGCAGCAAAATTATATGTTGGCCATACAATGTATTTATCCCCTGTCACTGGGTGAGGAGTCCTCGAGGTGTCTATTATACGGAAGGCCACCCAGTCTCTGACACTGGGGTCGGGGTGCTGGAGGTCGGTTTTAACTCTTAGGACAGCCTCACCCTCCCCGTAGCGTCCCTCCAGCATTCTATCGAATTTCTCGAGGTTGTCTTCAACAGGTGTATCCCTGTGGGGGCAGGCTCTCCCAGCGTTCCTATAGGATTTAAACTGTTTATCGCTGCATTCATCAATGTAGGCTCCACCTCTCGCTATTAATTTACGAGCAATATCGTAGAATATCTCCATGCGGAGACTCTGCACGTACTCCTCGCTCCACTTCACGCCCAGCCACTTCAAGGCTTCTTTTATCCTCGTGTAGGCTTCAGGGTAGGGTGCTTTTACCCTTGGGTCTGTATCCTCGAATCTGAGTATCATTCTACCATTATACATTTCTGCATACCAGTAGCTTAGTAGGGCCGGTCTCGCATTACCGAGGTGTATTGTGAAGTCGGGGTTAGGCGCGAACCTTGTTACGACTCTTCCAACTTCAGCGTTAGGTAGAGGGGGTAGCTCCTTCTCTACAGGGCTCTTCTTTTCTTCCAGGAGCTCAGGCCAGTTCGCTCTCACTAGCTTAATCTGCTCCTCCAGGCTGAGCTTGTTCACTTCTACTATGACTTCCTCGATAACCTTAATGAACTCTCGCAACCTGCTACGTATCTCAGGTATTTCACCAGCTATTTTTGAGACCACGGCTTTAAGGTCTGCTTTACCCTCATGCTTGACTGCGTTGACTAAGGCGTGTTTAAAAGCTGCTTCTTTCACTTTCTCTAATAGAGATTTCTCTTGGCTGCTCAACTGACACCACCAGTACTATTTTCTCAGGCTTCTCCCATGTCAAATCTATAACAGCTAGTAAAAACCCCTCGCACACAGAGCGTGTACTCCTCACCTCGTGCTTCCCGGTTACAGTGTACACTACTAGTTCTCCTCTCCTAACATGCTTTAAGCCGCCGATGTAATAAAGCCTCCTCCCAGTCACCTCTTGAAGGCAGAGGGGGGTGCCCTCCTCGAAGAGAAGTGCTTTCGGTAGCTCTCTCCTATCAACTAGTATGATGCTTGCTTTTAGAGCAGGATTCTCCAGGTCTATGTACCTGAGTACATCCTCGTAGGGTATGCTACCGTAGATCTCACTACATGAGTCTGAGGGTTGACTAGTCATTGTGAACTCGTCTCCCCTACGGCATATAATTCTCTTAGACTCCACGTTCTTTACGAAGAGCTCGGGGAAGATGTAGTCGCTCAATGCCCTTTCCTCTCATGGCTTAAGTACTTGTATAGATCTATACCTCTCTGAAGCATGACGCCTACAATATTGGAGCCCAGCACCACTGGCACGCTTCTCAAATCCCTAGTGGTCCTGGCACCAGTGAGGTACATAGCAGTCTTCAATTCGTAGATGTAGGAGTCAAGGTATACTTCAGCTGCAGTAACCCCCTCTTTTAAGAGTTTTCCTAGAATAGGCTTAGCTACTCCAGCCATGTCAGCACCTAAAGCTATGTTGACTGCAGCCTTGAATCCATCCCAGACTCCACCGCTAGCAATGATAATTGAGTCCCTGGCTGCATGCCGCGCCTCGATCACTGAGAGAGGAGTGGGGATTCCCCATTCCGAGAGCTTTAAGCCGCTTTCGTATCGTGGTGTTCCAGGCGGGTTTCTATATGCTTCAATGAGAGCCCAGTTAGTGCCGCATGCCCCGGCTACATCGAATATTCTAACTCCCGCTCTGTGGAACAGTTCAACGACCTCCATGGAGAGCCCGCTGCCTACCTCCTTGATTACAATCGGTTTGCCGAGTACTGAGACTAGCTCTTTAACTTTATCGACTAGCTCTGCTCTCAGTCGTGTATCACCTTCCGGCTGTACTACCTCTTGGGCTGGATTCAAGTGTATGGCTAGAGCGTCTGCATCCAATACTTCCACTAGTTTTACAACGACGTCGAGTTCAATATCGTTTAGTGTATTCAACCCAATGTTACCGATAACTGGGACACTTCTAGCTGTATCCCTGACGACTCTATAGCTGGCTACAACATCACTATTGAATCCACTGGTAACCATTGCTCTCTGGCTGCCTACACCTATCGCAATACGCTTTGATTCAGCGAGCTCAGCGAGCATCTTATTCACTTTTGTAAGAGAGGGGTGGCCGCCTGTCATCCCTGTTATCATTAAGGGTGCTGAGAGCTTGTACCCGAGGAATTCAACCTCTAGGCTCACATCACTGAAGCTTAACCCTGGGAGAGCCTTGTGTATTAGTTTTATCTCGCTGTAAATGCTCCTGCAATAATCCTTGTAGTCTACACGCGGGTCTAAAGCTAGTTCTAGATGCTGGAGTTTTCTAGCCTGTACTTCATCCAATTCAGCCTGCCTCCTACAAGTAGAATTTTATGCTAGCGTATCCAACAACATGGGTTTTATCACCGGATGTATCCCCGCTTGTAGCGTGCTTTAAGAGGCTTACCCTGCCTCCAAGCATTCTCGTGTACTCCATTAGAGTCATTATGCCACCAGGCCCGCAGATACTGATGCCTTCCCGCATCATTACATTGTAGAATCCGTGGATGTCTAGCCTTAGAATTTCATCTATAGCCATTAAATCCTTCCTCACGGTTTCCTCGTGGGGCTCATAGTGGTTGAAATCGCTGCTAGCTAGTATAATAGTATTCTTCCCGAGCGACTCAACTGCTCTCCGTATAGCCCTAGCTAGATCAAAAGCAACGTCGGGTGTGTGTACACCTATCACTATAGGGACTATTCTTACAGCTGAACCATACAGGTATGCGAGGAAGGGTAGTTGAACTTCAACCGAGTGTTCTTCTAGGTGAGCATACTCATCGAAGTCTGCTACATCACTGTACTCAACGATCTTCTTCGATAACTCTCCATCCACTGTTAGAGCCCCCAGCGGGGTCTCCCAGACACCCTCAGGGTATACTGAGACAGGCTTCCCAAGTCCTGTGTGATTAGTACCCAGTATCACCACGACGTCAGGTTTCCCGTTGAGAGCCATATCATGGAATGCGTGAGCTGCTACAGGCCCGCTATACACATAGCCTGCGTGGGGGACAACATATCCTAGGATACCGTGTAACGGGGTCTCAACAGTTTTTAAGGGGAGACTTCCAGGGCCCACAGGATGCTTAAAAGACCACTCTATCATCTCTCTAAGCTCCCCGGGGTCCTCTGGGTAGAAATAGCCTGCTACAACAGCTATTCTCCGCTTCAAACTAATCCCTCATGTTAAACTAGGATATTGAAAGCTAATAATATAGTTAAAGGTTAAGCCAGGATAACCCTGAGCTTAAAGCATTTTTCTCTCTGAGAGTAGATTCCAAAACAGTGGGAGTATGCTTATGCTGTGGCCTCGAAATCCGAGGGCTGCTCTGGAAGGTCAGCGTTAGGTGGGAGAACACCTCTCTCGCGTAGTATCTGCCTTGTGAGTATCCAGTATAGTAGTGCGAGACTCTTTCTCCCCTTGTTATTCCCAGGTATTATTAAGTCAACGTATTCAACCCTGTTGTCCGTGTCAGCGAAGGCTACTACTGGTATCCCTACATCAGCTGCCTCCTTGAGAGCTTGTAGATCGGATCTTGTATCAGTGATCACCACTACATCGGGCTCAAAGTAGTTCTTCAGGCTCGGGTTAGTGAAGGTGCCTGGTATGAACCTGCCGATAAATGGCTTGCAGCCAACATACTGGCACATCTTTGACACCGGCTTCCTCCCGTATTGTCTAACAGAGACAGCTGCTATCTTCTCCGGCTGGTATCTAGCTAGGAATCTACCAGCTATCCTCAATCTTTCATCTATCTTCCTCACGTCGAGAATGTATAGTCCATCTGATCGAACCCTGTAAACGAATGGCTCCATGAATTTAGTGCACACATGCGTACCTATGTGGACACCGGCCGAAAGGTATTTCTCTATTGGTACTAGGAGCTCTACAACACCGCTTTCAGGCTTAGAGATCGGTGCCTCCTTCTCCTCATCCGTCCAGCTTGGATCACCCATGCTACTCACCCTTAAGATATCTTAGGGAAGTATAATACCTCCTTGGATACATCTACATGGGATAAAAACATCCTTCTACAGCAATACCTCTTAACACCTAAATCATCTAGAACCTTGCCTGGATCCTCGCCTTTCTCAACTCTCTTTAAGTATTCCTCCCATAAATGCCCTATGGGCCTGCCACAAGTGAAGCATCTAACAGGGAAGAGCACTTTTCAACCACCTACCTATAGCTCTTCTGCCATCTTCTTCTAGCACTATACCTACCCCACTTTTTAGGTTCCGTTTGACGGGGATCCCCGCTTAGCATGTGTCGATCATACTCTTTAAGTATTCTTTTAAGCTCCTCGTGCCCGAAGTACTCTACTAGACCTCTAGCTATAGCTATTCTTGCAGCCTCTGCTTGACTCATGTAGCCTCCTCCTTCAACGGTCACCTTGATATCGATTGTCTTAGCTAGGTCGCCGGCTAGGAGG
Organism: Desulfurococcus sp.; assembly: GCA_026626905.1. Lineage (NCBI taxonomy): Archaea > Thermoproteati > Thermoproteota > Thermoprotei > Desulfurococcales > Desulfurococcaceae > Desulfurococcus > Desulfurococcus sp. Next base: position 28,924 of record JAPNUX010000005.1, read on the forward strand.
AGCGGCTCCATTATTTTAACTCTAGCCATCTCAATGGGAATTAACTCTAATGGTACCCCGTTGATCCAGACTCTGCCAATCCCTGGTTTTATTACAGCTCTAGCTATACTAGTCTTTCTTTTACCTGTTGATAAAACCACCTTTACTCCCGTGCTCGTTGACTGGCTCATCTCCTAGCACCCGTCCAGCCCATTACTCTGGCAACTTCCTCCAGGTAGATGAATCTACCTTTTAGTCTTGATGCTGAAGCCTCGGGGAACTGTATGAATTCAGTGCTTTTTAAGCTGCTCGGGGTACCCACGTATACTTTAAGATTTCTGTATGCTCTTCTACCCGTGGCTTTATCCATGGGGAGCATTCCTCTAACCGTCCTCTTAAATATGTTGACAGGGTTCCTTGGCCTTCTCACACCACTCTTTTCTGGATTGTAGTGGGTTCTAACTCTCAGGAGAAGCTTGTAGCCTTCGACAACTCTTATCTTATCGCCGCTTAAAACAGCTTTCTCAGCATTAACAACGATAACCTTGTAGCCTTCAAGCAGCTTCTTAGCTATTATTGTAGCTAGCCTTCCGAGAATCTGGTTAGAGGCATCCACGTAGAGTACTTTCCCCTCACTCAACTCTACTCACCCTATGATCTTGACTCCACTCCCCTTAGGGTTCTCTGATACCAAGTCTAGTATGTGCAGGACTCTACCACCGCTCTTTAAGATCTTCTCTATAGCTGTCTTCGAGAAGCTAGAAGCTGCCACCGTGATAGGGTGATCGAGGACGCCGGCTCCCAGCACTTTCCCTGGAACAACCACTACATCACCGGGGCTGGTATACCTGTTCAACCTACTGATGTTTACAGCTCTTCTTCTACGTCTAGGCTTAGAGAGTTCTTCTGCGACCGCCCTCCATATTGGAGCATTATTCTTATTTGAGGCTTTAATGAGCTCTTCTATAGTCTTCCTTAAAACCACGTTGGTTTTAGAGCCCCCGATGAACGTCATGCTACTACACCATTTCCTGCAAGTTCTTTCATGAAATCATCAAGTTTTCTGCTTAAGATGTCAACAGCCTCTAATAAAAGATTCCTAGCGTTTAAGGCGCCTGTTAACTCTAGGTTTAAGATGAACTCGTTTTCCCTCCATGAGACTCTTACCGCGTTAGCAGGGCATGCATTCTCACATAGCCTGCAGAGAGTGCACTCGAGGAGCCTGTCTTCTCTAACCTTCACTGAGCCTTCTGCTACCTCGAAGATGCCCTTAGGGCATACATTAATGCATAGCGAGCACTCGGGCCCCCTGCACTTCTCAGGGCTCACTGATACTACCGGGACGTACTTGTGCGCGGCTACTGATACAGGACTCCACTTCGCGTGCTCCTTACCTCTACCCAGCCTTGCATAGGCTTCTAGCCTGATACGCTGGTTTCGCGCAAGCTTTACAATGGGAATCCCGCTGTAGACGGGTTTTACATCAGGATCATTGCTTTCAAGCATCTCGCTGTAAACTGTTAGAACACCATCTTCAGGTCCTTCAGCTTCAAGCCTTAGTATTGCAAAGCAGTCCTGCGAGAAAACTCCTTTCTCACCGGCCTCAGCGCACTCCTCCGGAGGCTTATACTTGCTTAAAGCTTCGTCGCTCTTTAATGGTATTAAGCCAAGCCTGTGAGCTATGTACTCATCGTAGAAGACGCTTGAGTTCTCAGTTATAGCAACGTAGTCGATAGCTATGGTTGGTACCTCTGCGATTACTGTTCTCCTTATGGAGTTCACTATGTGGAGTGGAATACCTTTAAGGTAGAGCTTAATGTGGTAGGGGCTCTTCTCTAGGACAACTACATCCAAGCTGCTAACACCCTTAAATTCCTACAGTCTTCTACCTCTCCTTCCTCCAGGCCTCCTAGTGGTATCGTGGGGTATCGGGGTTACATCCTCTATCCTACCGATTATGAATCCAGCTCTAGCCAGCGCTCTTATAGCTGCTTGAGCACCTGGTCCAGGAGTCTTAGAGCCGTGGCCTCCTGGAGCTCTTACTTTTATGTGGAGTGCTGTAATACCTTTATCCATGGCTTCACTAGCACTTCTGGATGCAGCCATCATTGCTGCATAAGGACTCGGCTTCTCCCTGTCAGCTCTGACAACCATCCCGCCACTCCATCTACTTACTGTTTCAGCCCCCGTGATGTCGGTTATATGCACTATTGTATTATTCGAGCTACTATAGATGTGTGCTACACCCCACTTCAACTCTCGAGCAGAGAACGCCATCCACTAGTCACCCCTCTACGCTAACCTTCTTTTTCAGCGGGCTGAACTGGTAGTAGTCGATTAAAGGCTCTAAGTCAACTGGGATCAGCATTCCCGGAGAGCGTATTCTTCTACCAGCGACAGCTATGTGACCATGGGTTATTAGCTGTCTAGCCTCGTGTATGGTTCTAGCCAGCCCCTTCCTGTAGACAATTGTCTGCAGGCGTCTCTCTAGTAGGTCTTCAACCTTTAAGTTTAACACGTCATCTAGTTTTGCACCTTCTCTAAGAAGCCCTAGTTTTACTAATCTCTCCACAAGTGCTTTCTCCTCTCTTTCTCTTACTTCTGGGGGAGCAGCTAGTAGCGACCTAGCTCTATGCCTAAAGTACCTTACTATTGAAGCAGCCTTCCAAAGCTCCCTCTTATTTCTTAATCCGTAAGCACCCAGCAGCTTCATCTCGTAGGCTAGCACATCGCGGCGCCAGGGGTGCCGGGGCCCCTCATATGTTCTCCTGGACTTACGTGGGTCACCCATCTCATACCACCCTACTTACCACTCTGGCTTTGAGCCTGACCCGACTTCTTCCTTACACCTACTGTCACACCTGTCCTACCCGTTGTCCTTGTTCTCTGCCCTCTAACCTTTAATCCTAGTGCATGCCTTATACCACGCCAGCTCTTAATCCTCTTTTCTCTCTCAATATCCTCCTTCACATAGTAGATTAAGTCAGCACCAGTTAAGTGCATGTCTTCACCAGTAGTGTAGTCCTTCCGCCTGTTGTAGAGCCATGGAGGAATACCATGCCTGCCTGGATTCCGTACAGCCTCCTCAATGCTTTTTACCTGCTCATCAGTGAGATAGCCTACCCGCTGCTCAGGGTTTAAGCCTAGTACCCTGCATATAGCTAAGCTGAAAGTATAGCCTAATCCTTTAACTTCTGAGAGACCGTAGACTAACGGTAGGGTTCCATCTACATCTGTCCCTAGTATTCTAACGATCTGCTTGAAGCCTTCACTACTCAAAGCCTCCCACCATTCTCGTAAGCATACACGGCTATCATCATAGTTAGCTAGTATAAGCCTTTTAAAGCTTATTTTCAGGCTCTAGAGTCCAACTAAACTATATCAGCAGGCATAGAAAGGAAAGAATTTAATCCTGGATTCTACTCCACTAGAGTAAGGGTGCCGGGGTGCCCGAGCGGCCTAAGGGGCTGGCCTTGAGAGCCAGTGGGCTCACGCCCGCGCGGGTTCAAATCCCGCCCCCGGCGCTACCTGTCTCCTACTACGTTAAACTCTGCTCTCTAAGAGCTGAGTGCATAGTAGAATAGAGTAGTCTTAGTGGAGTCTTCTGGAGGAGTTTACGTTGAAGTAAATCTTCTAGGAGTATTATGTTGAAAATAGTAGAGTAGAGAATTGACCGCTTAGATCTCTATCTCCATCCATACTTCAGGTGGTATTCTAACTCTTATTAGCTGCTTCATTACTCTTTCATCTTCAGCTATGTATAGTAGTCTCTTATGTATCCTCATCTCCCACTTCTCGTACTTCTTCTTACCCTCCCCGTGGGGTAGCTTTAATGTTCGAACTCTAAGCTTCTTGGTGGGTAGTGGTGTAGGGCCTTTCACTCTGACACCAGTTTTCTTCGCTATATCAACAATCTTACCGACAAAGTCGTCTAGTACTTTTACATTCGTGCTCCAAATCTTGATTTTAACCATTCTTACAGTGGACATGGCGGGAGTCCCTCTAGCTGCTGTATAGTTAAGCACTCTAGAAGCAGGAATGCTTATAGCATTAAAAAAGCCTTAGCTACTTCTTGGCGGCTACCTGGGCAGGCTTTACTTCTAGTACTTGCCCGACTCCGACTGTTTTACCCATATCTCTCATAGCGAATCTGCCTAACGCCGGGAAGTCAGCGAACTTCTCGACTACTAGCGGCTTTATAGGCTTGAACTTCACTACTGCTATATCACCCTGCTTCAAGAACTGCGGGTTCTTCTCGAGCTCCTTGCCTGTTCTAGGATCTAGCTTCGAGGTTATCTCCACTATCTTGCAGGCTACGCTTGCAGTGTGAACGTGTATAACTGGCGTGTAGCCGACTGCTATGGCTGTTGGATGCCATACTATCATTATTCTAGCAGTGAACTCGTCAGCTACAGTCGGCGGGTTCGTTGGGTGTCCTGCAACATCTCCACGCTTGATATCCTTCTTCTCAACACCCTTTACGTTGAAGCCTATATTGTCGCCTGGCTCAGCCTTCTCTATTTTAACGTGGTGGGTCTCAATGCTTCTAACCTCGCCGACAACGTTTGGCGGCATGAAGACTACTTTATCGCCGACCTTTAATACTCCTGTTTCAACTCTTCCAACTGGTACCACGCCGACACCAGATATACTGTAGACGTCTTGTATGGGTACTCTGAGAGGCTTATCCACCGGCTTTGAAGCTGGCGGCTGCAGGGAGTCTAAGGCTTCTACAAGCGTGGGGCCGTTATACCACGGCATGTTCAGTGATCTCTCTATGAGGTTCTCGCCAGTCCAAGCTGATATCGGTATAAAGGGTATCTTTGATGTATCGTAGCCTAACCCCTTCAGGAATTTACTCATAACTTCCTTGATCTCATTGTACCTCTTCTCGCTGTAAGGAGGTTCTGTTGCATCCATCTTATTTATAGCTACAATCAACTGGTTTATACCCATGGTTCTAGCTAGAATAGCGTGCTCTCTTGTCTGGCCTTCAGCGCTCATGCCAGCCTCGAACTCACCTTTCCTAGCGCTTACCACTAGTATTGCAGCATCAGCCTGGCTGGCACCAGTAATCATGTTCTTCACGAAGTCCCTGTGCCCTGGTGCATCTATGATAGTGAAGAAGTACTTCTTGCTCTCGAATTTCATGTATGATAGTGCTATTGTTACTCCGCGCTCACGCTCCTCTTTCATTCTATCAAGTAGCCACGCGAACTTGAAGCTCTCCTTACCCGTCTTCTTAGCCTCCTCTTCGATCATCTTCATTGTTTTCTCATCGAAGTACCCTAGACGGTAGAGTATCTGGCCTGTCATTGTGCTCTTACCGTGGTCGACGTGCCCTATTATGATCAAGTTTAGGTGCGGTTTCTGCGGTGCACTCATCTAAACCACCCTTTCACATTCTTCTATACATTAACACGTAGAGTAGTATATAAGTCTCAGGTGCTTATAAAATGTTTCGTATTCTGCTCAAAAGCTGCTTCCCTAGCAAGACAGAAAATCACAGAGGATGTTTTCTCAGGGGCTGAAAGCTTGAGAAACTCTGTGGAGCTAGTGGTTGAGGAGGCTACCTGCTGCTTAAAGCTATCCTCTCAATTTCTTCCTTCTTCTGTATAGCATAGCTCTTCGGGTCATTTAGTGCAGCTAGGATTATTTCTTCAGCTAGAGCCTCCTCTATGGATATAGGGTTACGGAAAGCCTTCATTCTAGCACCCTCGGTTAGATGCCTAAGAGCGAGGTCTATCCTCCTCAATGGTGATACGTCAACTGAGACATGATACGTTATTCCACCATACATTATTCTCGTTGTCTCCTCTCTAGGAGCACTATTCTCTATAGCTCTCACTAAGATTTGAATCGGGTTTTCACCCGTCTTCAAGTAGATTAAATCGAAAGCCTTCTTCACAATGTTGTAGGCGAGGTGTTTTTTACCCATGTTTCTACCAGGCCTCATAACCTTGTTTATTAGTCTCTCAACTATGGGTACCATGGCCTTCCCGAATCGTCTATGCGCGTGTCTACCACCAGTGTGCGGGAGGTAGACTGGACTTAAGCATAGATACTTCTTCAGGCTTGGATCTCTAACCTCAATGAAATCATAGCTCCACTTATTGAACAATTTTATCTCGTTGATTGTAAGCTCCTCTACGCTACTCATACAGCTACCCCTCTCTACCTAACAGGCTTCTGCTTCTTGCCGAGCCATAGGGCTTTAAGTGATACTCCATTAACGCTTATAACCTTGTATCTTACGCCTGGGATGTCTCCAAGGGATCCACCTAGTGGCCCTCCAATACCTTCTATTATTACTTCATCGTGTTCATCAATGTAGTTTATTCCACCATCTAGCGGGACAAATGCTGTGACAACCTTCCCGTTTTTAACTAGCTGTACTCTAACACATTTTCTTACAGCTGAGTTGGGTTTACGTGACTCAATGCCGACTTTCTCGAGGACTATGCCTCTAGCCATAGGGGCTCCTTCTAGTGGATCCTTGAGCTTACCTATTTTCCTGAGCATCCTCTGCTTGAAGCTCCTCTGGCTCCAGCGGTACTTCAACCTCTTCTCTTTCAATTTTCTAGCCGCGTATAGCCCGGCTGGAGCTTTCTTCCCCGGCATAAGGCTCCCTCCAGCTTAAGCAATAACCACTGAGTCTATGTTAAAGTGCCTTTTTAAAATAAGTCTAGCTCTCTGCACGTTCTTCCCATTCCTCCCTATTGCTATGCCTTTATCTGACGGCTCTACCGCCACATATAGTACTCTGCTTCCATCAGGCCTGGTTGCTAGCTTCACCTCTTTAACTCTAGCTGGTGCTAGAGCATACCTGACTTGCTCCTCGATGCTGCTACCATATCCTACTACCTCAATGTTCTTGTTTAGGAGTCTACGTAATCTTTGAGCGAAGAATCCTCTAGGGCCTATGGCTTTCCCGACATCCTCTGGATTCACCAGGAATATCACTCGATTGTTCTCCTCGTCGATAATGCAGTCTTTTACAACAGCCCCGGTTAACTCGTTGAGTAAAGCCATGTAGCGGAACTCTTCTGGAGTTATCTTGATCTGGGGTTTCTCACTACTCACTTACCCGACACCTCCCTAGCTATATCGAGGATGTTGGAGCCTCCAGGCTCGATGACAGCTATTGAAGTAATACTATGGGGTCGTCCTAGAAATGTACCTAGCTCTACACTAGTTCCCGGGAATACTATTACAGGAATGCCGCTTAGCTTAGCATAGTACTCTATATCCCTCTTCAACTCGGCTGGAGCGTTCAATGCTATTATAACCGCTTTTGCCTTACCGTGGAGTACTAGCTTTCTGACTTTTCTCGCCCCGTACTCTATGTGGCCTGTTTCAGCGGCCATCCTGATAGCTCTAAGCAGGTCTGTCTGCCCACTCATGTTTCAGCACCCTTACTCCCACCTGACTTTTCTCTAAGCAGGCTTGGAGTCATGTAGACTTGAACTACACCAGTACCTAGTGGAATAGTTTGCCCTATTATAATGTTTTCGGCTACACCCTGCAGTCTATCCTCCTCCCCGGAGGCTGCAGCCTCTATTAGCTTTTGAACAGTCATCTCGAATGTAGCTTTAGCGAGAACACTAGGCTTCTCGCCTGCAATCCCCATTCTACCAATCTGCTTGACGTGCCCTGTCCACGTCATCATGTCGGCTAGAAGCATTACATGCCTTATATCCACGTCGAGACCCTGGTTGTCAAGGGTATCCTTGATTTCTCTTATAATCGCTTGGCGTGCTGCTTCTATTCCAAGCACCTTCTCGATCTCGTGTATGTCATTAGTGTATATTCTCCTCCAGTCCACTCCTTTCACCTTCATGAGGTCTGCGAGATTGCTTCCCTCTGCTACTATAACGTATTCATCGCCTCTTCTCTGAATTATTACTTTTCTTATACCTTTCACACCCTTCAACTGCGTGCTGAGAAGCTGGCTTCTCAGCTTCTCCAGCTTACTGTAGTCTAAGTACTCCTCTCTGAGAGCAATCTCTATCTCGAAGGGCTCGTCTCCTTCGCGCACCTCGCCTACGTTGAGTGCGCTGAGCTTCTCGATGACATCGCTTGTAGTTAACCCTTTATCTCTCAGCATCTCGGGGTCTAATCGGATGATAGCTACTCCCTCGTATAGGTCTATGTCAAGCTCGCTGGTGACGTTCTCAAGGAATGTTGCCTCTATGATCCTCGCTATCTCTCTAGCCTTCTCCTCGCTTCTCTTGTACTCTTCAGTCAAGTATATCTCGGTTATAGGGGTCTCCGGCTTCTTCCTAGCGTCAACTATCTCTATTAGCCTGGGAAGCCCTAGTGTCACATTGAACTCGCGTACTCCAGCATAGTGGAAGACACGCAGTGTCATCTGGGTTGAAGGTTCACCCAGACTCTGGGCTGCTATAGTACCTACTGCCTCCCCCGGCTCTATCATGGATGCAGTATACCTCTCAATAATATGCTCTATAATCTTCTCAACACTCTCTCTCGTGATAGCTATCTTCTCGGATAACCTGAGTAGTTTCTCGAGAGTCTCCTCGTATACCTGCGAGCTGACGCGCCCCTTCAGCTTCTCTTCGAGTAGTGCTTTTATCTCCTCGCGGGTTAACCCTGACATTCTAGTACACCCCTAGTATCTTCTCTAGAACTCTATCAACGTTAACTGACTTGCTGTGATCGCTTTTCATCGGGTCAACCCCGTCTTCACCGTAGAGTAACTGTACTACCTCCCCGGTCGGCATGCGGACGCTTCCATCATACTCGACTCTTAAGTCCTGGAGAGCATTTATCAGTCTTCTCTGCATGTAGCCGGACTGGCTTGTTCTAACCGCTGTATCTATTAAGCCTTCTCTCCCAGCTGCTGCATGGAAGAACATTTCAATGGGGCTCAACCCTTTAACAAAGCCGCTTTCAATGAAGCCTCTAGCCTCAGGCCCTAGATCCTCTGGCCTAAAGTGGGATAATGCTCTCTTCAAGTACCCTCTAGATAAACGCTTACCCCGCACTGTCTGCTGTCCTAGGAGACCTGACATCTGAGTTAAGTTGACGAGGTTGCCTCTCGCTCCTGTTCTAGCCATTACTACAACCGGGTTAACCATGGTGAAGTAGTGTGTTATCAGCTCAGCAACTCCTTCCAGCAACTTCTTTGAAAGTGTATCGATGATTTCATCTTCAAGCGTCTCCTCGAGGGTCTTACCCGGCCTAGCCTGCAGCTCGCCTCTTCTATACTTGGCTATCAGCTTGTCTACATCCTTCTTCTTCTCGCGTATTATCTCCTCTAGCTTCTTCTTTGCATCCTCTGGTAGAGTGAGATGAGCTACACTCATTGTAAGCCCGTGTTTCTCCGCCATTCTCACGAACATCTTGTAGACTCTATCCATGAACATTCTCCCGTAGTCTTCTCCATACTCCTTTATAAGCCAGTGGATAAGGCTCTCCGGCTCCTCTCTCCCAATACTTGATTTATCGAGGACCCCTTCTAGTAGAACCCCGTTCCTAACTATCACTAGACTGTCGTGAGGGCAGTCTTCATCAAGACACCTAAATGCTGCCGCGCTTCCAATCTTAGAGACCCTCTTATAGTTGAAGTCTCTGGGAAGAAATAATGATATCAGCTGCTTACCCGTCCAGAGCTCGCGTGGCTTGAGGATAGCTGGCTCCGGCAGCTCGCCCTCGTAGCCGGCTACTGCAAGGAGGTCTATGACGTCATCTCTGCTTAGAATAGTTGTCTTACTTGTAAGCACGTAGGCTCCGCTAATGTAGTCCTGGAGTCCGCCTATTATGGGTCCACCGTAGCGCGGCGTGAGAATGTGCTTCTCCACAAGCATTAGCAGTCTCGCCTCAGCCCTAGCCTCCTCGCTCTGAGGCACGTGGAGGTTCATTTCATCTCCATCGAAGTCAGCGTTGTAGGGCGGGCAGACCAGCGGGTTCAACCTGAGGGTCTTGTAGGGTAGGACTCTCACTACGTGAGCCATAACGGATATCCTGTGGAGTGAAGGCTGCCTGTTGAATAGCACTATATCTCCATCCATCAAGTGTCTTTCAACAATGAAGCCGGGCTCTAGTGACTCGGCTGCAGCCTTCCTATCAACAAACTTCAAGCTTATCTTCCTGCCATCAGGTCTCACAATGTAGTTGGCTCCAGGCCACTTGCTTGGACCGTTAAGTATCAGCCTGCGCATTTCCTCAATGTTCCATGGCGTGACTCTCTCAGGCACGGTGAGTATCTTAGCTATCTCCTCGGGGACACCGACTTCATCTATACTGAGGCTTGGGTCAGGGCTTATCACAGTTCTAGCTGAGAAGTCAACTCTCTTACCTCTAAGATTATTCCTAAACCTGCCTTCCTTACCCTTTAACCTCTGAGCAATACCCTTTAATACTTTACCGCTGCGGTGCTTGGAGACAGGGATCCCGGGTGCCTCGTTATCGAAGTATGTGGTTACATGGTACTGGAGGAGCTCCCAGTCCTCCTCTATTATAGCGCTTGGAGCACCACTCTCAACGTGCTCTCTAAGCCTATTATTAATTCTCACGATGTCTACCAGCTTGTGCGTTAAATCATCCTCGCTTCTTATACCGGTTTCAAGGAGCACTGATGGCCTCACGCTTCTCGGGGGTACTGGTAGAACTGTGAGAACCATCCATTCAGGTCTCGCTTCAGCCGGGTCACCGCCGAGTAATCTTACATCCTCGTCGGGTATTTTCTCCAGTCTACCCCGGATCTCACTGGGTGTTAGCTTCTCAAGCCCTCTCTCGGTTTCCTCGTAGAATGAGTGGGGCTTCTCAAACTTTATTTTATATTGCTTGACGCCGCAGTGAGGGCACGTCTCTACAGCACTCGCCTTCCTCCTCACGTACTCATGGAATCTTCTAATCAGGTATGGTGCTCCAAGCTCCTCGAGATCCCTTAGCAGGCGGAGATACTCGCTTCTCTCCTCCTCAGGTATCTTCAGCCGCCCGCAGTTTCTACATGTAGCCTTCAAGTACATTAGTATGTGCTTCGAGAACCCTGCATGAATAACGGGTTTAGCGAGCTCTATGTGACCGAAGTGACCTGGACATGAATCCCTTGTGTTACCGCATATAGGGCATACTTCACCTGGCTCTATAGCGCCGAGTCTTTTATCCATCACGCCTCCATCTATTGGTGAGCCGTCGTTATCGTATACTTCAGACGAGATTATCTGGGTTACACTCATTCTCCGTATCTCGTCGGGGGATAGTACTCCAAACTTCACTCTAGATATCCTGTTAGTTACAACTCTACTCACGTCTACCACCCCCTACGATCTCCTCGATGAGTAGCCTGGGCCTTATACCCAGGCTCATTAATTCTTGGAGGAGTAGCTTGAAGGCGTAGGATACCTCAATAGGCTTCATAACACCCTTCTCCTTATGAATAGGGCATACATACCTCCCTTTATTCCTATCGTACCAGCCTATCGAGCCGCAGAGCTCGCAGACGTATATTGTTGTAGTATCGCTTCTATCAGTCATAGACTCCTTTAAGAGCATTGCCGCCCCATGCCCGACCAGGCAGTCAACCTCCATCTCCCCCCATCTCAAGCCGCCGGCTCTCGCACGGCCCTCTGTTGGCTGCCGGGTTAGTATCTGGACTGGACCTCTAGCTCTCGCATGCATCTTATCGCTAACCATATGGTGTAGCTTCTGATAGTATACTACCCCTATGAAGACTGGGTTATCGAGGATCTCGCCCGTCCTCCCATCATACATTGTCTCCTCGCCTGTATGAGGATACCCGTACCTCCTTATAGTTAGCTGGAGGTCTTCTAGAGGCGTCTTATGGAAGGGTGTTGCATCAACAAGCCTTCCCTCAAGGGCGGCAGCTTTACCTGCAATACTCTCTATCAGCTGCCCGACAGTCATTCTACTGGGGAATGCATGCGGGTTTATTATAAGGTCTGGTACCACGCCTTCTTCCGTGAACGGCATATCGTACTGGGGTAGTAGTAACCCTACTACACCTTTCTGCCCGTGCCTTGAAGCGAATTTATCGCCTAGCTCAGGAATCCTGAGGTCTCTTACTCTTACTTTTATAAGCCTGTTACCCTCCCAATCCATGGTCACCATGACTGAATCCACTACACCCTTCTCCTCATGCCTCATTACAACGCTAGTATCCTGCCTAGTTAACCCGCCGCCAACCTCGTACTCCTGTACTGTGAGGAATCTCGGCGGGCTCACCTTACCTATCAGCACGTCGCCTCCTGCTACAGGGGTTTCAGGTGCTACTATTCCATCCTCCTCCAGCTTCTCATAAGCCTTCTGCCCTCTATAGCCTCTCACACTCGTCGGCGGTATTGTTATCTCGTCTTGTACTCCACCCGGATACTTGTACTCTACAGTAGAGTACAGCCTGAAGAAAGTGGATCTAGCTAGCCCTCTATCCACGCTGCTCTTATTGAGTACTAGTGCATCCTCCATGTTGTAGCCCGTGTAAGCTAGGATTGCTACAATCATGTTCTGTCCTGCAGGCCTCTCATTATACCCTATGGTATTCATCACGCGTGTCTGAACAAGAGGTTTCTGCGGGTAATGGAGAAGATGGCCTCGAGTATCCATTCTCCTCTGGAAGTTCGCTGCGTAGAGACCCAGGCTCTGCTTAGCCATTGCAGACTCATACATGTTCCTCGGGCTCTGGTTATGCTCCGGGTAAGGTATGATGGATGCAGTAATCCCGAGTATCGCTGGAACCCATATCTCTAGATGCGTGTGATCCTTATTCAAGTCACCAGGCTTCAATGCTATGTAAGCATTCTCTTCTTCATCCGGGTCAAGGTATTCTACTATACCCTGGTTAACTAAATCGCTGAACTTCAGCTTACCCTCCCTGAGAAGCTGTATATGTTCTCTCTTAAGCTTAGGCTCACCGTTCTCGACAACTATTAGAGGCCTACGTATCCTGCCTGCATCAGTGTTCACTACTACTTCGTTAACATGCTCCGTGCTGATGTAGGCAACGTTGACTTCAGAACTTAACTCACCTTTCCTCCTGAGCTCCCTGAGTGATCTAACCAGTTTCTTTCCATCCCTGCAGTAGCCTATTAATCTTCCATTCAAGAACACCTTACTCCAGCCGGAGAGCTTCTCGCTGATCTCACTAGCCGATGCTACATTCTCGCGTATAGCGTCTATTATACCATTATATGTTTTTCCACCGATACTCGTGGTTACAACAGGCTTTACACCCATCCTGTAGAGTAGCGCCTCTACCTCTCTATCCTCGATGCCGACGCTTACATTAGCCATCAACGCGAGGTTTTTAACTAACCCTATGTTAGCTCCCTCGGGTGTTTCAAACGGGCACATTCTACCCCACTGGGTTCCATGGAGCTCTCTAGCTTCAAAGTGAGGCTGGCCTCTAGCTAGAGGGGATACAACTCTTCTAAGATGGCTTAGAGTGCTAAGCATGTTAGTTCTATCTAAGAGCTGGCTTATACCTGTCCTCCCGCCCGGCCAGTTTCCTGTAGCCATAGCGTGGAGTACTCTATTCGTCACCACGCTTGACTTGAAAACCATCTTAAGGTCTATTTTACCTGTTTTAGCGAGCTGCTTCTCGAGGCCCTCCCTCAACTCCCTCATGAAGCTCATTAGTGATACCCTTAAGAGTAGAGCAAGCATGTCGCCTGCCAGCTTAAGCCTCTTATTCCTGTAGTGGTCTTTATCATCAGGCTCCCTGTAGCCCAAGTATACCTCAATAATCCTTGAGATCATCTGGCCTATGAATACCGCCTTCTTAAGCCTAACCTCTGGTGAAGGCTCTGTGCCTATATGGGGTAGTAGTCTTTCATCAAGTATCCTTAGTATCCTCTGGATTCTCTCCTCCCTAGGCCTTCCAACAATGAATCTAGATGCTATGAAGTCTAATGCCTCCTCGACAACCCTCCTCTTGTATTCTTCTCTCAGCTTTGCAACCTCTTCTTCGCTGGCTCCTTCAGGTATCTCGAGCTTAGGCAGTATCTCCTGGATCTGCATTATAGAGGGGAGAAGATAGTTGTGTATCTCAGGGTTGAGGCTTGTAGCGTATAGTATCTCAGCTTCACTTGTAAGACCTAGAGCAAGCATTAAGGCTAAAGCCGGGAACTTATGCCCCTGGAAGCTAGCGTAGAATATTCCATCCTTTCTTCTCTCGATCACTAGCTGGCTTCTCCTCCCTCTAGCCATGCTTGTAACCTTAGCTACATGTGTTGCAGCACTCTCCTCGGGCATCACGTCTACAATAATGTTGTTGCTGGCTAAGTCCTCCTGGGCTACAATAACCTTCTCGCTACCATTTATAATGAAGTATCCGCCAGGATCCCTTGGATCCTCCCCGATTTCAATTAACTGCTGGGGAGTTAGCTTACTCAACGGGTCTATACTAGACTTCAACATAACGGGGAGATCCATGAGTTTAAGCTCCTGTGTCTTCACGTAGCCACTTTCATCCTCTACGCGGACTGTAACATATATTGGAGCAGCATAGGTGAGATTCCTTAAACGGCACTCCAGTGGAGTCTTGTACTCTTCAATCCCCTCAATACTCATCCATCTAGGTTCACCGATACGGTACTTCTCGATGGTTAAACTGATCTTCCCGCCTACCTTAACCTCCTTGAATTCCTCGATGATTGATGGCAGGTACTCTCTCACGAACCTCTCATAGCTATCCAAGTGCTGTCTAACTAACCCCATCTCCTCGAAGTACTTCTCCATGACAACCCATAGATCCTCTGAGTCTAGAACCACCTGGCTCTCCCGCTTCAATACTCAGCCACCCTGCTCGGATGTATCTACTACTACATACCTGTAAGCAACAAAGACTCCTGCAGTCGGACTCTTCCTTATAATCCTTATTATATCTCCTGGTTTAGCTCCAACAGCTCTAGCTGCAGGGTCATTCACAGATATCCAGGGTAGCTGCCAGGGCTCCACCCCCAGCTTCTTTAAAATCCTGTAGGCTTCCTCGGGTGGTAGAACCTCGTGTTTAGGTACTAGTTCATGCTCTAGTATGTCTACTTCACTTTCACTCATGAAAACAGCACCTAGTAGCCATGGTTTATTCATAAGTGAAACTCATTGGTCGACACGATTTTAAATAATAATGTAGCTGGGATTCCACTCTAAGCATGTACTACCGGCAGCCTGATAGGAGAAGGGGGAGTGGACCGGCCGGGACTTGAACCCGGGTCCTCTCGGATGCCAACCGAGCGCTCTTCCAGGCTGAGCTACCGGCCCACCACTATTCAAGTGGATATCTCTACAGGTTTTAAAGATTTTCTACAGGTGTATTCAGGTAGGATGGCTGGGGGCTGTTGAGGATTCAGATGGTTCTGAAGTATTTAAGCTTCAAGGGTGATTCATCCAGAAGGTAGCCGAGGCTTCTCTGCTTCACGGGTTTAAAGCGTCTTGGGGTGCCGAGTTTGGAGGATATAATTGACAGGCTTATCAAGGAGCGAGGGTTATCCTCGAAAATATTTAAGAGCAGGGAGGTGCTCCACCCCGACTACATACCTGATACCCTACCACATAGAGAGAGCGAGATTAGAAGGCTTGCCGAGCACCTCCTAGTCTCTCTGCGAGGAGCTAGACCGAGCAACGTGCTCATATACGGGTTAACTGGTACTGGTAAAACCGTTGTAGCCAAGTACGTGGTCAGCCGGATGAAGGAGAAGGCCAGCTCACTGGACACGAGGCTGGATTACGCTTACGTGAACACCAGGAAGCTTGATACAACCTACAGGGTTATGGCGAGTATAGCTCAGAGCCTAGGTTTAAGAGTACCCCACACAGGTCTTGCTACAAGCGAAGTCTACAGAAGGTATATTAATGCTCTTGAAAGCTGGGGCGGCCTACACATCATAGTTCTGGATGAAGTCGACTACTACGTTAAGCGTGAAGGAGACGATTTAATCTACAAGTTGGTGAGAGCTAACGAGGAGTTGAAGAGAGCGAAGATAATCCTTGTAGGTATAACTAACGACATAAACTTCGTTGAAAACCTTGACCCGAGAGTTAGATCAAGCATGGGTGAAGTCGAGATGGTTTTCCCACCCTACAACGCCGAGCAGTTATTCACTATACTGAAGCAGAGGGCTGAACTAGCCTTCAATCCAGGTGTAATGGATGACGGCGTTATCTCCTACTGTGCAGCCCTAGCGGCGAGAGAGCATGGCGATGCAAGAAGAGCACTAGACCTCCTTAGAGTCTCAGGCGAGATAGCTGAGAGAGAAGGCGCTGAGAGAGTAACAATCGAGCATGTTAAAAAAGCTACACTAGAGATCGAGGAAGGCAGAATATACCAGAGTGTTGTAACACTACCATTCCACCAGAAGATCGTGTTGAAGAAGATCCTCGAGCTCGTTGAAGCCAACCGCATCGTGACGTCAAGTGAAGTCTACTCAGAGTACGTTAAAGCAATGAAGAACCTCAAGTATGAGCCGCTGTCACCACGCAGGATAAGCGAGATAATAGCTCAGCTAGACATGATGGGGCTTGTTTTAACAGAAACTATCAGCCGGGGGAGACATGGAGTCGTGAAAGTCATCAGGATTAAAGATGACGTCAGAAAGATAATCAAGGAGACACTTAAAGACTTAGAGGTAGCCTGAAGGCAATGATTCTCGAGGATAGCGCGCCAGGCGTCTACGAGGCATTCGACGACGGCTTCTTCCCGGCGGAATTCAAGAGTAGTAGGGGCGATACATATATAGCTGGCGTTGAGGCCACCAGCTCCTTTAGAGTAGTAAGAATAACACTCGCTAGAATCCCAGTGGATGGAGGACAAGCTTATAAAGCTGTACTCAATGCGTCAAGACAACTCCAGGGTAGCGTGGTGTTCCTAGACGGAGTAACCTACGCTGGCTTTGATGTCGTAGACCCCTTCAGCCTTAATGTGGAGACAGGTAAGCCTGTTATAGCTATTCAACTATACCCATTAAACCTTGAGAGAATTAGAAGAGCCCTAGTAAAGCACTTCAATGACTGGAGGGAGAGATTCAAGGTTATAGAATCATACACTAAAAGCCTCACCGTAGTGGATACTCCCTGGAGGCCCATAGAGATCGCCCCGGTAGGAGTAAGCTTGGAGGAAGCTATTAGGATCCTAAGGAGGACTAGCATCTACAGTCCTGA
Organism: Desulfurococcus sp.; assembly: GCA_026626905.1. Lineage (NCBI taxonomy): Archaea > Thermoproteati > Thermoproteota > Thermoprotei > Desulfurococcales > Desulfurococcaceae > Desulfurococcus > Desulfurococcus sp. The sequence goes on from JAPNUX010000005.1 coordinate 46,042, forward strand.
ACCAGAGCCTCTGAGAATAGCTGGTAGAGTAGCCTCATCCCTGACAAGACTCATGCATCAAGGATTAATTAGATGCTAGCTGCTTCAAGCCAAGATTCCAGCCATGCTTGAAAAAGGGTTTAGTTGGATATTATAATGGCTGGATCTATCATAGGAGTTTAATGGATTTAACCACAGAGTACAACAGGAGGGTTGACTCGAGTTGAACTCTCATGCCACGCTACCCGGTGGCCAAGCCACGAGTAATATACTCCAGCGGCTAGCTAGATACACCGACGAGAAGAACCTCGAGAGACTCTCTAAGATAAGAGATAAAAGGCTGCTGGAATGGCTGGCAGATGTAGCTGAGCTTCTAGAGCCTAGCTCTATATTCGTTAACACTGGTTCACCCGAGGATATAGAGTACATTAGGCGGAGAGCTGTTGAAAAAGGCGAGGAAATACCGAGTAAACGCAACCCCATGCACACTGTCCACTTCGATGGGATCCGAGACCTAGCGAGGGATAGAGAGAATACTAGAATACTTGTAGCAGAAGGTAAAGCTATCTCAATGATCAATACTAAGAATCGGGATGAAGGGCTAAGAGAGCTCGCAGATATCTACCGCGGTATAATGCGCGGTAAGGAAATGTACGTGGGCTTCTACTGCTTCGGCCCTAAGGGCTCACCCTACACTCTATACGGTGTTCAAGTAACAGACTCCGCGTATGTTGCTCACAGCGAGAACATACTGTACAGGGTGTGCTACGATGTCTTCGTGGAGAAGGGGGACTCCATAGAGTACATGAGGTTCCTTCACAGCACTGGAGAGCTAGATGAACACGGGTGGAGTAAGAATATTTCAAAGAGGAGGATATACATAGACCTCCAGGACTCCATTACTTACAGTGTGAACACTCAGTACGCTGGGAATACTGTAGGCTTGAAGAAGCTGGCGTTAAGGCTCTGCGTATACAAGGGGTTCAAGGAGGGATGGCTCTGCGAGCACATGTTTATAGCCGGCATGAAGGGGCCGGGTGATAGAATCACTTATTTCACTGGAGCATTCCCTGCTGGATGCGGGAAGACTTCAACAGCACTCATAATGGATACTCTTGTAGGTGATGACCTAGCACTCATTAGAAACGTTAACGGGGAGGCTATAGCATTAAATCCGGAGGTAGGGATGTTCGGGATTATAGATGGTGTTAACCCAGTAGACGACCCAGAGATCTACGAGGTGCTTACATCAAGGGAAACCGAGGTCATATTCTCTAATGTACTCCTCACAGTAGATGGAGACGTATGGTGGAATGGTAAGCCTGAAGAACCCAAGCGGGGGTTAAACTATGCTGGTGAATGGTGGCCTGGAAAACTCGATGAAAACGGGAGGCCTGTTAAGCCGTCTCATCCCAACGCTAGGTTCACCACTAGTATATTCTATCTCAGCAAAGTGGATCCAAGGATAGATGATCCAAGCGGGGTGCCAGTGAGCGGAATGATCTTCGGTGGCAGGGACCCAGATACATGGGTTCCCGTAGAGGAGGCCTTCAACTGGGTTCACGGCGTGGTTACAAAGGGTGCCTCACTAGAATCCGAGAGAACTACTGCAGTTCTCGGCGAAACAGGTTTAATGGAGTTCAACCCCTTCGCGATACTAGACTTCCTATCAATATCCCCAGGCGACTTCATCGAGCTACACTTCAGGTTCGGGGACAGCTTAGAGAAGCATCCTAGGATATATAGTGTCAACTACTTCCTGAGAGATGAGAAAGGCAGGTATCTTACAGAGAAGGTTGACAAGAGAGTATGGTTGAAGTGGATGGAGCTCAGAGTGAACAATGAGGTTGAAGCTCTAGAAGCCCCCACAGGATTCATACCACTATATGATGACTTAGAGCGATTATTCAAAAGCGAGCTAGGCAAGGAGTTCCCCCTCGAGCTCTACGAGAAGCTCTTCTCAATAAGAGTCGCAAAGCACCTCGAGAAGGCTGAGAGAATATATAAGATATACGCTGGTATACCCGAAACACCACGATTATTCCACGATACCCTAGTGCAGCATAAGCGGAGGCTGAAGGAAGCATTAGAGAAGTATGGCTCCACGATCCCCCCATCAAGGCTGGATAAACGCTAACACTCGGAATCACAGAACCGAGTGGTGTTTAAGCGGGCCCGCCGGGATTTGAACCCGGGTCCTACGGGTTAAAAGCCCGCCGCTCTACCTGGCTGAGCTACGGGCCCAGGCTTAGCTCCAAATGGATTAGCCTTACAGGAGTTTAAAAATATCCTAAAGGAGGGAAGCTTAAAAAGCCGTTTCCGGGGATAAGGTATGTCTGTGATAGCCGGGTCGTCTAGCGGCCAAGGATGCGGGGCTCTGGCCCCCGTGACCGGGGTTCGAATCCCCGCCCGGCTACTCCCATGCGATCATCCTATCGACTACTTCATCCGGGACTCTGCCGTCTCTGACATCCCTGATGGCCTCTTCGAGTATATCTATCCCTTTATCTAGATCCTCCTCCGGTATAGTTAGCGGTGGGGCTATTCTTAGAACATTACCATACTTCCCGTAGGTCATTACTATGAGCCCTTTCTCCCATGCTCTCCAGATGATCTTTAGTGCTGTTTTGCGGTCGGGCTTCCTGCTCGCTTTATCTGCTACTATATCGACTCCTATCATTAACCCTAAACCTCTGACATCTCCCACCTGCTCGTACTTCTCTTTCAGCTCGCTGAGCCTTCTTAATGCATGCTCGCCTAGCCTACGTGCTCTCTCATGGAGGTTGTTTCTAGTGATATACTTGATGACTGCTATAGCTGCTGCAGCTGAGCATGCATGCGCTGCTAAAGATGAAGCGTAGGTTTGCGGTGGGGCTGAGTCAAGTATCTCGCTTCTCCCGACTACAGCTGAAATAGGCATTCCCCCGCCGAGAGCCTTCCCTAGTACTATTACATCGGGTTCTATAGAGTAGTGTTCAATGGCGAATAATCTTCCAGTCCTACCCATCCCGCTCTGTATTTCATCAGCTATTAACACGATGCCATGCTTTTCTGCTATCTCCTTTAATCCTCTAATGAAGTTAGCTGGTGGAACTAGGACTCCTCCATCACCCTGTATAGGCTCAAATATTATTGCAGCTATTCTTGACCCCCCAAGGTTTTCAACGAGTTCTTTAAGCCTCGATAAGTAGAGGGCGCCGCACTCCTCTGGATCCCTCACGCCGCCTATACACCTGTAGGTATCAGGGTATTCAGCGAAGTACACGTTCTTGAACTGCATTAACTCGCGGATCTCCCGGGGAAATGAGCCTCCTACAGCTATATCTAGAGCAGTAGTTCCATGATACGAGTAGTTGAATGATACTATTAGAGGCCTACGTGTGTATATGAGGGCGGACTTTAATGCTGTATCACAAGCTCCCCCGCCGCTTAACTCAAAGACTACTTTCTTACTGAAGGAGCCCGGAGTTATCTTAACGAGGAGTTCTGCCAGTTCTACCACAGGCTCGTGATATAGGTAGAGAACATAGTGTGTAAACTTATCGAGCTGGGATTTAACAGCCTGCAAAACCTCCTCGTTGTTGTGTCCTACATTGAAAACTGCAGCACTCGAAAGAAAATCAATGTACTCTCTTCCCTCTAAATCCCATACCCTGGCATTCCTAGCTTTAGCAACCACCATGGGGAAGTACTTGAAGAAGAAGCCTCTTGAAACATACCTCCAGTACTTGTCTAGCACGTGCTGTGTAGCACTCCCCGCGGTACTACCGGGATCGCTCAAAGCTTGCTTCACCTACTCTGAGAGCTTTCCGAAAATGAATGCTGCTACCTCTAGAACCACTACTATTACTACTATAGCTATGTGCGCAGGCCAATCCCTTAACACCTCCTCCACTCCACTCGAGAATCCCAGCAGTAAGAGGATTCCCATGAGTATTCCTATCGACAGTAGCCATACCACTATTGATACAATTGAAGTTCGTGGGATGTTCTCTCCACTCATAACTAGTACACCATAATATACTATGGAAGAAAATTTGAAAAATATTTTCTCTATACTATTATAATCTTTGGGGGTACACATATGAGCATCATAGATACAATCATAAATACAATAAACTACATTAATGCGCTAGTATGGGGGCTACCTGCAGTAATAATTCTTGCTGGAACAGGGCTAGCAGTAAGCGTTCTCAGCGGGTTTGCCCAGATCAGGTATTTTAGAAAAGCCCTCAAAAATATGGTGTATAAGGGCACTGGAGCTAAAGGCGAGATACGGCCCTTCGCCGTCTGGTGGGCTGTGATGGGTGCAACTGTTGGCGTGGGTAATATAGCAGGAGTTTCGACAGCTATACATTTAGGTGGTGCTGGAGCACTCTTCTGGATGTGGGTCTGCGCTATTCTCGGAATGATGACTAAAGCTATCGAGGCAACACTTGCAAATTACACGAAGAGAGTCACCCCTGAGGGACGGGTAGAAGGTGGAACCCCATACTACATCAGGCTCATCCCGGTGGTGGGTCCAGCTCTAGCGGTAATATTTTCTATATTCACGTTTATTGCTGCATTCGGTATTGGAAACATGGTTCAAGCTAACTCGGTAGCTCACGCCGCCGAGTATATTGCTGGAATGTATAAGGGCTCTCCCGAGGTGGCTAGACTGCTAGCAGGCATCTTGATGCTAGTATTCACAGCTCTAGTCGTCCGAGGAGGCTTGAAAAGAATCGCAGAGGTATCAAACTACCTGGTTCCCTTCATGGTTACCTGGTATATTGCTGTAAGTATTATCGCACTGGTGATATACGCTGAAAATCTCCCACTAACAATTAGAGAGATATTTACCTACGCTTTCACACCACAAGCAGCTGCCGTAGGCCTTGCAGGCTGGGTGGTTTACTCGGCTATTAGGTGCGGTTTTTGCTAGAGGACTGTTTTCAAATGAAGTCGGGTTAGGCAGCGCCCCCAACGCCTACGCGTACATGGCTGTGGACCACCCCGGTAGAGCAGGGCTCTACGGGATGTTCGAGGTCTTTATGGATACAATAGTCATATGCAGCATGACTGGCTTAGTGGATATTGCCACACGAGCATATATTGAGAGAACAGATTTAACTGGTGCTGCTCTAGTTACTGAAGCATTCCGTAGAGTTTATGGTGATTGGGCTCCCATACCGCTTGGCGTAGCACTAGCATTATTCGCTTACACTACGCTAATAACATGGGGGTGGAATGGTGAAGTCAACTGGGTTTACTTCTGGAGTAAAACTCTCCGGTTGCCTGAGAAGCCTGTGAGATGGGTGTGGAGGGTCATGTGGGTTATACCAATAGTTCCTGCTGCTATTGCTGGAGAAATGCTAGAGGTATTCTGGAATTTTGCTGACATGGCTAATGGATTTATGGCTATCCCGAACCTTATAGCTGTAGCCTACTTCGCCCCTGTAGGTGTAGGGTTGATCAAGGAGTTCTTGAGAAGCGGGAAAATATGAGGTTCCAGCTCTTTTAACCCCTATGGTTTAATTCCCTCGTATGCTTGCTTGTATATCTCGCTTGACTCAAGCTTTCTTCTATCCCTAATGTACTTCCTTGTGACAACACCCTTTGGAAGATTGTATTTAGCTGAGTACTCCTCTAGGGGTACACCGTACTCCTTCATTATCTTATCCCGGTAGATGTCATCGAATATGTTGAAGGCGCAGAAAGGTATGAGCCTGCCGTCGGGTGTTGAGTAGTGTATGTTGCATCTCTGAACTCTCTGTATATCGTAGTTGTATAAGTCCATGAAGTGCATTTGCCCGAGGAAGAGTAGCTTGTAGTGGAGCTCGCTGAGGGCATCATAGCTCCTCTTAACAATAACATTAAATAGCAGCTTGTATAAGTCGAGGCCTTCAGGCTGCCTGCTTGTATCAATGAACTTCCTGATAGAGTACAGTAGCTTCAAGCCTACAAGATACCTGCTGGAGCCTGAGACCAAGTCCTCCCACTTCTCCCTCAGGTACTCGAGGAGGCCTTCTACATCAAGGAAGCTTGTCACAGGTATCAGCTTAACCCCGCTACTACTCTTCTCAACATAGATGTATGTTCCAACACCGCATATAGGGTGATTACTCATCTCGAACTTGAATTCACCGCTGAATCCCTCCACGAACCTTGAGAATATAGCACTAACGTTTATTGGGAACCAGGCGTCCCGTGGTACCTCTCCATTCGTCTGCTCTTCTAACAGCTTGACTACATCCGGTATTGTAACCCTGTATTTTTCTCTCTCATGCTTCTTCATGTATCCTGTTAGACTAACCGGCTGGAAGTTCACGGATCTAACTATGTCTATATGCTTGGCTGCAAACCTCACTATAGCTCCGAGCTCGTGGGTGTTAACACCTCGAATAACTGTTGGAACTAGGACAACACTAGTCATGCCGGCTTTCCTGAATACCTCGAAAATATAAGGTATCTCCCAGTGGTTCTTCCAGTTTGTGACAGGGGATACACCGTCGAAGCTTAAGTAGACTGTGTTAACCCCGTTTACTCTTAACTGCCTGGCGTACTCGACGGCTTTAGCCGGATCCTCAAGGTATAACTCAGCGAATTTCAAGCCATTCGTATTCAACTGTATGTGTCTAACACCTTCTTCTCTTAGAAGCCTTACAATATCAACAAGGTCTTCTCTAAGCGTTGGCTCGCCTCCAGTTAACTGGACAGCTACAGTAACCCCCTGCTTCTTAATGGTGTTAACCATGGCTTTAATCTGCTCTAGAGTCGGCTCGTAGACGTATCCAGCTGCCTCAGAGTAGAAGAAGCAGTACCAGCATGAGAGGTTACAGCGGTTTGTTACAACAAGGTTTACTAAAGCGCTGTGCTGCTTGTGCATAGGGCATAAACCACAGTTGAATGGGCAGTAGGTTTTCACCTGCGTGTAGATGTGTCTAGAGCCTCTTCCATCCTCACTGTACTTCGTCACCCTCTTATAGAAGGCTACATCACCATAGTATACTTCTTCTACCTCACCGTGCTCTGGGCAGACTCTTCTAATGTAGACTTTACCCTCCCTCTCAACTATGATAGCTGGGAGAACACGGTAGCAGTAAGGGCAAACACTGGTTGTAAGAGATAAAACCTCCTCACCGCTCTTAAGCTTCGGTAGAATATAAGCCATCTCACCAGGCTTCTTAGCTAAGCTTAACTGAGCCATACGTGAGCTCACCATTAAATCTATAAACGTGTTATAGGCTACTATGGTTAAAAACCTTGTGGTACCACCTTGCATCAAAGCTAGTTGAAGCTACCCTTAGCATGAGCGAGAAGGTATCCTCTACAGGAAGCCTTAGGGTTAAGCAGGTGCATTAATAGCAGGTGTAAGGCTACCAGGTAACCGGAGGGTACTCTAAATGGGCATGCTCATAGTTATAGCTGGCACACCAGGTACAGGTAAGACTAGTGTTTCTAGAGAGCTCTCACTGATAACAGGGCTTCCAGTAGTAGACTTAGGTAGCTTTGCACTTGAAAAAGGATTTATAGTAGACTTCGACTACGAGAGGAATAGCTATGTGGTAGACGAGGATGCTTTATCCCAGAGTATAGTGGAGCTTGCCTCGAAGTCGGAAAGTGATCTCATAGTGTCGACGCTCTACCCTGAGATCCTCAAGCCGGAGATCGTTAGATACGTGTTTGTGCTTAGAACACACCCGCTGATACTCGAGAAAAGGCTTGAAGCAAAGAATTGGAGTAGGAGAAAGATTAACGAGAACATCATGGCTGAGATACTAGGCGTAGTCTCCTATAATGCTGTGGAAGCCTTCGGAGAAGAAAAAGTATTTGAAGTAGACACCTCGAATACCACGCCGAGAGAAGCTGCTGAAATGATATCAAGGATTATGAGTGGCGTGGAAGCAGTTAAACCCGGGGTAAGAGTAGACTGGCTGCTCCTACTCCCAGTGGAAGTAGTCTCGAGGTTCAAGGACTATGAGTAGCCGGGGAGGTTTCACGCTGGCGTCCTGGAGGCAGCTTGAAAGAATGATCTCTAGAGTAGACGTCGTGTTAATGGTGCTTGATGTAAGAGACCCATTGAGCACTTTCAGCAAGAGGCTTGAATCCATGGTCTACAAGCTCGGGAAGAAGTTAATACTAGTACTCAATAAAGCCGACCTAGTTCCTAGGAGCGTTGCAGAAGAGTGGAAGGAGTACTTTGAGGAGAGAGGGTACACTACAGTCTACATGGCTGCAGCAAGACATATGGGTACACTAGTCCTCAGGAGGACTATACGTAGAGTTGCTCCCTCACTACCCACAGTAGTCGCTGTAGCAGGATTCCCTAAGGTCGGTAAGTCCTCGATCATCAATGGATTAAAAGGAAGGCATTCAGCCCCCACAAGCCCCTACCCGGGAAGCCCAGGGTATACAAGGCACTTCCAGCTCTACAGGATCGACAAGAATATAATGATACTAGACTCCCCTGGCGTAATCCCCGTTGAAGGCGGGATGCTTGAAGCAGTGATCAGAGGCTACCCGCCCGAGAAGCTGGAGGATCCAGTCCCCCCGGCAGTTATGCTAGTCGAGAGGATCTTAAAGTATCATCCCGATGCCTTCGAGAAAGCTTATGGTGTTAAATCTAGAGAGCCCCTTAGAATACTCGAGGAGATAGCATTAAAGCGCGGCTGGGTCTACAAGACTACAAAAGAGCCTTTAATTGAGGAGGCTGCTAGAGCTGTTATAAGAGGCTACCATGATGGAGTAATACCCTTCTATATAAGGCCCTCATGGATTAATAGGGGGGCAGGGGAGCACGTTGATAGTAGTTAGAGTAGCGGGTAGAGAACACCCTATCCACGTAGATGCATCCAGCGTGAGGGTTTCAGAGCTACTCGAGAAACTAGGGTTCTCTATATCAGAGCACATCGTTCTAAGGAGTGGTATTCCATTAACCGAGGATGATGTAGTAGGAGATGGAGAAGAAGTTCTAGTATACCCTGTTAAATCAGGTGGCTGAGTTGAGCCTCAGCCAGGATGAACTGGAGAGATACAGCAGGCAGCTACCCATTATAGGAGTAGATGGACAATTGAAGCTCAAGAATACCAGCGTGCTTGTGGCAGGAGCCGGCGGGCTGGCCTCCACAGTACTCTACTATCTTACTGCAGCTGGAGTCGGGAGAATAGTATTCATCGATGACGGTGTAGTAGAGTTAAGTAACCTCCAAAGACAAATACTCTATGATTCAAGCGATATCGGTAAACCGAAAGTACAAGCAGCCTACGAGAAGCTCGCTAAGCTGAACCCTGGGGTAGCCTTAGAGCCGGTTCACGAAACCATAACTAGAGAGCTGCTTAGCAGGCTAGTACCGAGAGTAGACTTGATTGTTGACGCCTTAGACAACTGGAACACCCGCTTCCTGCTAGACGAGGCTGCATGGATGCACGGTAAGCCATTAGTTCACGCAGGTGTCGGAGAATACTACGGTCAGCTCACAGTGGTAATACCCGGGGAGACACCATGCCTGCGCTACTTGTTCAGAGGGGTGAGAGACGAGGGGAGAGGGGGAGTTGTAGTCCTACCCCAGGTACCCGGCATCCTAGGGCTCCTTGAAGTAAACGAGGTCTTCAAGCTTGTGCTCGGCTACGGTAGGCCGCTAGCCAACAAAATGCTCTTATTCAATGCGAGAAACCCCTCGCTAGAGGTAATCGAGTTAAAAGTAGATGAGAACGTTAAAGCAGAGGTATTAAAGTACTGTGGTGAACCATTCAGAGGTATCGTGAAACCCTAGCCTCCTAGAAACTCCTCGACGACAACCACTCTATCGCTACTCTTAACACGTAGATCCCATGAATCAGCTACTCTATCATTCACGATAACCATGATGTCGCTACCTGTTAGCTCGCTTCTAAGAACCTCTATAATCTCCTTTAGAGTCAACTCTCCTCCATTAATATCTAATTCAACACCCTTAGGTATTAGCTTAACCTTAACCATCACAAATCACCTTTAACAATACAATTAAGCTTCAATACGGCGAAAAGCTAGCTCATGAAGGTTTAAGGAGAAAATTACCGTGTATTCAGTGATTAAGTGGTATGTGCTCTACTCTAATTAAGCTTTCTCCAGCTTGAGCTCTATTAGATGTTTCAAGTGCTCTCTGGGTATACTGTTTGATTCAGCTATGGATTTATATATTATAGAAGACTCCCTGGGAATCCGCTCCTTAGTCTTCAAGTTAACCTCGTACAAGCCGAATCTCTGCTTAAAGCCCTGGGCCCACTCGTAGTTGTCAACTAAAGCCCAGTGGAAGTAGCCTTTAACACCCACTCCCTCCTCTATCAGTTTATGTAGAACGTACAAGTGGTTTACGATTACTGCTGGACGGTATACGTCACGTGAGTCTGCAACCCCGTTCTCCGTTATGTATACGCTTGGAGAATATCTTTCAGCTAACCGTACTGCATCCTCTAATCCCTCAGGGTAGAACTCCCAGCCGAAGTCACTACACCATCTCCCAGCTTTTGAGACACCGTTAGGAGTACAAGAATACCCGTACCCGGGTATACTAGCGAAGTCCATGAGCTTATTTCCATACATGGGTTCAACACGTTTTACTACATTTCTTGTATAGTAGTTTACTCCTATCCAATCTAACTTCCCGCCTAACAATGGAGGCTTTACTATTGAGCTCTGATCAAGATTTAAATCTAGCTTCCCCGTGGTGATAGCATTGAGGAAGACCTCGTTGTGAAGGTACGAGTAGTGTTCTGCTGCTAGTTTACTCTCCTCATCGAGAGCATAGGCTGGGATAATATTGTAGATTACGCCTACTTGAGCTGCCTCACTGGAGTCAGGGTCAGCTCTCACACCATCAAACTTCTTCACCATCTCGTATGCTAGTGCATGAGCTATGATTAGATTTGATACCGCCTTAGGGATCACGTGGGGGGCCTCCACGCCTGGAGGCCATCCAGCATTAATCCATAAATATCCGAGCTCGATGGGGACTAATGGCTCAGTTATAGTTGACCACATGTCTACGATGTCTCCTAGCTTCCATGCTATGTAGGCAGCATACTTTGCGAACTCCACGGGGAAACGTGGATCCAGATATCCCAGCGGGCCCTTCTCTAGTCTCGACGCCCTGGCCTTAAGGGGGTTGTGAAGCCAGAATGGGAGAGTAAAGTGGAGAAGATTAACTACGACTTTGAACCCTTGTCTTCTAAGGTCTAATATGATGTCACGGTAGAGTTCTAAGGCGTCATGATTAGCTATTTCATCAAGCTCTCTCAGAGTATCTTCTGTAATCTTAACATTCTTTACAAGGCCGTGGCTATCGTATTCCACGCCGGCTTCGATAGTCCATGTGGGATGAGGGAAAATTCTACTCCATTCTACTCCAATCCTGTAAGCGTTTAAGCCGAGGCCTCGAGCTATCTCGTGGTCACTCCTATACAACTCGAAATAATCGACTCCATCCTCAGGTAAATCACCGCTTACAAGCCTGCTACTTATGTTATACGGGTCTCTCACCCAGTGCCACCAGTCGGTATTAGTATCCACGAATCTTCGGCGGAGGTCACCCATCTCGAACTGGAAGCCTGACTGTGATACACCCCACTTGAATCCTTCAGGAAACTCTATACTCACTGATGAGGCTGGCTTACCCAATAGTATTCACCCCACACAATAATAGCAGATATTTTGTGATGAGTTAATAAACTATATACTCCTCAATATTTATTTAGGTGATAAAAAACCTACATAGGGTACAGTTTGTAGTTCTAAGTATGGGTTGCTGAGAAGAGAAAAGTTTATAAGTATTCGACATATACACAGTTATTAATAGGTGAGAATAGTGCCTAGTAGGATCATCCTACTACTCCTGATCCTCCTAATAATTCTACCCGCTCTGCCGCTAACAACCGCCCAACAGGTTCCACCGAGAGAGGAAACCGTTATCATAGGAGGAGGAATGTGGTCTCCCCCCACAAACTTCAACCCGCTAGTTCCATGGAGTGCTACAACTGGAACTATTGGTTTAATCTATGAAACTCTATACGTATACCTACCGCATTTAGATAAGTTAATGCCGTGGCTGGCTTCAGAAGAGCCCACCTGGCTGTCTAATGATAGTCTCCAAGTCAAGCTCCGCGATGCTGCGTGGTGGGATAGAACACCACTTACAAGCGCTGACGTGAAATTCACATTCTATGATCTACCTAAGAAGATACCTGGAGTCTACTACTCCAGTATACTGGAATACCTCCTCGATGTTGAAACACCAGATGATAAAACTGTTATATTCAAGTTCAATACTACCACTATTAGCTACCCAACACTATACTATTACCTCTACTCTATACCAGTGCTACCTAAACACATATTCGAGCCTGTAATAAATGAAAAGGGCAGTAATGTCCTGCAGATGGAGGTTGTGGGAGCAGATAAACCAGAGAACATTGTAGGCTCAGGCATGTATAGAGTATACATGACTACAGAAGATACACTCTACATGGTGAGAGTTGATAACTGGTGGGGTTCAAAGTATTTTGGGACGCCGGGGCCGAAGTACATTAAGTACGTCATGGTATTCAGCAATCAGGTAGCTCTCGGACTGCTATTGAGAGGTGATCTAGACTGGAGCAACTTCTTTATTCCAGGTATCCCAGACCTCGTGAAAAGATACGACTTCCTAGTCACATGGTATAAGGATCGACCGTTCTACCTACCGGCTAATGTTGCATACCTCTTCGTTAACCATGCGAAGAAACCGTTAAACGATCCTAACTTCAGGAAAGCCATGTACTACGCGATCGATGTTGATAGAATAGTTAACGAGGTCTTTGAGGGAAGTGTTGTAAAGTCTAATCCGGTTGGCTTAATAGAAATACCCGGCTGGAAGGAGTTCCTTGCCACAGATTTAATAAACAGCTATGGATACGGGTATAACCCTGAGAAGGCTAAACAGATACTTGACAGCGCCGGATACAAGGATATCGATGGTGATGGATGGAGAGAAGCACCTGATGGAAGCAAGATAAGCCTCGAGATCATCGTGCCTTATGGATGGACTGACTGGATGCAGGCAGCAATAATCATAGCTGATAACCTTAAAGCTGTTGGCATAAAGGCTGAAGCCAGCTTCCCAGCATACGGCGTGTATGCGGATAAAATGTATAAAGGAGAGTTTGACATGCTGATAAACAACTTCGGTAGCTACGTAGCTATATCACCATACCTACTCTACAACTGGGTGTTCTGGCCTGATGCACCCGCGCCTGGAGAGCCCAGCTGGAATGGAAACTTTGGGAGATATAGGAATGAAAATCTCACAGCACTACTTGATAAAATAGCGAATACTCCTCTCGATAATACCAGCGGGTTAAAGCAGCTCTACTATGACCTCCAGAAGATACTGCTTGATGAAATGCCGTATCTACCGTTATGGTACAATGCATACTGGTTCCAAGCCACTACATTATATTGGACTGGATGGCCAACTCAAAGCAACCCCTATGGTATACCAGTGTCATGGACTGGTAGATGGGGAGATGGTGGTCTACTAGTACTCTTGAATCTAAAGCCCGTTAAGGCAACGCCGACACCCTCTCCAACTCCAACAACATCTCCAGCGCCCACTCCCATCCAAACCCCATCTCCAACACCAACACCGTCGCCTCCAGTAACTCAGGCTCCAGCTGAGTCACAGCTAGCATTATATGCTATCGTGGCTGTAGTGATAGTCGTTATAGTTGTGATCGCAGTATTCCTTCTCAGGAGAAGGAGGGCTTGAACATAAATGTTGTTTACTTTTTCCTCTACTACGTTTCCCCTGCTTACAGCCTCCTACAACTTGGGAGAGGATTGGTGAATGGGGCTTGCAGGCTATATTGCTAGGAGAATAGTGTTATATACAGCAGTCTTCTTTACGGCATTAAGTATCACGTGGCTTATACCTAGGCTTCTAGGTAACCCGATAGCTATAGTTGTAGCTAGGCTTGGCCCTAGCCCTGCAGGTGCTGCTATAGTAGCCTCATACTTCATGCAGGCGTTTGGATTTGATAAACCACTCTACGAGCAGTACTTTTTATTTCTGAGAGGGTTACTCTCTGGTGACCTTGGAGTTAGCTTATGGTTGCTGGGTAGACCTGTATCCAGTATAGTCTATAAAGCTTTAATTTTCGACATAATACTTATGGCTCCAGCGATAATAATAAGCTGGTTCATAGGGAACTATCTAGGAGCTCTTGCAGCAAGACATAAACGACTAGATAGAGTGTTAATGCCAGTCCTCTATATTCTGGCTGCTACACCCTACTTCGTTCTAGCCATGCTCCTCCAGTGGACGCTTACAGTTAGATATAAGGCTTTTCCAACTGTTATATCCTCAACGATCCTTGATCAAATGCTTAGAAGCCCTACCTGGGAGTCCATATCTAGCTTCCTCCACGCTATAACACTCCCAATGCTAAGCCTTATAGTAGTCTCCATGGGAGGTTGGGCTTCAGGCATGAGGACGATGATGATCTATGAGCTGGAGTCCAACTACTCTAGATTCATGGAGATGCTGGGTATGTCCGAGAAGAAGATATCACTATACGCGTTCAGGTATGCTATTAACCCTCAGATTTCAGGTCTAGGCGTACAACTTGGAACTCTTGTTGTAGGAGCAGCCGGCGTCGAGTACATATTCAATTATCCTGGCTTAGGCTACTTCCTCTTCAACGCTATAATAAATAACGATCCCTTCCTGCTCCAGGGAGCCATACTCCTACTAGTCTTAATGGTTATAGCAGCTAACTTCATAGTGGACATCCTCTACGCGATCCTAGACCCGCGTATAAGGATAGGAGTGGTGAGCTAGAATGGTATCAAAGCTTGTATCCAAGGAGACTAGAGCTCTCCTAAGGAAGAATAGGAAGTTCTGGGTTAGCACTATAATAGTAGTATTTGTAATCTCTCTAGGACTACTGGGCCCACTGGCAACAAAATATGGGCCTAGAACACCAGCTGGGACTCCAAGAAGCCCTCCTACACTCAATCACCCATTTGGTACCGATTACTTTGGCTACGATGTCTTCGCTGAAGTAGTCTACGGTATTAGAGTCTCACTTTCAGTTGGAGTGATTGCCGCTATAGTTGCAACTACTATCGGAGTCCTCCTCGGCATGATCGCAGGGTTGAAGGGCGGCTGGATCGACTCGCTCGTGGAGTTTGCTACTAATACTTTTCTAACTATACCATCCCTCCTAGTGATACTCTTGATCACAGCATACATGGGGAGACGCGAGATCACAGATATGGGGCTTCTTATAGGAGCCTTCTCGTGGCCCTGGACCGCTAGGGCTGTACGCTCTCAAGTAGCTGCTCTAAAAGCCTCAGACTACGTTTCCCTCTCGTATCTCAGCGGTAACAGCTCTTTTAGAGTACTCTACAAGGATATCCTGCCGAACATCGCATCATACATACTGCTAGTCTTCGTGATACAGTTTAGCGGTGGAATACTAGCAGTTGTTACACTAGAATTCCTGGGAATGGGGGCGGCAGAGTGGTCTCTAGGCGCTATACTAAATCTAGCTGTGATCTGGGGTGCTGTGACCCTCGATGTATGGTGGTGGTTTTTCCCAGGTATAATCATAGTGCTACTGATGTCCTCACTATACATTCTAGTGATCTCCCTCGAAGAGGTCTTCAATCCGAGACTCAGGAGGGAGTAGGCATGAGAAGCATCCTCACAATTAGAGATTACAGAGTTTACTATAAGACTTCCTCAGGCTACGTAAAGGCTGTAGACGGTGTTAACCTTGAACTAGGGGGAGGAGAGATCCTAGGGCTGATAGGTGAAAGCGGGAGCGGGAAGACAACGCTAATCATGAGTTTAATACAGCCAAAGCCACCGATGAGGATTATGGGTGGATCCGCGAGATTCCAGGAGATCGAGCTTGTTAAATTAAAGCAGCAGGAGAGAAAGGACCTCCTACTAACTAGGATCTCTATTATACCTCAGTACGCTTTGGACTCACTTCCAGTAATAAAGAAGATTAGAACCTTCCTGAGAGACCTAGCTAGAGATAAGAAACGAGACTTCGAAGAGGTAGTTAAAGTATTCTCTGAGAGAGCGAGACTCATAGGCCTACCCGACAGCATACTAGACGTCTACCCTCTCGAGCTATCAGGCGGCATGAGGCAGAGGGTGGTAATAGCTATTGCCACAATGTTCTCTCCAGACCTCCTGATAGCTGATGAGCCGACCTCAGCTCTCGATGTAACAACGCAGAGACACGTACTCGAGCTCTTAAAAGAGCTGAGAGATAGAGGAATAGTGAGGTCGCTGATATACATTACACATGATATTGCTACTGTGAGGCAGATTGCCGATAAGCTTGCAGTCATGTATGCTGGGAAGATTGTTGAAGTAGGATCACTCAGCGAAATCCTCTCAAACCCCAAACACCCGTATACTAAGAAGCTACTGGAGTCTGTGCCAACGCTTGAAGTCAACTATAAGAACAGGATGCTTAAGGGGCTGAGTGGCTCGCCGCCAAGCCTACTCAACCCGCCGACTGGATGCCGCTTCCACCCGCGGTGCCCTCTAGCCAGGGATATCTGCAGGAGGGAGGAGCCACCACTAGTAGAAGTAGAACCAGGCCACTACGTTGCATGCTGGCTGTACGCTCAGAGGTGACCAGGGTTGAGCACACCCTTCATCAGGTTAAAGGAGTTAACCAAAATATATAGCCTTGGAGTCCTAGGTAAAAAGAAGATTGTAGCTGTTGATAGAGTAAGCTTCGATATACGTAGTGGTGAGATACTAAGTATTCTCGGCGAGTCGGGTAGCGGTAAATCCACGATAGCAAAGATGGTTCTAAGGCTGTTAAAGCCATCAGGTGGTAACATTGTAATGTATACTAGTGAGAGAGCAATAGACCCATGGAATCTAAGGAAGTGGAGTGAGATAAAAGAGTACTTTAGGAGGGTTCAAGGAGTATTCCAAGACCCCTACGCCAGCTTTAATCCAAGAAGGAAAGTACTGGATGTCCTCTACGATACGGTAAGAAACTTTTTCCCCGAGCTCAAGGACAACCCAACAGCTGCTAAAACCATGATCTCGGATGTACTTGAGGGACTCGGCCTTAGAATACAAGACCTTGAAGGAAAGTACCCCCACCAGTTAAGCGGCGGGCAATTGCAGAGAGTCTCGATCGCGAGGGCGCTCCTTCCTAAGCCGCAGTTCATAATAGCTGATGAACCAGTATCCATGGTTGACGCTTCGACGAGAATAGATATACTCAACATATTCATAAACTTAAAGAAGGAGTACGGGGTTACACCAGTGGTAATAACCCACGACTACTCGCTAGCACACTACGCTAGTGACCGCATAGTAGTCTTGTATAGAGGGCAGTTAATGGAGGAAGGGCCTCCTGAAGTCCTAGAGGAGCCGAACCACCCTTACACCAAGCTACTGAAGGAATCAGTACCGCTAATAGATAGAACTTGGGGGGCGAAACTCAAATACAGTGCTGGCTCGATCGATATCACGAAGAGGACTAAAGGATGCGTCTTCGCTGACAGATGCCCCTTCAAGCGACAGATCTGTGAGGTGAAAGAACCCCCGTTAATCGACTTAGGGAGGGTAAAAGTGAAGTGCTGGCTTTACGCTTAAATATAAAATGGGGGAACACGCTCTTCTAGTTTTCACGGTAGTATTAACTACATTAAGGTATTCCTGAATAGTTTTAGTGGCATGCACATCTGGAATCCTGGCGGCTAAAGCTCCTCGAGCACTGTTATAAGCCTACACTATCAATGAGATAGCTGTTAATTCGATGAGGTGTTAAGCAGCTTGAAGTCTACGTGTTTCTCCATAGTCACCTCTACTCTCGGATTGAGTATTGGTGAAGGATATGGGAGAGAAATTGAAGACCGCATTCCACGTGGAGTCTTCTACGGTGGCGTAGTCTCAGATAGCAATATTGATTCACTCCCAGAGTGTACTGTACACACTGTGCTAGCTGCTACAGGTGGCACAGAACACTTGATTTCAAGGATTGCCGAGAAGTCGAGGCTCCTCTACGTGCTCTATACTGATAGGTATAACAGCCTACCAGCTGTAGTTGAGACTGCAGCGTATCTTAGAGACAGGGGATTCAAGTTTAATGTAGCAGAGTATAGAGGGGTAGAGGAGCTGGAAAACCTGCTATCTAGGATTTCAAGGGTCGCCGACGCATACAGGAGGATTAGAGAGTGCAGGTTCGGGGTTGTAGGCGGGGTAAGCCCGTGGCTTATATATAGTACAGCTAGCAGTGAAATAGCACGGGGGCGCGGGCTAGGCGAACTAGTCTACATTCCACTAGAAGAACTCTACGAGGAGTACGAGAAGACTGTAGCTGATGGGGAAACTGTTAGAGAAGTGTTAAGCAGTGCTCAAAGCGTAGTACTCAAGGAGCCTGTTAGAGAGGTGGAGAGAGCTCTAAGAGTCTACGCTGCTCTCCAGAGGATTGTAGAGAGATACAGGTTATGCGGCTTCACGATAAAATGCTTCGATCTAATACAGGCGAAGGGGACAACCGCGTGTCTAGCTGTATCTAAGTTCAATACTAATCTAACACCAGCTGGATGTGAAGGCGACATACCCTTACTCTACAGCATAGCTCTAGGCAGCTTCGCAACCGGTAATCCAGTCTTCATGGGAAACCCTTCATGGATAGAGGACAGCGAGGTGGTAATAGCTCACTGCACAAGCCCTATTATCGGAGGCTACCACATCTACACTCACTTTGAGAGCAATACGGGGATTGGAGTTAGAGTTGAGTACCCTGAGGGCGGGAAGGTCACAGTCTACAGGTTGAATAATAAGCTTGACACTCTGAGGATAGGTGTTGGAGTTATAACTGAACACGAGTGGAAGCCATACCTGTGTAGAACACAAGTTAAAGTAAAGCTGGCAGGTGCTAGAAAGATACTTGAAGAAAGCATTGGAAACCACTACGCGTTAGTTCTCGGAGATCATTCCAGCGAGCTAGCCGACTTAGCAAGACTGCTAGACCTTAAAGTCGATTTACTCAAAGACTAGAGTTTCAAAGCATGTGTAAAGGTGCCCCACTCAACGCAGGACTATAATGCTAGTTGAATATACTAGTAAGATTTTTATATACCCTGCTTACTCCTAATTATGGTTTAAACGAGAGGTGCGTGGAGATTGAGTCGTCAAGCTATAACTAAAACAGCAGCTATAATCCTTGTAGCCGTTGTAGTAGTAGCAGTAGCTGGAGTAGCAGCATACCTAGTCTATACTAGCCAGCAACCACAGGAAGCCAGGAAGGCAATAGCAGTAGTATACGATGTAGGTGGTAGAGGAGACTTAAGCTTCAACGATATGGCGTATCTAGGCGGCTCTAAGGCTGCAAAAGACTTTGGGTTAGAGCTCAAGGAGGTTCAGAGCGCTAGTGAATCAGACTACCTGCCGAATCTTAGAACTCTAGCTAAGGAGGGCAGGTATATCGTTATAATAGCAGTTGGATTCCTGATGACTGAGGCAGTTAAAACTGTTGCAGATGAGTATCCTAACCAGTTGTTCGCTATCATAGACGGCTACATCCCGGATAAACCAAACGTTCTGAGCGTGTTGTTCAAGGAGCATGAGGGGAGTGCTCTAGTGGGAGCTCTAGCAGGCATGGTAGCCCACTACTATAACTACAGTGCTGTAGGAGTAGTACTCGGCATGGAGATACCAGTACTCTACAAGTTTGAAGCTGGATACTACTGGGGTATAAGGTACGGTGAAAGCATCTACGCCCAGAAGACTGGAGCCAGCATTAAACCATTGAAAATACTCTACACTTACACAGGTGCCTTCAACGACCCGGCTAAAGGTAAGACTGCTACCCAAGCCCAGCTAGGGCTTGGCGCAGGACTAGTATATAATGTTGCTGGTGCAACAGGAATCGGAATATTCGAGGCTGTAGAAGAATACTGTAAGAGTCAGGGGAGGAGCCAGGGACCCCCGTTCGCTATTGGAGTAGATGCGGATCAAGACTGGATTAAACCAGGCTTTATAATAGCCTCAATGATGAAGAGAGTTGATGTAGGCGTGTACACAGCTATTCAAAGAGCACTAGACTACAAGAATGGCAAGATAAGCGAGTATGGTGGAATCCTCGAGCTAGGCCTTAAGGAGGGAGGTGTAGGCATCAGTACCCTGGAAGACCTTGATACATTCCTGCAGATAGCAATTCAAGCTGGGAAGAAGGTAAACAGGGATGAAATATACAGTAAGGTTAAAGCTATGAGGGACTCTATTCCATCATGGATCTGGGATGAAGTCTTCAAGCTGAAGGATAAGCTGGTAGCTGATCCAGCTGGCGTTAAAGTAAGCGGGTTAAGCTTCGCTGATATAGCAGCTAAAATACCGTACTCATCGGAATCCATAGCAGAGGTTAGAAGCGCTCTTAACGTCGGCTAAGAAACCTGCTGCAAGCCCTTACACAGCTATTTTTACCTTATTTTCTCATTTTATCTCATTCGAGGGTAAGATTTAAGAGTGAAACCTCGGCTAGAAGAGTGGTTAATAACCTGGGGTCTACTATGGAGGCTGCTGGAGAATCAGTATTAATGAAGGATATTACGAAGGTATACCCGGACGGCACTGTAGCGTTAAGACACGTGGACTTCAAGGCTGGAAGAGGAGAAATCCACGGGTTGCTCGGTGAGAATGGGGCTGGTAAGACAACACTAATGAAGATTCTCTCAGGTCTCTTAAAGCCGACATCCGGCGAGATATACGTGGGTGGCGTGAAGGTTAGAATCAAGAGCCCGGCTCATGCTTTAAGCCTCGGTATTGGAATGGTGCACCAGCATATATCTCTCGTGCCAGCATTCACAGCATACGAGAACATAGTCCTAGGCTTAAAGAAGCCGTTAACTAGAAGCGAGGTAGCCGAGCTGGCTAAAAGCTCTGGGCTTGAAATACCCTTGGATGCAGTAGTCGAAGACCTCCCATTCGGTGTCAGGCAGCGTATTGAGATAGTGAAAATGCTGGCTAGAAACGTCAACGTGCTCATACTAGACGAGCCTACAACGAATCTAACACCACTGGAAACTAAGGGTTTATTCAGGAGCCTCCAGGCGCTTAAGAGTCAAGGTAAAACTGTGATATTCATCTCGCATAAGATAAGAGAAGTCCTCGAGATAACAGACAAAATTACAGTTTTAAGGAGAGGTAGAGTAGTAGGCACAGTGGAAACCAGTAAGACTAGTCCTGCAGAACTCGCTAAAATGATGGTTGGACGGGAAGTCTTCTTACAGCTCGAGAAGAAGCCCAGGGAAGCTGGTAGACCAGCTCTAGTAGTCGAGGATCTCTACGTATTAAACGATATGGGGGCCCCGGCTGTTAAAGGTGTTTCACTTGAAGTCCGGTACGGCGAGATACTGGGTATCGCTGGTGTAGAGGGTAACGGGCAGGTGGAGCTGGCTGAAGCAATAGCTGGTTTAAGAAGTATCTCTAAGGGCCGAATACTATTAGATAACATGGATATAACACGCCTCCCCACAATGGAAAGGTACAAGCTTGGATTATCCTATATACCTGACGATAGAAAGGTTGGATTAGTAGTAGAGATGAGCATACCAGAGAACATGATATTAACACAGCTGTGGAATCATAGATTCATTAACAAGCTCTCCATGCTAAGGAAGAGCGAGGTAAAGAAGTTCAGCGAGGAAGTGGTCAAGAAGTTCGATGTATACACGAAATCTCTGAATGCCCCGGTGAAAAGCTTGAGTGGAGGAAACCAGCAGAAACTGCTTGTTGGAAGAGAGTTCTCTAGAGATCCAAAGGTTGTACTAGTATCTCAGCCGACGAAAGGACTTGATGTAGCTGCCACAGAATACGTGAGGAGGAAGCTACTGGAGATGAGGGATGCCGGGAAGGCAGTACTCCTTATATCCTCTGATCTAGACGAGGTATTAAGCCTCAGCGATAGAGTCGCTGTTATATATGAGGGGAGAATCATGGGAGTAGTAGAACCATCTAGTGTCACTGAGAAGGAGTTGGGCTTAATGATGGGAGGCTTCACGCTAGAACAGGCTAAAGGCATGTAGGAGGCTGGTGGCTCATGTCGACTGCGCTCAAAGAGAATATCCCGCTACTATTAAACACTCTAATAGCGCTGGCAGTAGGCTTCCTTATAGGAGCTGTCCTCATGGCTTTAGGCGGCTATAACCCATTCATCGCCTACGCTAGCCTCTTCCAGACATCATTAAACCTAGGCGACCCATACTACACCGCGATGACCCTAAGCTACGCTACTCCTCTCATGCTAACCGGTTTAACTTTTGCTGTAAGCATGAGGGCAGGGATCTTCAATATTGGTGCTGAAGGTCAAGTCTACATGGGTGCTCTTGGCGCAGTAATAGTGGCATCTATGAGCCTACCAGGCTACCTCTACCTCCCACTGGCAGTAATTCTAGGCTCGGCTCTAGGAGCTCTATGGGGTCTTATAGCAGGTGTGCTTAAAGCATGGAGGAATATCAACGAGGTAGTTTCAACAATAATGCTCAACTGGATAGCCTTCTGGATAGTAGAGTATGCTAGAGTATACGTCTACTATAATCCGAAGAGCCCTGATAAAACTATCTCAATGCCGCCTGAAGGCAGGCTACCCCTGCTATTCAAGGGGACAGAGCTCAGCTTCTCCCTGATAATAGCATTAATAGCCGTGATCCTAACGTTCATTGTGTTATGGTACACGAGACTCGGGTATAGCATTAGGGTTTCAGGGTACAGCTTACGCTCAGCTAGGTACGCTGGAATAGATCCGAGACTACAGATACTATACGTATTCGTGATTGGAGGGGTTCTCTCAGGGCTCGCCGGTGTCCTCGAGATCGCTGGTAGACCTCCAGAGTACGCTATTACAACAGGCGCATCAAATATAGTTGGATTAGGCTTTAGCGGTATAACAGTCGCGCTACTGGGATGGAATCACCCAATACTGATTATATTGTCATCGGTGATTATAGGCATGCTTACAGCGGGGTCTAGAGGCATGCAGATCACAGCTAACGTGCCGCTCGAAATGGTGAAAGCAGTACAGGGTATAATCGTTATATCACTAGCAGTACCAATAGCCTCCTATATTGTTAGGAGAATGAGGGTAAAGGAGAGCTTAAGGGGTGAGGAGGCTTGATTGATTCAAAGCTAGCTTTAGATGTAGCCCTGCTATCAACATGGGCTATGACGCCAATACTGCTAGCAGCTTTAGGCGAGATCCTAGCTGAGAGGAGTGGTGTGGTTAACATAGGATTAGAGGGTATAATGCTGATCTCTGGTTTCACAGCTGTAGCAGTAGCGGATGCAACATTAAACCCGTGGCTAGGAGTAGCTGCTGCAATAGGCTCAGGTGCTCTCTTAGGATTAATCCACGGTGTTATAAGCGTCTACCTTAAAGGCAACCAGATAGTCTCCGGGGTAGGAGTAAACCTGTTTGCAGGGGGCTTCGTAGCATACG
Organism: Desulfurococcus sp.; assembly: GCA_026626905.1. Lineage (NCBI taxonomy): Archaea > Thermoproteati > Thermoproteota > Thermoprotei > Desulfurococcales > Desulfurococcaceae > Desulfurococcus > Desulfurococcus sp. The sequence goes on from JAPNUX010000005.1 coordinate 69,502, forward strand.
GGATAGAAGCGGTATGGAAGGTTAGAGGATACTACACCCCTAGTGTTAAAGTACCGAAGATACCATGGCTAGGGGTCTCACCTCTCTTCATAGCATCCCTGGTTCTCGTTGTAGTATTATTCCTCGTGATATATAGAAGCAGTCTGGGACTTAAGCTGAGAGCCTGCGGCGAGAACCCTGAGGCAGCTGATGTTGTAGGAGTCCACGTGGAGAGAATACAGCTTGCAGCCACAGTGATAGGTGCAGCGATAACAGGTCTAGCTGGCGCTGTTCTAAGCATAGACTGGCTGGCAGCTATCACAAAAGAGCTTCCAGCTGGAAGAGGCTTCATAGCTCTCGCATTAGTGAACTTCGCTAACTGGAATCCACTGTACGCTTTAGGAGGAAGCTTCCTCTTCGGCTCCCTATGGACTCTAACCGAGTACCTTAAAAACATAGAGGCTGCTAAAGCCATCATACCAGTACCCTTAATGAATACTATCCCCTATATTGCAACACTACTGGTAACCATCGGCGTCATAGGTAAATCGAAGCCTCCGAGAAGCGTCGGCATACCCTACGTTAGAGAAGGCGAATAGTTTTCCTCCGAAGGACATTTTAATTCAATTCCTAGTTCAAGCTAAGCCTGCAACCCACTATCCCTCTAGGCTACTAGCCTCATTACCTCAATAACCAGCTTGTGGGAGTTTTGTAGTGTTTATGATATCTACTCGTATAGAATATAGAGAAGAGCATAAAACTTAAAAGCCCTACTATAGGATAACTATCAGTGGGTGTTAGAAGGGAGGCTGGATTCAATGGCTACTCCTGGAAAGAAGACTACATTATACATCCTGATAGCCGTAATCCTCGCTGTTATAGTCATCGGTGCCATCATCTACGTTACAGTATGGCCTGGTACCGCTCCAACCACTACCCCTGCCCCGCCGAAGAAAATGAGCTTCTACACTTGGCTTGGTGGGCTGGCCTTGAGAGATTCGCTATAGACGCATTGATAGGGAACTTCACTCAGAAGACTGGGATAGAAGTTGAAAAGACAGCTGTACCAGGAGGTGCTGGTGTTAACGCTAAGTTCGCTATTATAGCGTTAATCATGGCTGGTAATCCTCCAGCAGCATTCCAAGTTCACTGCGGCCCCGAGATCATAAGCTACTTTAGTGCTGCTCCTCATGGCGCCGGCGACTTCGAGAATCTAACCAGTATAGCGAAGGAGATTGATATCGCTTCCACACCTCCTGGGGCAGCATGTATGCTGTCAGGGAACCTCTACGCTTTACCTGTGAACCTGCACAGAGCTAACCTGATATTCATGAATAAGCAGGTCCTGGACAGGTATGGTATTAAACCCCCGTCAACACTACAGGAGCTAGTGAGTGCTGCTGAGACACTTAAGCAGAATGGAGTACCTGCAATGGTGCAAGCTGGAGCAGACCTCTTCACAGTACTCCACTTATGGGAGCAGATATTCCTGGCTGTAGGAGGCCCGACGAAATTCGTTGAGTTCATGTATGGAACTCTCAGCCCTAATGATCCAGCTATAATTGAGGCAACAAACATATTCCTTAAGCTAGCAGACACATTCCCAAGCAACTGGGCTTCCCTCGACTGGACTGGCGCAGTGGATCAAGTAGTTAAAGGTAATGGGGCATTCCACGTTGATGGCGACTGGGCTGTAGGCTTAATATACAACGTATACCCGAATGTTAAGATGTGCCCAGTGACCAATATCACCCCTGACTGCAATATAATAGTCGCTCCATTCCCCGGCACTAGTGGCATATACAACATGGTTATAGATGCAGTAGGCGTGCCTAAAGGCCCGCAGGCCCAGCTAGGATTAGAGTTCGCTAAGTTCTTCGCTTCAAGAGACGGCCAGAAGATATTCAACCCGCTTAAAGGCAGCATAGCCGACTACCCTGATATACCAGCTGATATCTACCCAACATCCATTCAGAGATGGGAGGTAGAAGAGTACAAGAACTCTAACGCCCAGGTCTTCAGTTTAACGCATGGAGCCCTCTTCTCTGATGTATGGCAGAAGCTACTCCAGCAGGCTGTACTATTAGCTCAAACCAAGAACACAGATTTATGGTATAATGCTGTAAGGGAGGCGCTAGCCTCCGAGAGAACGCAGTGGGAGCAGAGCGGCTACATAATGGGTACTAAGGAGAAGCCGTTCGCAGGCTACTTGCCTCCATGGGCTTAAAGAGGGAGCTCTAATGAACATGAACTCTAAAACCTTTTTCCTCTTCATATCCCCTATCCTCGTATTCGCAGGCCTCCTCTACTACGGGATATTTTGGAATGTTTACATTGCAACACACGATTTCACACCCATCTCCCGTGGAGCAGATTTCATTGGTTTGCAAGGCTTCGAGGACCTCTTTTCGAGTGTTGAGTTCGTTGAATCCTTTAAAAGAACTCTTCTATGGGCGGTTTTATTAGTCTTCCTGGGTAATACCATAGGGCTTCTACTTGCTACAAGCATATACCAGTTTACAAGTTCTAGGGTGAGGAATACTCTCGTAGCACTCTTCCTCTACCCTCTATCCCTTAGCCTCGTGGTATCCGGGATCATCTGGAGGTGGCTCTACGACCAGTACAAAGGCTTCGATGCCATCCTAGCAGAAGTGGGTATTAAGGGGCCGGCCTGGCTTGAAGGCGGTAACGCCTTCTGGAGCACTGTTTTAACGTCAGTCTGGGTTTACGCTGGCTTCTCAGCAATGCTTTATCTTGCTGCATTCTACAATGTCAACAGGAGTCTCATTGAGAGTGCTATGGTGGATGGAGCTGGTGTGCTAACTATACTAGCTAGAATCATTCTACCTAACTCCTCCCAGGGATTCATTCTCTCAACAATATTCCTGGCATTATTCGCTATACAGATGTTCGACCTCCCCTACTCAATGTTGTTCTTGAACCCCTTCACGGAGACCATGGTTATGTATATCTTTAGCAGGTTCACCTCCATGTACCTTTACCTGGCTTCAGCTGCCGCTATAGTCATAATAGCTGTCTCAGCTTTCATAGCTATCCCCTACTCCATGTATGGTATTAGAAGGTGGATTCTAAGAGGTGCAGGGTGAATGGTCAGCTACGCCAGGAACCAGGTGGTTGCAAGCTTAATAATAGCTGTCTTCGGGATCCTATGGATTATACCAGTGTATAGCTTGATATCAGGCTCTCTGAAAAGCCTGGCTGAAGTCCAGGGGACCCCTGTTCTCTCCCCTCCAATGAATCCAAGCTTAGAGACTCTAGTGAAAGTGGCAGGGGAGCTGGAAACCCCAATCATTAATACCGTGCTGGTTGTTGTACCTGTTGCAGGAGCATCCACGTTTCTCGGCGCTCTCGCAGCTTACGCTATATACAGGAGAATGGATAAGCTGAGCAACACCATAATGATAGCTATAGCTATAGCAACCTACATACCCTACCAGGCTATACTAGTACCGCTTATAAGACTTGTTAGATCACTCGGGCTCTACAATACTCTGCCCGGGTTAGCCGTGGCATTCATGACCTACTACACTCCGATGGCAGCGCTATTAATGGTTATCTTTATCTCTGCTGTGCCGAGATTCTACGTTGAGGCAGCCATGGTGGATGGAGCATGGGATCTAAGAATATTCAGGAAGGTAGTTCTGCCGCTTCTAGGGCCAGGGCTTACTTCAACTATGATCTTCCTCTTAATTATGACGTGGAATAACTTCTACATTCCCTTAATGACTACTCTAGGCTACGAGAAGCACATAACACTCAAGATCTTCAGCTATGTGGGTCAGAGTGGTAATCTCTACAACGAGATGTTTGCAGCCGCCCTCATAGGCTCTCTACCGCCTCTCATCGTATTTATAGCTTTAGGGAGATACTTCATTAGAGGGCTTCAAGCCTATGGTGGAGGTGTTAAAGCTTAATGAGCGATGTCGCCATCGAGATTAAAGAGCTTTCAAAGATCTTTCCACCGAGAGTCATAGCACTAGATAACGTGAACTTAGATGTCTATAAGGGTGAATTCCTAGTAATCCTAGGCCCCTCAGGGTCAGGTAAGACAACACTTCTTAGAAGTATTGCTGGATTAGAAAACCCTCGAAGGGAAGCATCACAATAAATGGTAGGGTTGTAGTTGACGCTGAAAAAGGAATATACGTTCCACCGCAGAAAAGAGATATAGGAATGGTATTCCAGAATTGGGCGTTATATCCCAACATGAAGGTCTTCGATAATATTGCATTTCCTCTCCAGATCAAGGGTGTCCCTAAAAGCGAGATCAAGAAGAAGATTGAGGAGATCGCATCCATCCTAGGGATAAGTGAGGTACTCGACAGATACCCCGGCCAGCTTTAGGGCGGGCAGCAGCAGAGAGTAGCCTTAGCTAGAGCACTAGTAAAAGAGCCTAGTGTCCTACTACTAGACGAGCCATTCTCAAACCTGGATGCTAGAGTAAGAGTCACTGCTAGAGCGTTCGTGAAGAAGATTCAAAGAGACCTCGGTATAACAACAATACTCGTCACACACGATCAAGCTGACGCATTTGCTGTAGGAGATAGAATTGTAGTCATACACAAGGGCAAGGTAATACAGGTGGGAGAGCCTAAGGAGCTCTACGAAGAGCCCGCCGACCTCTTCATAGCCTCGTTCATCGGGGATCCACCAATGAATATACTGGACTGGAGTATAGTGAAGTCTATTGAAGGCTTAGATTTAATTAGGATACCGGAGGGATCTAAAATAGGTATTAGACCTGATGAAGCCTCAGCCTCAGTAGAGGAGGCTAGAGCAAAGTATAGATTAAAGGGTACTGTTGAGTTTGTTGAAACAGCAGGTTCTAGAGACTACGCTATAATAAATGTTAGCGGCCATATGGTTAAAGCCCTAGTTAAACCAGGGGATTCACTAAAGCCAGGCGACACTGCCCATATAGCTTTAAAGAGACTCTACATCTTCAGTCCTGATGGCAGCAGGATAGCAACGCTCAGAGAGTAGTGTCGAAGAATAAGCGTTTAAACGATTCTCATGCTTCTACTTTAACATGGTGGTGTTAATGCGTGTCGCCGTAGGCTCAGATGACACGTACAGTATTGCCCGCTTCATAGTAGAGTATCTTAGAGGTAAGGGATTCGAGGTTAAAGTTGTCGGGGCTCTCGCCACCGGTAAGCCCTACCCGTGGCCTGATGTAGGCTTCGAGGTTGGCTCAATGGTGGCTAGAGGGGAGGTAGACTACGGGGTGGTTATATGCTATACTGGAACCGGGGTTTCCATAGCAGCCAATAAGGTGAGAGGTGTTAGAGCAGCCCTCGCCACGGACTCGAAGAATGCTGAAGGCGCTAGGAAATGGAATGATGCTAACGTTCTCGCGTTAAGTGCTAGGCTTACAAGTGAGGAGCTAGCTAAGGAGATACTTGATGCATTCTTCTCTACTAGTAGCGTGGATCCAGGTGAGATAGAAAACATCGAGAAGCTTAAATCCATGGATAGAGAGCGCTGAATCCACGCTTCCACCTCGCACAGTCTACTCGTTATTATTTAAACCCAGAGTACCCTAGGTTATCCAGTAGCCGGCTTAAACTGGTGTCAAGCAATGTACTCGCTGCTCAAGATCAGAGATGTTGTTAGAATACCACCCTCGAAGTTCGGTAGGCCTGTAGAGGCTGTCGCGCTCGAGGAATTAAGAGGCAGGTATGAGGGGACAATAGTCTCCATAGAGAAGCCTGATGGAGGAGAAGAGCTTGGAGTAGTAGTAGCTGTAGTTGACGCTAAAGTCGATGAAACCGGGAGGATTCTTCCAGGAGATGGAGCCACATACCACGACGTCGAGGTAGATATGCTGGTCTTCGCACCCTTTATCAAGGAGATCGTTGAAGGCGAAGTTGTCACCGTGACGAGAGCAGGATTATACGTGAACCTGGGTGTTGTAGACGGCTTCATACACATAAACCAGGTGTCTGATGAGAGAGTTAGCTACGATGCATCCCGTTCAATACTACTCCTCGAGGAGTCGAGGAGAATAGTGGAGAAAGGCGACTCTGTTAGAGCACGCATATATACACTTGGAATACTCCCAGGTAAAGGATTGAGAATACATATGACTATGAGGCAGCCACATCTAGGTAAACTAGAATGGCTTAAGGGAAAGGGGGGAGCTAAGTGAGCAGTAGAAGCAAGCCTTTCAAAGCATGCCGTAAGTGTAGAGCACTAGTTCCAAAGGATGCTGCTACATGCCCTGTATGTGGTTCACGAGACTTTACTTTCGAGTGGAGTGGTGTTGTAATAGTCTTCAACCCTGAGAAGTCAGCGGTAGCTAAAACCCTAGGCTTGGAGACGCGAGGCAAGTACGTGGTGAAGATTGAGTAGCTTAACACCAGTGTTAAAGCTACCAGATAGCTACAGGCTCTTCCTCGCTCTCCCCCAGGGAGAACTCTATGTGACACCTTCTAGGGGGGTTGTGAGAGGGCTGGAAGCCGAGGTCGCTGTAGGCGATGTTGTATCGAGGAATCATTTAGCTCGAATCATAGTAGTCGACGCAAAGACTAAGAGAGCTGGCGGAGGCCCCTATCCAGCTTCATGTAGTATTGTAATCCATAATCCACATGGAGCTGTGAGCATGAAATCCTTCACAGCAGCCCTTATACGTCAGGCTAGAGTTGTATGCGTTGATGGCGAAGAGGATCTCACAGTAATCCCCTTCATGCATGCCGGCTACTCAAAGATAATATACGGGCAGCCTGATGTAGGTGTTGTAGAGATCACAGGGTCTAGAAGAGTTTTAAAGCTGCTAGCTTTAAAACTACTTAAAGGATTGAAGCCCTACGTGCTTAAAGCCTAAGTGAATGGTGGTGTAGGTGGCGAAGACAATACAGCTCGACAAGTATAGTGGCGTGGTAGTAGAGGAGAAGTACAATCCCTTAGTTAGAAGAATCGAGTTGAAGATTAAAGTAGCACATGCAGGTGAGGGAACCCCGAATAGAGGACTACTGAGACAAGCGCTAGCTAAAGCTTATGGTAGAAGCGTAAGCCTCGTTTACGTGAGAAGCATTGAAACAGAGTACGGGTTAGGGGTCAGCCTTGTCGAAGCCCACATATATGAGAGCGAGGAGAGAGCTAGGTTATTCGAGCCTGAATTCATAGTTAAACGCAACGAGGAAGCCCTCCAGAAGATCTCAAGCCAGGAGGCTGGTGCCTAATGCCCTACATCCACAAGTTATACGAGGTAGACTACAGTAAGGGAGTTATAAGAAGAAAAAATAAGATCTGCCCTAAATGCGGCTCCTTCATGGCGTTCCATAAGCAGCCAGTAGCTCGATGGCACTGCGGTAAATGCGGGTACACAGAGTACGTTAAGTAGGCTGCCTCGAGGCCACCCTAACGTGGAAGAAACATGAGAAAACGCATCCCTGTTAAACTGCCAGTTGAAGCTGAAAGCAGAGAAATCGTAGTGCTTGGAGTGGAGTCTACAAGTCATACCTTCGGTGTAGGAGTAGTTAGATTCAGGGAGGGGTTCGCCGAGGAACTAGCAAACGTGAACAAGCAGTACAAGCCTGAGAAAGGAGGAATTCATCCAAGAGAGGCTTCATTACACCACGTGAAAGTAGCTCCAAGCACGCTGGTGGAGGCCTTTAAGGAGGCAGGCCTAACACCAGGAGAAGTAGACGCTATTGCTGTCGCTGTAGGACCAGGATTAGGCCCCTGCTTGAGAACAGGGGCTACTCTCGCGAGATTCCTTTCAAAATACTACGATAAACCTCTAGTACCCGTGAACCATGCTGTCGCCCACATAGAGATAGGCAAGCTGTACAGAGGCTTTAGCGATCCCGTGGTAGTATATGTTTCAGGCGGGAATACAATGGTGGTTGTTCAGAGGGATCAGAGGTTTAGAGTTGTAGGTGAGACACTAGATATACCACTAGGCAACCTCTTTGATACATTTGCAAGAGAGGTAGGCATAGCTCCACCCTACGTGGTTAACGGGATGCATGCAGTAGATGTCTGCGCTGAATGGAACCCTGAGTTCCAGCCCCTCCCCTACACTGTGAAAGGCAACGACTTAAGCTTCTCAGGCCTGCTGACAGCAGCTTTAAGTCAAGCTAGGAGGGCTGGAGGAGATAGGAGAGAGCTTGGTAGAATTTGCAATGGCTTGAGGGAAACAGCCTTTAACATGCTTGTAGAGGTCTCCGAGAGAGTATTGGCTTTAACAGGTAAGAAGCAGCTCCTTCTAGTAGGAGGTGTTGCATCCAACAGGGTTCTACGAGGGAAGATGGAGGCTCTCAGAGAGATATACGGTATAGACTACTATGGTACACCGCCCGAGGTAGCCGGGGATAACGGTGTTATGATAGCGTATACAGGGCTACTCCTATACCTCTACGGTAAAACCAGCAGGCCGGAGGAGACGCGTGTAAGACAGAGATACAGGCTGGATGAGGAGGTATACCCATGGCTTTAAAGGAAGCAGGGTTCTCCTGGGGCGCTGAATCCATAGTATTCATCTCAAACCTCCTCGGTAGAAGAGTAGTCGTAAAGAAGCGTGTGAGCAAGCCTTACAGGCACCCCTTATACGATGAGCTCTTCATTAAGTCTAGGACTAGAATAGAAGCCAAGATCCTTGCAGAGCTCTACGAGGCTGGACTCAGGGTTCCAGCACCAGTACTAGTGGATGTTGAAGGTGGAGTCATAGTCATGGAGTACATTGAGGGAGCGAGAACCTCGGAGATCCTAGGCCAGGCGAGTATTGAAATCGTTAGAAGAATAGCATGGGACACCGGCGAGCAGAGCGCTATCATGCATAACATGGGAGTATACCATGGGGATTTAACTCTAGCAAACCTCATATATACTAGCAGCGGAGTATATATGATAGACTTCGGGCTAGCCGGCTACAGCTTAGATGTAGAAGAGTACGCTATAGACATCCACCTCCTGCGTAGAAGCATAGCCTCCCTCTACCCTTCACTCCTCAACGACTTCATGGAGGCCTACCTGGAAGCATATAGAAGACGCTATAAGGGTGACTACGAGGAACTAGAGAGAAGACTTAGAGAGATAGGCGTGCGAGGCAGGTACTTTGATAAATCGCTGAGAAGAAGCTTGAAGAGGGAGAGGTATATTGATTAAGCTACTCCTACTTACAGGTAATAGACACAAGTATCTTGAAATATCCAGCGTGGCGAGAGAATACGGGGTCGAAATTAAGCAGTTTAAGGGCTTGAAGATTGAGATCCAGGATGAGGATCTAGCTAGAATAGCGTTAACAGCTGCTTTAATGGGCTACTCAATTCTAAGAAAACCTGTAGTAGTAGAAGATGCAGGCTTATTCGTGAAGGCTTTAAATGGTTTTCCAGGACCCTACAGCAGCTACGTCTACAAGACTATTGGAGTCAAAGGTTTACTAAAGCTCATGGAGGGAGTTGAAGATAGAGAAGCATGCTTCAAGTCTGTAGCTGTCGCTGTACTGAGTGACGGGTTAGTTGTAAAAGGAGAAGGAGAGACCTGCGGGTATATAACTCTGGAGCCTAAGGGTAGCGGTGGCTTTGGCTTCGACCCCATCTTCACGCCCCTCGACAAGCCTGATAAAACTTTCGCTGAAATGAGTGTTGATGAAAAGAACAAGTACAGTCATAGAGCTAAAGCTGTGAGAAGAATCTTCGAGGAGATAAAAAGTATTGCAGGCTACTAGTGAGCTGAGACTACATATTTAAAAGCCACCTTCTAATTTCGAGTAGTATAGGCTTTAAAGCAGCACCTGCTACTAAAGGTCAGGGGTTTAGAGGCATGAACAAGAAGAGGGATAGAGGGCAGTCACACTCCACGAGGCCTGCGAGGGCAGGCCCACCCCGCTGGCTGAAGCTAGAGATGAGTCCAAGCGACGTAGAGCTACTAGTAGTCGAGTTGGCTAGAAAAGGGTATCCTCCATCAATGATTGGAGTTATACTAAGAGATCAATACGGTATCCCACTGGTGAAACAGGTTACAGGTAGAAGGCTAACAGAGATACTCGAGAAGCACGGCGTTAAGATATCAATACCCGAGGATTTAATGTCGCTCATCCGGAAGGCAATAAACCTGAGAAGACACTTAGAGGAGCACCCGAAAGACAAGCACAGTAAGAAGGGGCTAATAGAAGTAGAATCCAAGATACACCGGCTGGTAAAGTACTATAAGAGGATTGGGAAGCTACCACACGACTGGGTATACGATCCCGAGAAAGCCAAACTACTCGTCTCCCAAGGCATATACTCGATCACCCATCGGTAGTCGAGTTAGACGGCTTGAAATACCCTTTGTCTCCGTAGAGCACTACCTTCGCTGAGAGTAAGACTAGGAGAAGGATACCCAGCTATAAGTCAACGGCACCCTCAACATATTTTACATTAAATAGAGATTAGAGTACAATGGGAGTTTCATTATGTGCGATATGATAGTAGCACTCTCTAACTCAACAGCTGGTAGCCTAGTTATCTTCGGTAAGAATAGCGATAGAGAGCCGAATGAACCTCAGATCCTGGAATTTGTTCCTCGCGTGAAGCGCAGCGAGGATGTAGTTAAAGCAACCAGCGGCTTTGTAAAGCATGTCAAAGAGACTTACGCTGTACTACTGTCTCGTCCATGGTGGACTTATGGTGCTGAAATGGGAGTTAATGAGCATGGAGTAGTAATGGGTAACGTAGCGGTTTTCACTAG